>JAAYQN010000006.1 GCA_012519285.1 Clostridiales bacterium
CCGAGTATTCCCATTTGATGTTGTACTTTATGGTGGAAGACAATACGTCGATGCCGTATACGGGAAGCTCGTAAGCCCTGCTGAGCGGGGCTATGTCGATGAGCTTGTCGGTCTCCATCCTCATCACGGGGGCGACGTTGTCATCCACATAGCCTTCTGTGGAGGAGATGAAGGACTGGCCGTTGAGCCTTTTTATATACATCTCGGCGGCCTTGCCCACCTCTATCCCCTCAAAGCCGATGGTGAGCGTGCCCTCGGCCCTGTATACGGAAATCTCTTTCTCTATGGTGGCGGCTTTTTCGCCGGAAGAGTTCTCTATGCGGAATTTGAGCGTATAGAAATCGTCGCCGTCGTCATCGCCGCCCACAATCTTTAAGGTTGTCTCCTCGGTAAAACTCACCTCGACGTCGGAGCTGACCGGGTCAAAGCCCTTGCCGCTGACCGTGGCGGTAACTTGCCCCTCCTTCTTAGTTATGGTGAGCCTGTATTTCCTGTCCTCGTCGCTTATGTTGCCCGTGGCGGCGCTGCCGTTTTCCCCCAAGATTTCAAAGTAAACCGCCGAAAAGTCGCTCTGGGTGAGGATGTAGACGAGCTCAAAATCCTTAAACAACAGCTTTTTGCCAAACTGCGCCGAGGTGTCGCGCTTTCCCGTGGAATAGAGCTTTAAACCGGTTTTGGTGCCGGAAATGGTCACGTTATCCATGTTGGTAAACAGTAAGCTGCCCACGCTTACGCTCTTGGCAGAGGCGGAGTCTCCGCCCCTGGCAAAAAGGGCGATAGCGAAAACCGCCGCAAGCAGCGCGATAATGGGCCTTTTAAAAAAGTTTTTTGCCATTTTTTCCTCCAAATTCAAAGCGTGAAAGGACAAATATTCATAGAGACAATTTTACACACAAAAGGCGCGTTTGTCAAACATTGCCCGCATTTTTTGCCTATTTAATGTCGGCTTGAGGCCAAAAAAAGGGCTCTCTTGCCCCCGTCACTTTATTAAGAGCAGGTGGCGCTCTATGTCGAACCTCTTCCACGGCTCAAGCTCCACGGGGGGATAGGCGATGAAAACCATCCTGTCCTTGGTCACGGGGTGGATAAACTCCAACCGGTAGGCAAAGAGCGCGAGGTTGTAGCCCTTTGCTATGTCGCCGCCGTACCTCACGTCGCCGAAGATGGGGCATTTTATGTGGGAAAGCTGCACCCTTATCTGATGTGCCCTGCCGGTAACAAGCCCCACGTCCAACAGGGATATCCTGAAGCCTTTTTCCAGCACTCTGTATGACAGCTCGGCTCGCTTTGCCTCCTCGGTGGCGGGAGGCACCACGTACACGGTGTTGGTGACGGCGTTTTTCTTGAGGTAGTGCACCAGGATGCCGCTCTCGTCCTGGGGCGCGCCCACGGTGACGGCGAGGTAGCGCTTTTCAAAATCGCCTTCGCGCAGCCCTTGGGACATCCTCGCCGCCGCCTTCGAGGTCTTGGCGAAAACCATGACGCCGCCCGTCGGCCTGTCGAGGCGGTGCACCAGGCCGAGATAGACGTTGCCGGGCTTTTCGTACTTTTCCTTCAGGTATTTTTTGAGCATGGTGAGCATGTCCTCGTCGCCGCTGGAGTCGGCCTGGACGGGGAGGTTGAAAGGCTTTGACGCGACGAGTATGTGGTTGTCCTCGAACAAAATGGGTATGTCCATATCCCTTTAGTCCTTGATGAACATGGAGCTGGCGCCGCAGGGCAGCTCTATGCCCTCTTCCTCGGTGGGAAGCGTAAGCTCGTAAGCCTCGCAGACACCCTTTATCCCCTTGAGCACGCTGCCCAGAACGTTTTTCAGCACGGTGGGCTGAAACCCCGTGGTGTAGCTTTTAATAAGGTAAAAGAGCGGCTTTTCGGAGAAAGGCTGCCTCGTCATCTCCACCAGCTCATACAGCCCCTGCTCCAGCTTTTCGCCGTCGCCCGTGGCTATTATCTTGTAATCCCTCCACTCGGCGCTGTGCGGCATTTTACCCTATTCTATCGACGGAAAGCAGCACCTTCTCGCCATTGATATCCCATTCCGCCGAGGCTTTGTCGGAATACTCCATGCTCTCGGCGAGGACGTCCTCTGCTATGCCGTACATGTTCCCGCCGAGGACATCCTTTGCCCTGCCTTCTGCCTTGTAATAGACCTTTATCCTGTCGGTTACCTCGAAGCCCGATTCCTTTCTCATCATCTGGATTTTGGAGATGAGCTCCCTCGCTATGCCCTCGTCGATGAGCTCCTGGGTGAGCGTGGTGTCCAGCACCACCGTCATCCCCTTGTCGGATGCCGAGGCGTAGCCCTCCTTGTTCTTTGGCGAAATCAAAAGGTCGTCCTTGCCAAACTCCACGGGCTGGCCCTCGAGCATAGCCCTGTATATTTTACCCGCGTTCACGGTGTCCACAACCTCGTTGGCGTCGCAGCTTGAGAGGAATTGCCTGATCGCCCCTATGAGCCTGCCGTACTTGGGGCCGAGGGTCTTAAGCTGCGGCTTTATCTCGTAGCCCGAAAATTCCTTTATGGAAGTAACTTCCTCGTACACCTTAATGTTGAGCTCCTCGAGGATGATGTCGCGGAAACTCTCGGGAACCATCTCGCCCACGCCGGCGACATATATCTTGGAAAGGGGCTGCCTGTTCTTTATGCCCGCGGATGCCCTCGCGGCCCTGCCCAGTGCGACGATGTCGAGCACCTTCTCCATGTTCCTCTCGAGCTCCTTGTCTATGAAGGAGGCGTCGGCCTCGGGGAAGCGGGTAAGGTGCACGCTTATGGGTTCGCCCGAAAAGAAATTTGGCACCAGGTTGCGGTAGATGTTCTCCGCCAGGAAGGGAACGTAGGGAGCCAGCAGCTTTGACAGGGTGACGAGAACGGAATAAAGCGTGGTGTAGGCTGCCACCTTGTCCGCCGTCATTCCCTTGCCCCAGAACCTCTCGCGGCACCTCCTCACGTACCAGTTTGAGAGCTTATCCACAAAATCCTCGATAGCCCTCGCGCTGTCGGTTATGTTATACTCCTCGAGCAGCCTTTCGGTGCTTTCGATAAGCGTGTTTAGCTCTGACAAAATCCATCTATCCATTACCGTTAGCTCGCACTTTTTGAGGTCGTGCCCTGATGGATTGTATCTGTCGATGTCGGCGTACAGCACAAAGAAGGCGTATGTGTTGAGCAGCGTGCCCATGAACTTTCTCTGCGCCTCGTCTACCGCCTCCTGATAGAAACGGGAGGGAAGCCAGGGCGCGCTCGCGGTGTAAAAGTACCACCTTATGGCGTCCGCCCCCTGCTTGTCGAGGATGGCCCACGAGTCGACGACGTTGCCCTTGTGCTTGCTCATCTTTACGCCGTACTTGTCGTTGACGTGGCCGAGCACTATGCAGTTTTTAAAGGGCGCCTTGTCAAAGAGCAGCGTGGAGATGGCAAGAAGGGTATAGAACCATCCCCTTGTCTGGTCCACAGCCTCGCTGATGAAATCCGCGGGGAAATGGCGCTCGAACATCTCTTTGTTCTCGAATGGGTAGTGGTGTTGGGCAAATGGCATGGCGCCGCTGTCGAACCAGCAGTCTATGACCTCGGGAGTGCGCTTAAACGTTCCGCCGCAACCGCACCTAAAGGTGACGGCGTCGATGTAGGGCCGATGAAGCTCGATGCCCATTCCGCAGCCCGAGAGCTCGTCCAGCTCTTTCCTGCTTCCCACCACTCGCACCTTTTCGCAGCGGTCGCAGACCCATACGGGCAGCGGCGTCCCCCAGTAGCGCTCCCTTGACAGGCCCCAGTCTATGACGTTCTCGAGGAAGTTGCCCATCCTGCCCCACTTGACGTTTTCGGGTATCCAGTTGACGGAGACGTTGTTCTTCAAAAGCTGCTCTTTTACCGCCGTCATCTTTATAAACCACGTGCTGCGCGCGTAGTAGAGCAGCGGGGTGTCGCACCGCCAGCAGAATGGATAGCTGTGCTCGTACATCTTCTGGGCGAACAGCAGCCCCCTCCCCTTTAAGCCCTCTGTTATTAATTTGTCCGCCTTGTTGACAAATAATCCCGCAAGCTCCCTCGCCTCGGGCTTGAAGCATCCCCTGTCGTCCACGAGCTGGACGACGGGAAGGTTATACTTTTTGCCGAGGTTGTAGTCGTCCTCGCCAAACGCCGGCGCGATGTGCACTATGCCCGTTCCCTCGCTTAGGGTGACGAACTTGTCGCAGGCGATGTACCATGCCTTTTCCCTGACGCCCAAGGCGAAATCGAAGAGGGGATGGTACTCGGCAAACTCGTAATCCTTTCCCTTTCTGACCTCGGCTATCTCGTACTCGTCGAAAAGGCTTGGAACAAGCGCTTTGGCGAGAATGTAGTATTTTCCCCTCGAGAGCACTTTGGCGTATTCCTCGTCGGGGTTTACACACAGCGCCACGTTGGAGGGAAGCGTCCAGGGCGTCGTCGTCCAAGCGAGGAAGTAGGTATCGTCAGCGCCCTTCGCCTTAAAGCACACGTAGATGGACATCTCCTTGACGTCCTTATAGCCCTGCGCCACCTCGTGGGAAGAGAGCGCGGTGCCGCAGCGGGGGCAGTAGGGAACTATCTTGTGGCCCTTGTAGAGAAGGCCCTTTTCGTGAATCTGCTTGAGCGCCCACCACTCCGACTCTATATAGTCGTTGTCGTAAGTGATGTAGGGGTTATCCATGTCCATCCAGTAGGCCACCCTCTCGGACATCCTCTCCCACTCGCCCTTGTATTTCCACACGCTCTCCTTGCATTTATGGATAAAAGGCTCTATGCCGTATTTTTCGATATCCTGCTTGCCGTCGAGCTTGAGCTCCCTTTCCACCTCAAGCTCGACGGGAAGGCCGTGGGTGTCCCAGCCCGCCTTTCTCATGGTAGCGTAGCCCTTCATCGCCTTGTAGCGTGGGATAATGTCCTTGATAACGCGCGTAAGGATGTGCCCGATATGGGGCTTGCCGTTGGCGGTCGGCGGCCCGTCGTAGAAGGTAAAGACGGGCTTGCCCTCGGAATCCTCCAGGCTCTTTTCAAAAATCCTGTTCTCCTTCCAGAACTTGAGCGTCTCAAGTTCCCTTCCCACCATGTTAAGCGAGGTGTCAACCTTCCTGTACATCTTCTTGCGCTCCTTGCATATGCCAAAAAATTTGCTCGCGAAAAAAAATTTCTTAGGATTTTCCTCAGTTATAAAACAAAAGCGTAAACCCTATCGGTTTACACGCTTTCGCGCTGTAAAAGGCCTCTTTTTAAAGCAAATTACATAAATTCTCGCCTAATATTATATAGAATATACCGCTTATTGTAAAGCAAATGAGGCCAAAGGCCCCTTAAACGTAATCGTCCAAAGTGTTGTAGATTTTGGCGAGGTCGTAGGTGGTGATGATGCAAACGGGCTTTTGGTTACGCCGGCCGTCCCGGGTGATGAGTACGGCGAGGAGCTTCCTGTTCTGCGAGAACATCTCCACCACCTCGTCGATGGTCACTGAAGCGGGGCAAAGCTTGTAGTAGGTGCCAAAGTAGTTCTCGTTGAGGGCGCCCTCCGCGGTTTCGCTCTCGAGGTACTCGTCGACGCTCCTTCCCCTCGCTATCTGCCCGCCGATTCTTTCCACTATTATCTTGTTGTTGAGTATGCCCTTGAGCTGGTTTCCCCTGTAAACGGGGATGTTGGAGTAGTGAGTGTCGATTATCATCTTTATGGCGTCTTTCAGCTTGGTGTCGGCGTGCATGAGGGTGACCTTCCTCGAGCCGAAAAGGGATACGGCGGAAGGTGGCGTGCTGATGAGCTTGGCGAGCTGCTCTATCTGGCGGGTGACGTCGTCGTGGGGCTGGGCTATTATCATCTCCTCCGTGCTCTTGTGCACTATGGCGTTTCGCAGGCGGGAAAAATCGAACAGAAGCTGCTCGTTGGCGCGCACTATGTAGCTCTTGTCGGCGCACCGTCTTATAATGTCGGCAAAGCTCATGCTTGGCCCGAAATTGTACACGCTGCGCAGGCAGTTGTCTATCCTGTTGTATGCATTTATAAACCTCGTGGCGTTGTCCATCCTTTCCTCCCAAAGGCTCGGCGAAAACCCAAACCTTTTTGCTCTATTATACCAATAAAATAAAAATAAGACAATTTCTTTAGCTTTTTGTCCTTTAGGCACTCGCCTATTTTTGTTTTAAAAGACCTGTTTTCGTGCTATAATAGCTTTAATGCTGAAGCTGTTGAAAAGGTACGGGGCATGTTTTATCGCGCCCGCGGCGTGCCCGCTCATACTTCTCTTCCTCTACTATAGGGGCGGCTATTACCCGTTCGGCCAAAAATCCATAGCATACCTTGACATGTACCAGCAGTACGTGCCGCTGCTGTATAACTTAAGATCAATATTTGAAGACTTTTCGGCGCTGTGGTACAACCCTTCCATGGGCGGCGGCATGAATTTTTTTGGCGTTTTCTGTTACTATTTAAACCCCGACAGCCTGCTTAGCCTGCTCTTTCCGCAGGACAAGCTCGCCTTTTTCCCCAACGTGCTGCTGCTTATAAAGATAAGCATTGCTGCGCTGTCCGCCTCGCTCTGCCTAAAGTATTTTTTTAAGGATTTAAACGGCGTGATGGCGGCGGCGCTGGGAGTGGTGTACGGCTTTTGCGGGTACACCATGCAGGTTTACCAGATAATAGCATGGCTGAGCGGGCTTATCCTCTTCCCGCTTGTCCTGATTTCTCTCTCTCGCTTGATTGACTGCAAAGAATACGGGATGTTTGTGGCGCTGATTGCCGTCGCTTTCTTGACCAATTTCTATATCGCCTTATTTATAGTGGGCTACGGCCTTTTTATATCCTTTCTGTATATACGCTTTCTGGCAGAGGACAAAAAGGGTGCGGCCTCGAGACTCCTCGTCTGCGCCCTCGCCGCCCTCTTGTTAAGCTGCGCGGTGCTGCTTCCCTGCTACTTTTCCATAAAGTCGTCGGTGAGAGAGAGCGGTATTTTCAGCAACGTGCTCTACGGCAACCCGTATGAGGATGATTTTCTCTTGGGACCCATATGGACAAAGCTCGCATACCTTATAACGAGCGGCATCTTTCTGCCCGCGGCGGCTGCCTTTTTGTTCAATTACAAGAAGGCGCCCAGGGACAGGTTTTTGCTGTGGGGCATGCTGATAAGCCTGCTTCCCGTCCTGTTTGAGCCCGTAAACGTGATATGGCACCTTGGTTCCTATGCGGGATTTCCCTTGAGGCTTGGCTTTATCCCCTGCTTTATGGCGCTGCTCCTGTGCGCGGCGCAGCTTGAGGGAGAGGGCGCAAAGGGAAAGGGATACCTGTCCATTGCGCCGATGCTGCTCGCTGTCGCGGCAATTTGCGTTTTTTACCTGAGCGGCCTCGATGAGCAAAAGCAGGAGGTGGCAAAATCCTCGCTCTGGCTTGAGATGGGCGAGGAGGTCTTCTTCTCGCTGCTACTGCTGTCCGCCCTGTGCGGAGCGGCGTACCTTATCCCAGCGATTTGCTCAAAGCTCAAGCTGACAAGCGTTAACCTCGCGGGTGCGCTCATGCTGCTGATAGCGCTCTTTGAGGGTGCGGCCAACTTTTCCATGTTCGTCACCTCAAAGCACAGCTCTTCTGACGCCTTCACCCAAAGGCTTGCGCTGAAAGAGGAGCTTTACAAGCTTGAGGGCGGGAAATTTTTCAGGGTAAAGGATTACTCGCTGTTTGACAAGCATAACCTGCCCTCCATCGCATCAAACAGCTTTAACCACTACACCTCGCTGACAAATAAATACGCCGCCCAAGGGTTATACGAGCTTGGCTATATCAAGTCGTGGTTCTGGATATGCTCGGCGGGGGGCACCGCCTTTTCGGACAGCCTGCTATCACACAGGTTTGTAGTAAACAACGAGCGGCTCGAAAAGAGCTACCTTGCTTATGTGAGCGAGAGGGGAAAGTATGAGATATACGAAAACCCTTACTGCCTGGATATGGGAATAATCGCAAGCGGCGGGCCGTTCTCGCCTGAAAGCGCCCAAAACCCCTTCGAGCTTCAGGAGAGCCTGTACGAGTACTTTACGGGGCAGAGACTGTTCAACTATTACGATTATACGCTGCAAAACCTTGAATACAGCGGCGACTGGCTCACCCGCATGGGGAAAGACGCCTATATAATGTATTCGGTAAACGTCGACGAGGCGCAGATACTTTACCTCGACATAAGGGCGTATAAATACTACTGCTTTGACGTCTACATCGACGGCAAGAGGGTATATTACAGCTACCCTCAGAGCGAGCTCAACGGGATACTTGAGCTGGGCCTGTTTGAGGGACAAACCGTGGAAGTAAAGGTGGCCGTAAAAGATGATGCCTACATGGAGAGCATCTCCCTGGCGGGGCTTCCAATTTCAAAACTTGAGGCGCTGGGAGAGCTTGACACAGCGGGCAGTTTTGAGTACGGGGGCGGGTGCTATCGCATCTCGGCATACAGCGAGCAGGGGGGGACTCTCTTTTTGTCAATCCCTTACGGCGACGGCTTTTCCTGCACCGTAAACGGCAAAAAGGCAGCGGTGCGCGAGACTTGCGGTTTTATCAGCATCGGGCTGGAAAGGGGGCAAAACAACATCGTTCTCACCTACCGCGTAAAAGGCCTGGGCGCGGGCCTTGCCCTCTCCCTCCTGGGCGTAATATTATTGACACTCTATGCGCTCTACGATAAAGGCAAACTCAACCTAAACAGGCAAAAAGCCGAAAACGCGCTGTATATAGCTTATATCGCCATCGTAGCTCTCGCCGCCCTGCTCATGTTCGCCTTCCCGTTGACGGTATTTTTTATAAGGCTGTTTTAAGAAATGCACAATGTGCAGTTTACAACTTTACTTACAATGTAGTAATGGCAGATTAAAATCAAGGGAGAAGCGCTTGGGCTGATAGCTTCCCCCCTTGCCGCCTGTAATAAGGAGACGATTTGAAAAGCGCAAAAAGGGGCTCTCTTTAAGCCCCTTTTTTGTTGCTCAGGTAATTTAAGAGATACCCGTAATAAGCCCCCAAATGTTTCTTATACTCATCGCTTGAAAGCAGCTCCTCGAGGGCTTTTGCCTTGCTCATGCCATCAAAGTACTTCTTGGCGGCGGCGAGCTTTTCCTCGGCGGCGGACAGAAAATCCTTTTCCGAGCTCTTCTTTTCCTTTTCCCGCACGCTGTTGTTATACTTTATCACGTCCATAAGTTTTTTGTCCCTGTCCTCTTTGAGCTTGTAAATCTTGTTCGCAAGCTCCGCCGCGTACAGTATGTCCTGCTCAGCCAGCGCCTTTTCCTTCTCGCTCTCGAGGGAGTTTATCTGCTCATTGAGCTGCCCTATCTGCTCCTCGATGCCCTTTTCCGCCTCCAGCTTTCTCTCGCTCTCCTCACGCTCGTACTGCTCAAGCTGCCCCGCCGCTATCGTCGAGCGCGCGATGCCCCTTTTTATGGCGTCCTTTTCCGCCTCTTTCTTCCGCTCGCCGTAGTAGCCCTCGATGTCCTTTAGCTTGTCGCCGTAAGACTGGCTGAGGCTTTCGCTCTTTTCCTTCAGGGCGTCATACTGCTTTGAGAATTTGTCCTCTATGCCCTGCATTGCCTTGGCATACTTTCCCTCAAGCGCTGCCTTGGCTATCTCCTCCAGTTTCTCGTCAGAAGGGGGATCGTACTCTATCTCTTGCAGCCCGCTGCCACCGTATTTTTGGTCTATTGTCTCAAACTCCTCGAGCAGGGAGCTCTTTTGCTTTTTCTTGTCCTGTTCCTTCAAAATGTCCTTGACGCCGCTTAGCGCCATTTTAATCTTTTCAAACTGCATATTTCACACCTCGCGAATTTTTATTGTGCTGTTTCTCCGCTCCACCACGCCGCCGTCGGGCAGCGCGCACGCCTCGTCGCAATACAGAGCCAGAAAAGGCGCCTCTAAAAAGGGATTGTCCCAACAGTCCCTGCAAAGCGCCCTGTATATGCCCTTTCCCTGCCTGAAGTAAAGCGTTATGTCCTCTTCCTGCGCCGTCGCGTGAAACCTCTCCCCGCGCGGCAGCTCTACCCTCTTAAAAAACATGCTACACCTCCTCTATGGCAAGCTCGCAGCTTACCTTTTTTGAGGAAAAGTTCTTAAAGCTGCGACGGCTCACCAACGCCTCCGCCTGCCCTTCCAGCCCCTCGCTGAAGAGAGAAAAGCGCTCCCTTTTCAGAGGAATGAAATGGTTCTCGACGCTCTTTGAGGCGCAGACCACTACTGCCGCACGGTCGGACACCGCTATGTCCCGCACCTCGCCGCCTGTCTTTACGTCTATGGGATAGGCGTAAATTCGCCCCGACAAGCCATCCGCGCAGCAGCCCCGGATCGCGTTGTTGGCGTAAAGCTTTATTATGTTGCCGCCGCCGCTTATAAAGAGCTTCCTTATGCCGCTGTCGTAGAGCGGTATCTCCTCCCCCTCGAGGGCGTACAGCCTCCACCTGCCGTCTGCCATTATGTATATGAGCTTTTCGCACAGCGTCGCCCGCTGGCAGCCCTCGAGGAGCTTTTTTACCCTGCTCGAGACCTGCCTGTTGCCGCTGATCTGCGAGCTCTTAAGGTCGAGCGTCACCTCGCCGTCGTCGGTGGGCGAGTAAAACCTGCGCACGTAACCCTGGGCGAAAAAGGTCTGCTGGTGAGTATAATACCTGCCCGAGATGTTTGCCAAAAAGGTATAGTGCGACCTCGCCGAGCCCGCTCCGACAGAGCATTTTACGTAGACATTGCCGCCGTGCTGGGATAGCCCGAACTCGGTTATGCCGCCCGGAAATTCCACAGGCTGGCCGCAGGGGTGGAGCGTGCCGCCCTCGTTCTGCAGCACCCTGACGTACGGGGGTTTGCTTATCAGGGCGAACAGGTTGCCGTCATCGTCGGGCAGCGCCTTTATAAGGTCAGAATAGGCAAAGTTGAGGAAAGAAAAATCCAGCTGTCTCAGCCCTTCGTCCACCTCGTACACAGAGAGTATATCCTTCCCGAACACCGCCATAAATCTGCCGTTGGGCGAGAAGGTGATCTCTTCCCCTGCCTTCACCGTCACCTGAAAGGGGTTTTTGAGGACGTCCGCCCTGCCCGAAGGAATGGCCTTTGCGGAAAAGGGCACCGAGGCGCCCCCCATATATACCGCGCTTACGGATGCCAGCCCCTCTCCTTCCACCGCCGCGCCGCCATTGGCAAAGCTGATCGGCACGCTCTCGCTTATCGAAGCGGCCTCAAGCTTTGCGGCGTCAAAATATACGCAGGGCCGCCCGCCCGCGGCGATTGCCGCCCTGCGGAAATCGCTTTGCTGAGGAAGGGGTGCCTCAATTTTGAGCTTTCCCTGCTCAACGCGCTTTTGCATGGCAAGCGCCTCTTTTCCTACCTCCAGGGAAAAGTGCGTGGAAAGATGGGAAGCCTCTCCCAAGAGCAGCTTTACGAGCGGGTTGTCTCCCCCGCAGAGTTCTCCCGAAAGGTCCGCCGAAAGCTCGAGAAGAAGTGTCCCTATTATCACGAGCCCTTCTCCCTCGGGCTTTGTAATGCCTCCGGGGATGGCGACGTAATTTACCAATTCCCCGACGGAGCTTATAAAGCCCGCCTCGGTAATTACCTCCCCGTCAAACTCGCCGGGCTGCAGCTCCATATACTTTTTGACAAAAAGCGTTCCCTTTGAAATATCATAGTTAAAATCGTAAAGCTCGCACTGCTTTTCTCCCAGCGGCTGAGCCAACGAAGATATCCCCTGCGTGCCCTGATGAACGCCCTTGCCGAAGGCGATCCGGGCGGAAAAGGTTTCGCCGTCAAGGAACATTCCGCTAAGGCCGGGCAGCAGGGTGTTGTAAAAGATCTTTTTGCTCCCCTTGGTTACGAACTCAAAATAATTATGAAGCTTCGCCTTCATGACAATCCCTCTATAAAGCATCTGACGCTCGCGCGGACGGCCTCGTCCGGCAGCGCCTCAAAGCCGCAGCGCGACAGGTACATGCGTCCGTTTGCCCCCCTTTCTGCCACCGCAAAGCCGATGCCTTTCTCAAGCCCTTTCACCGCCGAGACCTGATATGCCTTTGGCAAAGGCACGACGGCAAAAGGAGCGCTCACCTTTACCTTGCCGCCCTCGAGCGCTATGTGCCTGATGTGGACGCTTCCGCCCTTTAAGTAGTAGAGCAGCGCGCCGCAGGGGCTCTTTGAGGCGGCGCAGCTTATCCTCGAAGACTCTTCGTCTATGAGCTGCCTGTATTGGGAAAAGGCTGAATGGACGGGCAGGACGTGCATGTACAGCTTTCCCTCGTCGCAGAAAAAATACAGCAGGTCATAGCTCTGACCGTCGGGGTGCGTTATGGGGCAAAAGGAGAAATCCCCCCTCTTTTGGAACACGTCGGTGGTCAAAAAATCCCCTCCGTAATAGACCGCAAGGCGCACCTTCTCGCTGTCGCAGTACGCCGCCCTGACAAAACCCCCATGCTCAAAGGCCTCCAGCTTGCCCTCGTATTCGGCGTATGCGACGTCCCCCCACAGCTTGGCAAAGAGGTTTTTTATCCCCAAAAGCTGCCCCGAGAGCGCCTCAAAGGCCACCTTCAGCGAGTGGCGTCCCTTTGGCACCTCTCCCGAAAAGCTCACCGCACATCCCCCGCCCAGCTCCACTTCCTTGGCGTCGAAGGGTACGCCGCCTATGAGAAGGGATATCGAGCACCTGCACGAGCTTTCCGAAAAAAAAGAGAGTTCGGCGCAGAGCGAACCTTCTCCCGAGACAAATGTCTCCTCGTGCGAGGAAAAAAAGGCGGCGTCTCCCTCTCCCCTCAGCTCAAACACTATCATCCTCAGGCCGCCATCTCTCTTGGCTCCGTCCCGCAGCAGCCTCTCCATGTCCTCTATCTTGAGGAGCGCCAATTTGCCGTAATCCATGTTATCCCTCCAGTACGTCGCATACTGCCGTTACCTTGCTTATGCGTGCATGGGCAGAGCGGCAGGCAAACTCGAGGCGAAAGGTCCTGCCTTTCAAGTTCACCGCCACCCTCCTCTCACCCTCGCCGCCGCTTACCCTCACCTTTTTGCTGCCCAGGTCTGAGACTACGCCCAGCTCGATATCCGTGTCGGTGTACAGAAATACGTTTCTCAGGACCTTCATGGCGCCCGGCGCCGAAAAGTCAAACTGGGGAGTTTGCCAGTATTTCTCCAGCGGCTCCCCGAAAAAGCTCCCCTCCCCGACCAACATGGCGGGGCGCCCTTCCACCGACATAGCGAGGAGATTTACGCTCTCGGTGGAGATTACGCTGAGCGAGGTTATGCCCTTTGCCCTAATCAGGGTCGCCCTGCCCTTCCTCACGTCGTACTCCAAGAGGGCGTTGTTGCCCTCTTCCCCCTGCTCGCCGAAATCCGCCCTGCACGCCAGGTAATAACAGCCGTTGAAATACGCCGAAGAAGCGCCTTTATTGTCGTTGCCTTCAAGCAGCGGGAAAATCCCCTCGGCGATCCTCGCGGTGGAAATGCCGTCGGAGGAGAACAGCCCATCTTCCGCCAGAAAGATTATGCGGTCGCCGCACACCGTCACCGTCTCGGGGAAAATCTTGCCCGAGGACACAAAGAGGTTTATCACCGAAAACTCTGTCTGCTCGGCGTAGGCGGTGAGGCGGGATATCCCGTAGCTTCGGAAGATGTACACGTAGTCCAAAAACTTAAGCACCTTTTGCAGCGCGCCCTTCTCATCTATTATCTCGATATAACCCGCCTCGTCCAGCGATATGTCCCAGTTGGTGGGGTCGAGGTCATCGGAAAACCACACCGCGCTCTTTTCCCCGTCAACCGTGGCGAACAGCCGCTCGTAATGCACGCACATGGTGCTTATCTTTGGGGCGTTCTCCACCTTGTAGGGCGGGTTTTTGCCGTCCCACACCGCCATCCCGTCGTATTCCGAGCACATTATGATCACGTCGTCGCCGTGCAGGCGGTAGTTTATGCACACAGGGGCCCTTTCAAATGAGATGCCCTCGAGCGGCTTAAACTCGCTTTCTTCCCCCTCTATGTCGAGATAGTACAGCTTTTTTGAAACGCAATAGGCGAGCAGCTTGTCGTCATAGGCCTTCAGCCCGGGGTCGTAGCGCTTGTAAAAGTACAGCTTTCCGATGCTCTCGCCGGGAATGGGCTGGATGAGCTTCTGCCTTATCACGAGCTCTCCTATCCCCTTGGTGTGGGTGAGCGCGCCGCTGGGTGTGGCGAAGTTGTACGCCAAAGGGCTGTAGCGGAAAGAAAGCAGGTTTTTGTCGGCGCGCGCGTTCACCCCGCCGAGAAAGTCGCCAAAGCTTAAGCGGACCTTTTTTACTCTCCTTTGCCTTATGCTCTTTCTGTAAAACATCACGACCACCTTCTCGCGGGAATGCGCACCGCCCTGCCCGCGCGCAGCGCCCCGAACAGGCTGTCTTTATACCTTTTGTCCCACACCCACGCCTCCTCGTGCAGGCAATTTACGAGGCAGTATTCTGCCGCCGTGCCGTAGGCGAGCACGCGCGGCGTGAGCTTGCCTTCAGCAAAGTCCAGCTCCTCGTCTATGCCCACGCTCTGGGGCACGTAGGAAAAGCACACCTCGACCTCGCCCGCCTCGGTTATGAGCTTGGTGGGGTACATCTTGTAGCGGCACTTTGAGCCCTTTTTCCTCACCGAATAAATTTCTATCGGCCGCCTCGAGAAGACGGAATATTCGATGTTGCCGTCATCGCTGCTTAAAAGCTCGGTTGCCTTGAGGGGCAGGTATTCCGCCGCCACCTCTTCAACTACCAGATTGGCGCAGCGCAGCAGCAGCTTCTTATCCGCTTCCGCCTTTTCCTGCTGCTCCCCTTCAAGCTGCCCCTCGCCCGAAAGGTTTTCGAGCACGTCCTCGAGCTGAAGCAGCACAGCCGTCAGCTTTACCACGTCAATCATCTTTATCCTCATGGCTTTTCCCCCCAATTTTGGCGTTGTGCCTCTCTATATCCTTAAGCGCGTCCTCCATGTACTGCCTTCTCGTTCTCTTTACGAGCTCGACGGTCCTCGCGTCGAGCTCGCCGTATGGGACTGTGAGGCAGTAGCTTCCGCCCGGCTGCCTTCGCTGGTGAACCTCATAGCGGCCGCGCTTTAGGTTGTAGACGATGAAGTAATCCTCGTCGATCTCCTTGAGGCGGGAAGATATGTCGTAAAGGTCGTTCTCTATCAGTTTAAGCATGCCTTTACTCCCCCTTTTTGCCCGCGGGGCGACAGTGCCGCCCCGCGAGTACAGTTTTTTCAGCATTCGGTTATCCCCGTGATCTTTGCCTGGCCGTAGGGCCTGTCGCAGATGAGGTCGCAGTACTTTACCAAAGTGGCTGTGAACACGGGCTTGCCGGGGATTTGCCTTATCACCCTGCCGTCATCGCCTTCCAGCCAGCTCCAGTCGCACAGCTGGTGCAGCGTAAAGTCCTTGGTGTTGAGCAGGTACATCGTGCCTTCCTCCACGAACCTGTCGGACACGACGGGGATGCCGTTGTAGGAAATGGCCTTGTAGCCGCCCTCGAGGTTGAGTACGTCGATGTTGTGCTTGAAGGAGGTGAGGTAGCTCTGGTATGCCCTCTTCACGCCCGAGGAACACACGATAAAGTCTACCATGCTGCCCGACTCTTCCTCAAGCTTGTCTATGGCGGCTTGGATGACGAGGTCGGATACTTCGCCGGCGTTTTCCTTTATGTAGGGGGTCATCCACTTGTAATCCGACCTCTTGAGACCGTAAAGGTAGCCCTCTTTTTTGTATATCGAGCCGAGGCCCGTGATCTCGTTCATGTAGGAGCCCTGAACCGTGATGATGTGGCCCTCGGTAACTCCCGACACCGGCGAGAACAGCCTTATGGAATTGGCGTCCCTGTCGACGCTGCGTATCCTGTTGGCGATGACTATGGGGGTCGCCCCGCCGTAAGGGCTTTCCTCAAGGATGTCGATTATCATCCCTTCCATAAGGAACTTTGTGGAATCCACCTCGACTCTAAAGCCGTCGCAGCTGATTACCCCCGCGAGGATGCCCGAGCCGTCGCCGTAAAGCATCCTGCCGAAATTGAAGCTGCTCGCCCTGAGCAGCCCTTCCATCTCGGCGTTGAGGAGGTTGACGAAAGCGCCCGCGCTGTTTGAGGAAGCCCTTATCGCCTTGTCGGAAATCTCAATGGTGCCATAGAGGTTTTTCAGCGTGAGCACGAACTGGGCGTAGGTGTTTTCTCCTGAAACGGGCAGGTCACCCGTCTCCGTGCCCGCCCCCACGCCGCCGTTGAGGCCGTAGGGCGCCACCTTTCTTATCTCTTTCCCCCAGACGTCGGAAGTGGACTGCTTTATCTTGGCGAGAAGGGGGTTTATGCTGGTGTTGAGCTGCTCGCTCACCACACCGAGGTAATACGTTTTGAGCGCATTTTCAGCGGTTTGAAGTGAGACCATACGCATTCTCCTTTTTTATTGGTTTTTGAACATCTTCTCCGCCAGCTTGCCCGCCTCATATATGGTCCTGGGCTTTGCCGGCGGGGTCAGTGGCATCATGCCCCGCACGCCGCTCACAGTCGCCGGCGCCTGCGACTTGATAAGCTCTTTTAAGTACTTTTCCAGCACGCGGTCGAAGATTGCCTTATTTGAGAGGATGTACCTCTCGACGAATTCGCCGTCCTCGAGAAAGCTTTCGGGCGGCGCGGGTGGGTCGCCATTGTCCGCGGCGCTCTCAAGGTGCCTCTCGAGCTCGGCCAGCCTCTGGCATTTGCGCGTGAACTCCGACTGCAAACTCCTGTAAGCCTTTTCCAGAGACTGTATATCCTTAAACTTGCCCAGCGAGACGGCAGCCGCGCTCTTTCCGCCTGCCGCCGTTTGTTCGCCGGTTGGGCTCGGGATATTTTCCCCTTGCGGGCTTGGGCTTTCCGCTTTATCTGACGGGCTGAACTGCCCATCGCCCTGATCGATTTGCCCGGCGGCAGCCTGCGCCGCCTCGTTCGGTAAGCCCTGCCCGCTGAGCATATCCTTACTGCTCATCGCCTGCCTCCTCCTTTTCTCCCAAAAGCGCCTTATGCAGCCTTATGTGGCTGAGGAAATTGAAGCTCTTCTCCCCTGAGGGGTGTCTCTCGAACTCGCCTGAAAGCATGTACTTTACGTGCTCCTGTATGTGCACCTCGTGGTCGTCTATCTCCAGGGGCTCGAGCGCCTCCCCGAACAGCAGGAGGTTTTCCTTAAGCGCCCTCTTTATGTTGAGGTTGACGAGGTCCTGCCCATTGTCGAAGGTGGAAAAGCCCAAAAGGTCCGCCACCCTCGCCTTGGTCCTCTGCGAAATCCTGCCGTTTTCATCGGAGAGCAGCCCGATCTTCAGCATGTCCATTATCATCGTCCTCCTCTGGGCGGGCGTGAGGGAGAACTCATTCTCGGTCTCAAAGTACACATCGTCCGAGGTGAGGGAGCTGCTGGAAAAATAAATCTGCTCGACGGCGTTGTTCTCCCCGGCGCAGGTGAGCAGCCTCGCCTTTCCGGCGTATTGCCTGTAAAGCCTTATGATGTGCTTTCCTATCTCCCTTACGGCAAGCCTGATGTTCTCCGCCGCGGCTGAGAGCCTGGTGTCGTCCTGCTCGATGAGCAGCTGCAGCGCTACTCCGCTCGCGGTGTCGGCCGTGGTCGAGGAGTTCCTCATGACGTCGGACACGCCCGACAGCAGCTTGAATTCATGCAAGAGCCGCTCTTCCTCGTAGGTAAAGTCGATGGGGACGTGGCCGGGACTGAGCATCTGCGGTGGCCGGCTGCCCTGCTTGTAGATTATCACCTTGCCCGGAGGCAGCCCCTCGTCCTCGAGCTGTTCTATGTCGGTGGAGCCGTCCTCAACGGCGAGCACTCCCGCGGCCAGCCTGTTCATGAACTCGTGTTTTCGGTTTTTCACAACGTTGTACGCCCTCTGTATGGGAATACACCTCTCTATGATACTTATCCCGAAAAAGGAGCCGCTCATGTTCACAGAGCACTGCTTTATGAGGGGGTATGCCCTGCCGCTCCTCTCCCCGTTTAAATAGGGCAGCTCGGACAGGTGGAGCAGCTTGTTTCCCGCCACTATGATTACCCTGCCGTCGGGGTACTTCCTGGTGGGAAGCTCGTATTTTTCGATGACGAGAGCATACCCTTCCAGGCTTTTCCTGCCGCAGGAGAGGCCGTCCCTTCGCTCGAGCGTGAAGGCGTCTATCTCCTCCGCCTCCACTCTCTGGCCCCACACTTCCTCTATGGTGTCGACGTGCACCGCCTTGGCGCAGATTATGCTGCGCTGCTTTTCGACTTCCTCCTCGTACAGGTTTTCGGGAAAGATCTCAAAGGGCGGGCAAACCGTTATGCTGACGTCGCCCTCGAACACCGGCTCGCCTTCGCTCTTTCCCAATATCCTGCCCCTGAAGCTGTCCCACTCCACCTTGTAAAAGGCCGTTCCAGTGACCTCGCTCCACATGGTGGCGCCGGCTATCAGCTTCTCGAGGTTAAGCGTGGAGTGGCAGCTGTCCAAAATCTTTGTGGCGAGCTTCGCCGCCTGAAGGTCGCTCTCCTCGTCTCCCACCGCCCTGACGCTCATCCTGGGGCGCACCCTGGTGAGCTTTGCCAGCCTGGTCTCTATGAGCGGCGCGATGTGATTAAACACCTCCCTGCTCTGCCACTCGTACTCCTTGCACATCTCCTCGAGCTCTCCCAGAGAGGTTATCCTCATGTACTGCCTGCCCGCGAGGAAGTTCATGTTGAGCTGCCACTGAGCCTCGAGGGGCTTCCTCTCCTGAGCGCGCTTGTCAAAGTCCTCCCTCACGGAGCTGACCAGCGCCTCCGCGTATTCTGCGGTCACCTTGTCCCCGTAAAATTCCCTTACGGGGGGCAAATCCTTTTCCTTAACCACTCTTCTTGTCATAGAGCACCTTTTTGCACTCCTTGTAGAGCCTGATGAGGCACTGCCTGCATATGTCTAAGCGGCCCGCCACGTTGTCAAACGCTATGCAGTGCTGGGCAGCGTTCCTGCACGCGCCCATGTCGCAAACCCTCTTAAAGCTGTTATTCCTAATCTCCATCCTCTTCCTCCTCCCTGCCTTCATGGCAATCCTTCAATAGTTTCAAAAGCCGCGTCTTCTCCTTCTCCAGCTCCTCGTCGGTCATCTCCGAAACGCTCGTTTCAGAACCCAGTGAGAGCAGAACCTTAAGCGCCGATACGTCGGGCGGCACGTGTTTTTTGGTGACCTTTTTCTTGAGCAGCTTAAGCCCTTCCTCTTCCGCCGAAAACTCCTCCACGCTTTCATCGGCGGTATAGCCCATCGCCTTTTTGAGGAGGGCGTTGTAAATGTCTTCCCTCTCGTTGCGCAAAGCCCATCACCTCCCCTTCAACCTGTTTTCCCTTATCCTCTTCCTTATGTCCCGCTGTATGGCGGTCAGCCTTTGGGGCATTTTGGGCGGCTCCGGCCTCGACATTATGTAATACCTCAGCTCGTCGAGGGCGTGGTCGTCGCCCTTTTTCGGCACGTCGCCCTCCCCCCAGAAATACCCCTTGAATTCCCTTATCATGTTGACGCAGTTTTTGAAGATGTAAAGCCGCGTCCTGCCGTCGGCGCTCCTTAAGTAGCTTTTGACCCTCGAGATGCCGCTGAACAGGTCCTTGTTGACGCGGGAGTTGACGTTTATGCCGCATTCCCAGAACAGCTCGCACACGCTCTTTTGGGAGGCAAGCGTCCTCTGGCCCGCGGCGGAGTCGATCAGCGCGCACAGCCTGCCGCCGCTATCCCTCTTCCACCCCAGGCGGCCTGAGATCTCCTTTATCTTCTGCGAGTGGTAGAGGATGCTTCTTCCCGCCTCGTAATGCTCCGCCACCACGTACACGTTGCCGTCATAATCCACGGCGTACCAGTGGCAGGAGAGGGGGTTGTTGAGCCCGGGGTCGATGGAGATGTTGTCCTGCCATTCCTCGGGCAAGGAGAAGGGGTCTATCACATGGACCCGAGGGTCAAACTCGGGGTAAACCAGGCCCGACGCGGCGCAGAACCTTCCGTAACGCCTCGCCTCGAGCTGCTCGGGCGACATGCTGGCCGACAGCAGTTTTATCTCCTCCTTGCTGAGGAAGGGATTGTCAGCCCATTCCATGGTGATGTACCACATCTCGGGGTTGTTGTTTTTGTTTAAGTAAATCTCGTCGTACACCCAGCTTAGGCCCTTTAAGGGTGTCATGGTGCCGAAGATGTGGCCTTTTCTGTCAAACACTCTCATCCTGCATTCGTGATAGATGTCCTCGGGCGGCTCCTCGTCAAACCAGACGTAGTCAAGCGAGGCGCCCTGGAATTTCTCCCTGCCCTGGTCGCAGCTCTTAAAGCCTATCTTGCTGATGCCGCCGGACACCGTCCTGACGAGGATATAGTCGATTATCCCGTACTCGGGGCTGCCCTTTTTTCCGCTCTGCATCACGATGTCAACTATCCAGTCGCGGTTTAAGTAATACAGTATCTTGGCCTGCGCCACGTCCCTTTGCACCTGTGTAGAGAGCGACACCACCCAGCCCGTGCTCTCGTTGAGGTTTTTCCTGTAAGGGTGTATGCCCCTCGCGATGAATACCACTTCCACCGCGCCGCACTCTGTCTTTCCCGTGCGGTTGCCCCCGAACATCCAGCGGTTCCTCTTCTTGCACTTGTGGAAGGCTATCTGCTTTAAGTGC
The DNA here is from genome assembly GCA_012519285.1 of Clostridiales bacterium. Classification (GTDB taxonomy): domain Bacteria; phylum Bacillota; class Clostridia; order Christensenellales; family HGM11417; genus JAAYQN01. The sequence goes on from JAAYQN010000006.1 coordinate 20,620, forward strand.
TTCTTCCTGCCTTTGTTGTAGTTTTTGAGGTTGTCGCACACCGAGCGCCGCAGCTGCTCGCTCTCTATCTCCCTGATTTTCTCGATTATCTCTCTCACCATAGCGGCAAAACAATTTCCCAAAAATTTCGACAATTTCTTACAATTCTTCCCAAACCAAAAGGGTATATAATATTTTCTACTTTGAGCCTTGAGGAAGTTATGGGAAAGCGGATACCTTTGCTCATATTTGCCTTTGTGGTGCTGCTCTTTGCGCTGCGCCCTCCTGCCCCCGCTTTTTGCGAGGGGAAGAAGGTGTACGGCAGGGTGTTAAAGGACGAAGCCCTGCTCTACAAGAACGACACCCTCGCCGAGGAGGACGTGTACTTTAACCTGCCCTACTCATACTACGTGGTGATTTTGAGCCACGACAGCGAAAAGGGTTATTACCAGGTGGAGTATCAGGACTTTGCCGACGGGTACAGCAAGATAATCGGCTACGTCAAAGAGGATGACCTCGTCATCTGGGAAGACCCCACCGAGCCGATTTATCCCATCATACCTGCCACAGCCGACGCCTCGGGCCACATGTACTCCCGCCCCGACAACTCCTCGCAGAAGCTGCTCCTCATCAGCCATGACCAAAAGCTCAAGGTTTACGGCTCGTATTACAGCGAAAAGGACGACCTGGTGTATTATTACGTCATCTTTTCCTCGCAGTACGCGGGGTACGTTCCCGCCACCATACTCGACATAGTCAATCCCGGCCTTCATCCCGACCCTATTCCAACGCCGCCTCCCACGCAGCCGCCCCAGACCCCGTCCCCTTCCGCCTTCCCAGGAGGGGGTAACGATGAAGAGCCCGGGCAGGGCGACGACAGCCTGCTTCAGATAATACTCATCGCCGCGATATGCGTCCCCGCGCTCATCGTGGTGTACCTGATGTTCAAGCCGTCGAGGCGGAAGTACAACATCCGCTATTACGATGAGGACGACGCCGAGTAAAATCAAGCGCTTATCTTGTCAAACTTGCTTCTTATCCTTTCCTCCCTGTCCTTTATCTTCAGAATCCAATTGTCATCTTCGTAGAGGTTGTCCAGCGTCAGGTCGCAGTAGCCCATGCTGTCCCTTACGCGCGTGAACTCATCTATGGCTTTTTTGAGGTTCCTAAAGTAAGTGCGCATGGATACGTTCATGAGCTTTGCTATGTATTCGTTATCCTTTTTTAAGCCGTAACGGTAATAAAGGATTTTCCTCGAAGGCTGGGACAATTTTCTGAAGACTTCGTTGCACAGCGCCACTATGTTCAAGGTCCTCTTTTTCCTTTCGGAGAGCTCTATGAGCCGCTCGGCCTGCTTTAAGGTGGTCTCGTTCTCGGCGTCGTAGCCCCTTGAGAGCCCGGGAATCACTACCGCCCTTCTCTCTACCTGCCTGTCTATCTGCCTGCATACGCTCTTTACGTGACTGAGCGAAGTCAGGATAGTTCTCGACCACACAGCGTTGCTTCTCATGTTTTCTCCTCCTTTTAATGATTGATGAGAGCACAGTAACGAGGTTGTAATTTAATTATAATATGTATTTTGTACAAAA
>JAAYQN010000007.1 GCA_012519285.1 Clostridiales bacterium
AAAAAACGGCGACCTTACCCCGCGTTTAGCAGGCAGGATGAACCTCAACCCCGTAAACCACTTTGACCCCATAGGTTTTGGGTTGTTTTTGTTAGTGGGCTTTGGCTGGGCAAAGCCGGTGCCCGTGAACCCCTATAATTTCCACAGCTACCGCAAGGGACTCTTTCAGGTGGCGATAGCGGGCGTGCTGGTAAACTTTTTGCTGGCGTTTTTCCTCTACCCGCTCGCCGCCTTAAGCCGTATGATCTACGAGAGCACCTATTTAAACCTCTTTACTTACGTTTACTATTTCTTTTACTTTACGCACCTTGTCAACCTCTCGCTGTGCGTGTTCAACCTGCTGCCGATATACCCCCTTGACGGGTTCAGGATTTTGGAGTCTCGCCTAAGGAACATAAACCCGTATATTCAGTTCATGTACAGGTACGGCCCCTTCGTACTCATAGGCCTGCTGGTGCTCGTCAATTTCACCTCCTTCGACATCCTCGAGCTCATGAGAAGGTTTCTGAGCTGGCCGATATACGCTTTCTGGGGGCTGTTCGGGCTGGTGGCATGATGGAGAAGGCCGCTTTGGGAAAAAACTACAGGGTCCACCTTTCCAGCTTCGAGGGGCCTCTCGACCTTTTGCTCTATCTCATCAAGGAGGCAAAGATCGACATAAAGGATATCTTCGTCTCCGAGGTCACCAAGCAGTACCTAAAATACATGGAGGATATAGGCGACCTCGACATGGAAAAGGCGAGCGAGTTTCTGGAAATCGCCGCCACCCTGCTCGAGATAAAGTCAAACTCCCTGCTCCCCAAGCTGGAGGAAATCTTCCCCGAGCAGGAAGACCCCGCGCAGAAGATGATAAGGCAGCTTGAGGAATACAAACTCTTCAAGGAGCTGAGCGAAAAGCTGAGGGAGCTCGAGACGGTGGACCGATACTATAGGGTTGCTGATGATTCGGCTTTCGCGCCAAAAGTCGTGTTAAAAGACATGAGGCTTGACGACCTGCTCGACGCCTTCTCCCGCCTGCTCGTCAAGGTGGAGCGGAAAAAGCGCGACATGGAAGAGCCCAGGGAGATTTACAAGGACCCCTTTACCGTCGACGAAAAGATAGAGTTCATAAGGAGCAGCCTCGCCGAGCGGCGCACCATGAGCTTTTTTGAGTTCTTTGACGAAAACGCCACCAAGGACGAGCTGATCGCCACCTTCCAGGCGCTGCTCGAGCTGATCAAGGAGCAATTTCTCACGGTTTGCCAAAAGGCCATTTTCGGCGACATAATCTTGACCATCAGGGAGGGCTCGGCAATTGGATAATCTGGAAAACGTCTTGGAGGCCATACTGTTTCTGGCAGGCGACGCCGTCGAGGTAAAGGAGATGGCCGAAAAGCTGGGCGTCTCAAAAGAAGAAATTCTCAAGGCAGTTGAAAAGCTGCTGCAAAAGTACGGCGGCGGCAGCGGCATACAAATCCTTTCATTTAACGGCAAGCTACAGTTTTCCTCCAACGCCGCTTACGCCCCGCAGATAGAAGTCGTCTTAAATCCCATAAAGGAGAGGGAGCTTTCCAGGGCAATGCTCGAGGTGGCGGCGATAATCGCCTACAAGCAGCCCATTACCCGCCTTGAGATAGAGGAGATAAGGGGCGTAAACAGCGAATACGTCATAATGATGCTGTTAAGGCACAACCTCATACAAGTAGTGGGCAGGAAGAACACCGTGGGAAAGCCCCTGCTGTATGCCACCACCGACAAGTTTTTAAAGAGGTTTCAGCTTTCCTCCCTCGAGGACCTTCCCGACTTTGACGAGGTCATGGAGCGCATAAAGGTGCTCGCCCCCAAGGAGCCGCCCCGCGACCTGTTCGCGAGGGAAGAGCAAATTTCCGAAAAAGAGGAAATTCCCGACTTTTTAAAGGGCGAAGAGAACATAGAAATGATAAACTGAACAAGCGCCCTGGCGATTTCAGCCAAAGAAAAACAATGTTTTTGAGTTGCTTATGAAGAGATTGTTCAAAGCGCTGATACTGCCCGCCCTCTGCCTTGCCCTTCTGCTCGGCGCGTGCGCTGTAGGGCAAAGCTGGGAAGAAGGCGGCTATGTCCTTCCCGATATAAGGGAGCCCTGCACGCCCCCGCCTGGCCGGGGAGATGAGCTCCCGCCCAAGGGAAGCCCCGCACCCGTCCCAAGCCCTTCGCCAGGCCCGGCAGACCCTTCTCAAGCCATATCGATAACCAAAATCAGTTTTACCCCAACGTATATCAATACACAGCCCATACCCTCCGGCAGCTCCTATTTCAGGTTCGGCGACGCCCCCCATATCTTGAAGTTCGAGATAGGGGTGGGCAAAGAGCCTGTGGTGGACTTTTTGGCTGTGTTCGAGAGCGACCTTCCCCTCGTCGCCCCGCTGGGGCAGACCTTGGAGTTTGAGCTTGAGGAGCCTATATCCCTTGAGCTGCCCCAGGGCGCGCCGCTCTACGCCTGCGTCGCCCTCGAGGTGCGATACTTCGACCCCACCGGCACCATACCCATGGGGAGGGCGAGCGGCATCAGGATGGGGATAGAGGCCCAGCTTGATGAAGAATGCGCGCGCTTTACGGAAGTACGCCTCGACGACGACCTTTTCTCTTTCTCCTCATGTGGGATAGTATTTGACCTGGAGCTGGGGTGGGGCTAAAGCTCCCTTTAATTTTCTTATAATATCCTTTCAGATAATGATGTAAAAAGTCGCCTTGTCTTCCCTCTTCGGAGCGCGTATGCTGCCCGTCGGGGGGATTTTTTTTGGCATTTTTGCCGATGCGCGCTCATATAATCTACTGAATGGATTAACCTTTTTTTGGTCTTTCAAGGAGGATTTTATGGATAGATACGCCATCTACAACGACATAGCGAGGCGCACCGAGGGCGACATCTACGTGGGCGTGGTTGGGCCGGTGAGGACGGGCAAGTCCACCTTTATAACCAAGTTCATGGAGAGCTTTGTCATCCCCAACATAAAGGACAAATACAAGAAGGACAGAGTGGTCGACGAGCTGCCGCAGGCGGGCGACGGCAAGACCATAACCACCACCCAGCCCAAATTCGTGCCCGGCGAGAGCGTGAGGGTGACGCTGAGGGAGGACATAAACGTCAACGTGCGCCTCATCGACTGCGTGGGCTACGTGGTCGAGGGAGCCATGGGCATAAGGGAAGGAGAGAAGCAGCGCCTCATCATGACTCCGTGGAGCGACGCCGACATGCCCTTTGAAAAGGCCGCCGAAATGGGCACCCAGAAGGTGATAAAGGACCATTCCACCATAGGCGTGCTGGTAACAACGGACGGCTCCATAACGGACATCCCGAGGGGAAGCTACATACCGGCTGAAGAGAGGGTGGTAAGGGAGCTTAAGGAGCTAAACAAGCCCTTCGTGATAGTGCTCAACTCCAAAAACCCCTCGAACGGCAATACCCAGAAGCTGCGCGATTCCCTCGAGGAAAAATACCAGGTGCCCGTGGTCTGCATCGACGTCACCAAGATGAGCGCCGACGAGATAGCGGGCATATTCGAGCGCGTGCTCATGGAATTCCCGCTGCGCCGCATGGACATAGAGCTCTCCGATTGGATGGGGGCTTTGCCAAAGGACAACGATACCATAAGGGAGATAATGGAACAGGCGGCGGAAGCCATCGCCGAAATGAGGAAGATGCGCGACTTCGAGCAGGCAAAGAAGCTCTTTACGGGCTCGCCGAAGTTCAACCCGCCCGAGGACTTCGACGTATCGCTCGGCGAGGGCGCTATAAGGTTCAAGGTGTCGGCAAAGCCCGAGCTGTTCTACAAGGTGCTCTCGCAGATTGCCGGCGAGGCCATAGACAGCGATTTCAGAATTATGTCCTTCGTGGCAAATCTTGCCTCGAGCAAGAAGCATTACGACAGGATAAAGGAAGCGCTCGCCGACGTCGAGGCAAAGGGGTACGGCGTGGTTACCCCCGGCATAGAGCAGTTGACGCTGGAAGAGCCCGAGATAGTAAAGAGCGGCGGAAGGTTCGGCTTGCGCCTCAAAGCGTCTGCCCCCAGCCTGCACATAATTAGGGTGGACATAAATACCGAGGTAAGTCCCATAGTGGGCACCGAACAGCAGAGCGAGGAGCTTGTGAAATACCTTCTCAGCGAATTTGAGAGCGACCCCAAGGGCATCTGGGAGACCAACATGTTCGGCAAACCCCTTCACAACCTCGTGAGGGAAGGCCTCACCAACAAGCTGCTCTCCATGCCCACAGACGCTCAGAACAAGATGAGAAAGACCATAAGCCGAATCGTCAACGAGGGCAGGGGCGGCGTAATCTGCATACTGCTTTGACGTAAAAATTCCCAAAAAAAAACAAAAAATCCCGTGGCCCTCCACGGGATTTTATTTGCTTGCCAAGGGCTTTTCACGACACGTTGAGAATCAACAAACCGTTTTTTGACCCTCATTCGACATTTTCCTTTGGCAACAAAATTCCCCGCCCTTAAAAAAAATTTCAGAGCCCTGGCGCTTGCCTTTAACAAATAAAAAGCACTGATTTGCGCAATATATTGGTGGAGGTAGGTTATGCCAGACTACTACATCAGCACCGACAAGAAATACCTCAGCCTCTTCGAGCTCTTGCTGAAAAAGCTCGAGGAGATAATGGAGGAGTTTAACGCATATATCGTGGTCAAAGAGATGTGCGGCAGGCGCTACGCCAAGGTTCACAGCAAAAAGGAGAGCCTCGACGACGTAATGCTCCTCATCAAAGACATCTTCTGCGACATAATCCTCATAAATTACAAGTATCTCTTTTTCAGAAAGCACCTTGCCGTGAAGATATCCGACAAGCAGCTGGAGAACCTTTTCTTCACTTCGGTGATGCTTTACGACAAGGATTATGACCAAACCCTGCTCGACATAGACGGCATTGCCGAGCGCGAGCTGACGATAGACGGCATAATGCGCTTTTGCATAAGCGACCTTTTGACAAGGTGGAAGAATATCGCCGAGATACTTTCAGAAAACTTTTACGGCGACAGCGACAGGGAAGCCATCTACGAATTCATAAAGCACATCGTCTACTCCATGCCCAGCAATGCGGAAGAGGTCAACGTGTACCGCACGGGCAGCGGCTACGTCATCATGGACGGCGACGGCAGGAGCATAGCCGACTTCGAGACATCCAGCAGCGGGGAGCTCGCGTCGAGGATACTCTTCGTCAACCCCGCCGCCATCAACTTCAGAGACCCCTGCGACCGCCAGACCATGATCTTCCTCAAAAATATTTTCAGCGACAGAATAAGATTTTATTGACAAATCCTCCCCCGGGTGTATAATATATAAAAAGCGGGCTGCCTTTTTTTAGGCAGCGAAAACCCCATAGGGTCGCACGGTAAGAGACAAGTAGCCCCTTTGCGGGAAATAAAGAGAGCGGCTGGCTGGTGCGAATGCCGTATTTCCTCAAGGTGCGCGAAACCACTTTTGCTTGATCCGCCTCCTCATGCGGGCTAAAGGCATGAAAGAGTGGCCGGAAATGCTTTTCGGCAATTAAGGTGGAACCGCGGGAGTAAACCGTCCTTAAAACTTTAAGTTTTAAGGATTTTTTGTTTTGGAGAGAATTTTTCGGGAGGGTGTATATGAAACTCACTTTGAAGGACGGCAGCGTCAGGGATTTTGCGGACGGCATCACGGCGCTCGAGGCCGCCGCCTCGATAAGCGAGGGGCTGGCAAGAGCCGCCGTCGCCGCAAAGGTTGACGGCAGGCTGGTCGGGCTCGATTACAAGATAGAGGGCGACCGCAGGCTTGAAATCTTGACATTCAATGACGAGGAGGGAAAGGAAGTCTACAGGCACACCTGCGCCCACGTGCTCGCACACGCCGTAAAGAGCATTTATCCCACCTGCAAGCTGGCGATAGGTCCCGCAATAAAGAACGGTTTCTACTACGACTTTGACTTCAGGACGCCCATAACCTCAGCCGACCTCGAGAAGATCGAAAAGGAGATGGCAAGGATTATTAAGGCCAACCTTCCCATAAAGAGGATGGAGGTGAGCAAAGGAGAGGCGCTTAAGCTCATGCGGGAGGAGTCCTACAAGCAGGAACTCATCCACGAGCTGCCCGGGGATGAGGTGATATCCTTCTACAAGCAGGGGGATTTCATCGACCTTTGCAGGGGCCCCCACCTTCCCTCGACGGGCAGGATAAAGGCATTCAGGCTCACCATGCTGGCGGGCGCCTACTGGCGGGGCGACGAGAAGAACAAGATGCTCACGAGGATTTACGGCACCGCCTTCGACAAAAAGAGCGAGCTGGAAGAGTATTTGGCGCAGGTGGAGGAGGCAAAGAAGAGGGACCACAACAGGCTTGGCAGGGAGCTTGAGATATTCATGACTGACGAGAACATCGGGCAGGGCCTGCCCCTGCTCATGCCAAACGGCGCCAAGATGATGCAGATTCTTCAGCGCTTCGTCGAGGACGAGGAGGAGAGGAGAGGGTACTTTCTCACCATGACCCCCTACCTTGCCAAAAGCAACCTGTACCAGATATCAGGCCACTGGGACCACTACCGCGACAAGATGTTCGTGATGGGAAATGAAGGCGACGACGAGGTGCTGGCGCTTCGCCCCATGACCTGCCCTTTTCAGTACATGATTTACAAAAACGGCCTAAAGAGCTACCGCGACCTTCCCATAAGGTACGTCGAGACCTCAAAGCTCTTCAGAAACGAGGGGAGCGGCGAGATGCATGGCCTCATCAGGGTAAGGCAGTTCACGCTCTCGGACGGTCACATAATATGCACCCCCGAGCAGCTTGAGGAAGAGTTCAAGGGCGCCCTTGACCTCGTTTATTACATGCTCGACTGCCTGGGGCTGAGGGAAGAGGTTTCCTTCTGCTTCTCCAAATGGGATAAAGGCGACAGGGAAAAGTACATCGGCACCGAGGAGCAGTGGGAGCGGACGCAGGGAATAATGAGGAATATCCTGGATCACCTCGGCATAGAGTACGTCGAGGCGGACGGCGAGGCGGCGTTTTACGGCCCCAAGCTCGACATTCAGGCAAAGAACGTATACGGCAAGGAAGACACCATAATAACCATTCAGATAGACCTCTTCCTCGCCGAAAAGTTCGACATGACATACATTGACCAGGACGGCCAGAGAAAGTACCCCATAATAATACACAGAAGCTCGATCGGCTGCTACGAGAGAACGCTCGCCATGCTCATAGAAAAGTACGCGGGCGCCTTCCCCCTGTGGATAAGCCCCGTGCAGGTGAAAGTGATGAGCATAACCGACAGGACAGCTCAGCACGCCTCTGATTTTGCTAATAAGCTAAAATCCATGGGCATAAGGGCTGAGGCCGACTTGAGGTCGGAAAAGATCGGCTACAAGATAAGGATAGCGCAGCTTGCAAAGGTCCCCTACATGGTCATAATCGGCGACAAGGAGGCGGAAAACGGCACTATTTCCGTAAGGAGCAGAAAGGACGGCGACCTTGGCGCCATGGACGAGGGACAATTCATCTCCCGCATCTTGCGGGAAATCGCTTCAAAGACTTAAAAAACGGCGATATGGTGTTTAAACGTTTGACACGGGGCGGCCTGTTTGGTAAAATATTACCTAAGCAGAAATTACCGTTTCTCACCGTACAGGTCTCGTCTTGGTACGGTTCCCATACGCGAAGGCTGCGCTCGTGATTTGTGCGGACGGTATTTTGCTGTCCGCTTTTATATTCTAAAAAGCAGTTAAAAGGGGAGGAAAAGGGTATTAAAAAAGAGCATCAGGTCAATCGCGAGATAAGGGATCGCGAGGTAAGGGTCATCGCTCCAGACGGCAGGCAGCTCGGCATCATGCCGATTGCCAAAGCGCTCGGGCTTGCGGAAGAGAGCGAGCTGGATTTGGTTAAGATAGCCCCCAAAGCAAATCCGCCGGTGTGCAAGATAATGGATTACGGCAAGTTCAAATTCGAGCAGGCCAAGCGGGAGAAGGAGGCGCGCAAGAACCAAAAGCTTGTGGAAATAAAGGAGATCTGGCTCTCCATGACTATCGACACCAACGACCTCAACGTCAAGGCAAAGCACGCGAGGAAGTTCCTCGAGGATGGCGCCAAGGTCAAGGTCTCCATAAGGATGAAGGGGAGGCAGCAGGCCCACCCCGAGATTGGGATAGAGGTAATGAACAGGTTTTACGACATTTTAAAGGACGTATGCGTCATGGAGAGGGCTCCCTTGAGGGATGGCAGGACCATCCTGATGATACTGGCGACCAATAAAAAATAGACAGCAATTTCAGGAGGAATATACTATGCCGAAAATGAAGACCCACAGAGGTGCCGCCAAGCGTTTTAAGGTCACGGCAAGCGGCAAGATAAAGAGGGCCAAGAGCAACAAAAACCACATTCTCACCAAGAAAGACCGCAAGAGAAAGAGAAATCTCAGGAAAGGCGGCTTCGTTCACGATTCCATGAAGAAGAACGTAGATAAGCTGCTGCCATATTTAACTTGACAGGAGGAAGTGAAAAATGCCGAGAATAAAGAGGGCTGTAAACGCCGTAAAGAAGCGCAGGAAGATATTGAAGCTCGCGAAAGGCTACTGGGGCAGAAAGAGCAAGAACTACCGCATAGCGCACGAAGCGGTGATGAAATCTTTCAACTACGCCTTCATCGGGAGAAAGCACAGGAAGAGGGATTTCCGCAGGCTGTGGATAGCGAGGATAAACGCCGCCGCACGCATGTGCGATATATCTTACAGCAAGCTGATGCATGGGCTGAAGCTTGCCGGCATTAACCTCAACAGGAAGATGCTCTCCGAACTTGCGGTAAACGACTTCGAGGCCTTCAAGGCTCTCGCCGAAACCGCAAAATCCAGGATAGCCTGAAGAAAAAAAAGCCTTTCGATAATAGCGAAGGCTTTTTTTAATCAGGCCGTTGGCTTAGGATTCGATTAAATATTTGATAAAATAAAGGTTTTTTGGTATCCTTTATTAGATGAAGTATATCACATCCGCCGACAATAACCTTATTAAGATAGCCGCCTCGCTCAAGGAGAAAAAGTACAGGCAAAAATACGGGCTGTACGTGATTGAGGGATTGCGTGCGGTAAAGGATGCGGTTGAAGCGGGCGCCGAAATCGAATGCGTGTTCGCGGAAGAAGGGCAGCAGTTCGACCTATACGACGCCACCCAAGAGGTGTATATAGTCCCCTCAAGGCTGATGGAAAAGATATGTGGCACCGCCACCCCGCAGGGGATAGCGGCGCTCGCGAGGATAAAAACGCCAAAGCTGGGCGCGCTTTCGTGGTGCCTTGTGCTCGACAGGCTTTCCGACCCGGGGAACCTCGGCACCATCATAAGGACTGCGGCGGCTTGCGGGGTAAGGGACATCATCCTCTGCGGCTGCGCCGACCCGTACAACCCAAAGTGCGTGAGAGCCACCATGGGCGGGCTCAACTACGTAAACCTCTTTGAGATGGAAGCCGAAAAGGCGATCGATGCCGTAAAGGGCGCGGGCATCCCGCTCCTTTGCGCCGACATGGGCGGGAAAAACATATTTGAGAGAAAAAAACAGGATAATTTCGCGCTCGTAATAGGCAGCGAGGCTCACGGCATGGGCGAGGCGTTTTTAAAGGCGTGCGATGAGGTGATAAGCCTTCCCATGCGAAACGTGGAATCCCTCAACGCCGCGGTGTGCGCCTCGGTCATGATGTATTTGCTCATACACTCATAACATAGAGGAGAAAACTATGGCAGGACACAGCAAATGGGCCAACATTAAGCACAGGAAGGCAAAGGGAGACGCCCAGAGGGCGAAGATATTCACCAAGATAGGAAGGGAAATAGCCGTCGCGGTAAAGCAGGGCGGCTCCGATCCCGAAGTCAACTCAAGGCTTAAAGACGCCATCACCAAGGCAAAGGCAAACAACATGCCGGGCGAGAATATCCAGCGCTCCATAAAGAAAGCGGCGGGCGAGCTGTCCAGCATAAACTACGAGTCCATAACCTACGAGGGCTACGGCGTAAGCGGCGCCGCCGTCATCGTGGAGTGCCTCACCGACAACAAGAACCGCACCGTGGGCGACATAAGGCACTACTTCGACAAATACGGCGGGTCGCTCGGAGCGCAGAACTGCGTCTCCTTCATGTTCGACAGAAAAGGCGTGGTGACCTTAGAGCGCGGCCCCGACATGTCTGAGGACCAGCTCATCGAGGACGCGCTCGAGGCGGGCGCAGACGACGTGGAGACCGAGGACGACGTGTTTGTCATATATTGCGACCCCGCCAGCCTTTCACAGGTCAAGGGCAGCCTCGAGAAAAAGTACAGCATATCCGAGGCGGAAATCGATTATTTCCCGCAGACAACCGTAAAGCTCGAGGGAGAAAACCTCGAGAAATTCCTCAAGATGATAGAGTGCTTCGAGGATCTCGACGACGTGCAGAACGTTTACCACAACATCGAGCTGCCCGAGGAGGCGGAATAGGAGGGAGGATTATGGATTTAAAATCGCTTTGCGAGCGGGCGAGGCGCTCGAGGACAGCGCTTTCGGTAATGCCCGCCCAAGAGAAAAACCGAATGCTCGAGATAATGGCGAACGCCCTTTTAAAAGAGAGCGCCAGGATACTTGAGGCAAACAGGGTGGACGTCGAGCAGGTAGAGGGCAAGCCCGCCCACTTCATAGACAGGCTGACGCTAAACGAGAAGAGGATTGTCACTATGGCGGACGGCCTGAGGGAGCTGATTAAACTGCCCGACCCCGTGGGCGAGGTCATCGAGAGCTGGCAAAACTACCGCGGGCTTGAGATAAAGAAGGTGAGGGTCCCCCTCGGCACGATTGGCATAATTTACGAGGCGAGGCCCAACGTAACCGCTGACGCCATCGGTCTGTGCGTAAAGAGCGGCAATGCCGTTATCCTGCGCGGCAGCAAGGACGCTATAAACAGCAACAAGGCGATAGTAAAGGCCGTTTCCGACGCCCTCGAGCGGGAGGGCTTTGACAGCGGCTGCATCGGCCTGGTTGAAGACACCTCGAGAGAGAGCGCGGGCGAGATGATGCGCGCCGTGGGACTGATAGACGTCCTCATCCCTCGCGGCGGCAAGGGGCTGATCGAGACCGTGGTCAAAAACTCGCAGGTCCCCGTGATCGAGACGGGAGCGGGCAACTGCCACGTATACGTGGAAAGAAGCGCCGACCTCGACATGGCGGAAAAGATTATATTAAACGCCAAGCTCAGCAGACCCTCGGTGTGCAACGCCGCGGAGAGCCTGCTGGTCGACGAGGCAATCGCGGGCGTGTTCCTTCCCCGCATTCTCTCAAAGCTCGCCGAAAAGGGCGTGGAAATAAGGGGCTGCGAGAGGACGAGGGCGATATTCCCGCAGGCGTTCGAGGCCGCCGAGGAGGACATGTACGCCGAGTACAACGATCTGATAATCTCGGTAAAGATGGTGAGCGGCGTGGAACAGGCAATCGCCCATATAGAAAAATATTCCACCCATCACTCAGACGCCATCGTCTCTTCTTCGGAGGAGGCTATAGAGAAATTCTTCGCCGGGGTGGACTCCGCCGCCGTATACGCCAACGCCAGCACGAGGTTTACCGACGGTTTTGAGTTCGGCTTCGGCGCCGAGATGGGCATAAGCACGCAAAAGCTGCACGCAAGGGGCCCCATGGGCCTTAGGGAACTCACATCCTACAAATACATCGTGCGCGGAAGCGGCCAGACGCGCGGATAAAGGCTTGACGAAATGGACTACAGAGAGATTATCTCAAAACTCGTAAAAATAGAGGGCTTGAGCGAAGAGGAAATCTACGGCCTCGTGGCAATCCCGCCCGAAAGGGACAAGGGGGATTATTGCCTTCCCTGCTTTAAGCTGGCAAAGCTGCTTAAAAAGCCGCCTCAGGTTATCGCAGCCGAGCTTGCGGAGGGCTTAGAGCTTCCCCCCGCATTCTCAAAGGCGGAGGCGGTGGGAGGCTACCTCAACTTTTTCCTCATTAAGGAGCTCTTTATAAGGGACACCCTCGAAGAGATACTGTCAGCAGAGGAGTATGGCAGGAGCGGCGAGGGCGCCGGCAGGGTGGTGTGCATCGATTACTCTTCCATCAACATCGCAAAGCCCTTCCACATCGGCCACCTTTCCACCACCGTAATAGGCGCGGCGCTGTACAGGATATATAACTACCTCGGCTACAGGGCGATAGGCATAAACCACCTCGGCGATTGGGGAACGCAATTTGGCAAGCTCATCTCCGCCTACAAGCGGTGGAGCTGCCGAATGCAGATAGAAGAGGGCGGCATAAAGGAGATGCTGCGCATTTACGTCAAGTTTCATGAGGAAGCGGAAAAGAACCCCTCCCTCGAGGACGAGGCGCGGATGTATTTTAAACAGATAGAGGACGGCGACCCCGAGGCGCTCGAAATCTTCAACCTCTTCAAGGAGATGACCTTGAAGGAGGTCGGGAAAGTGTATGAAAGGCTTAATGTGCATTTTGACTCCTACCATGGCGAGAGCTTTTTCAACGACAAGATGGAGCCCGTCATCGCCGAGCTAAAGGAAAAAAACCTCTTAAAGGAGAGCGAGGGAGCTCTCGTCGTAGACCTCGAGCCCTACGGCATGTCCCCCTGCCTGATACTGAAAAAGGATGGCGCCTCGCTGTACGCCACGAGGGACATAGCGGCGGCTTTTTACAGGAAGAAGACTTACGACTTCTACAAATGCCTTTACGTCGTGGCATACCAGCAGAACCTTCACTTTAGGCAGGTGTTCAAGGTGATAGAGATGATGGGCTACGAGTGGGCGAAGGACCTCGAGCACGTCGCCTTCGGCATGGTCTCCCTCGAGGAAGGCGGCTCGATGTCCACCAGAAAGGGCAAGGTGGTCTTTCTGGAGGACGTCCTGAACAGGTGCGTCGAAAAGTCCCTCGAGATTATCTCCGAAAAAAGCCCCGGTCTCGAGGACAAAGAAAAAATCGCCGAGATGGTGGGCACCGGCGCGGTGATATTCTCTGCGCTTGCCAACAACAGGATAAAGGACATTGTGTTCAGCTACGACAGGGTGCTCAACTTTGACGGCGAGACGGGGCCGTATATTCAGTACACCTGCGTGCGGGCAAACAGCGCCATCGAGAAGGCGGGATATGTCCCCCACCATAGCTCGATAGGCTTCGAGGGGCTTTGCGACATCGAATGCGAGCTGGTTTCTTTGCTGTTTAAGTTCAAGGACGTATTGAGGGACGTCATGACAAAGAACGAGCCCTCGCTCCTTTCCAGGCTGCTCGTGGACATTGCCCAGTGCTTCAACAAATTCTACTTCGAGTGCAAGATACTCGCCGACGAGCCGGGCGTAAGGGACAGGAGGGTTGCAATAACCGCCGCCACTTACAGGGTGCTTAAGGTCGGCCTCGAGCTTTTAGGCATAAAGGTTCCCGAAAAGATGTAGAAATAACGGGCCGTGGATGCGGCCCTTTACCTTCTTTGACGCCTTTTAAAAAATTTTCGGCGCTTTTTTTGTTATTTTTATTGAAAATTTTGTAAAAAATAAAGGAAATTGCGTTTTGGCGGCGAATATAATCATGCGTGATCATATATGGGAGCCGCCGCATTGGTGAGCACGCCTATTATATAAGGAGGCGTCTTAGCTTTGAGGGAGCTTACCTACGAAAAAGAAGAGAAATACTTAAGCCACTACGCCGCCAGGTCTAAAGACACAAAGGGCAGGGTCAGGCCTGAGGAGCCTTGCCCCATGCGCACCGACTACCAGCGCGACAGGGACAGGATCATCCACAGCAAGGCCTTCCGCAGGCTCAAGAACAAGACGCAGGTGTTTCTCTCGCCGGAGGGCGACCATTATCGCACCCGCCTCACGCATACTCTCGACGTGTCGCAGATAGCAAGGAGCATAGCGAGAAGCCTAATGCTCAACGAGGACCTCACCGAGGCAATCGCGCTGGGCCACGACCTCGGGCACACCCCCTTCGGACACGCGGGCGAGAAGACGCTTTCCAGGATGACCGACGGGCAGTTTGAGCACAGCAGGCAGTCCCGTAGGGTGGTCGAGATACTCGAAAACGAGGGGCGGGGGCTCAACCTCACCCTCGAGGTGCGCGACGGCATAGAGAACCATCAACTCGAGGGCAGGCCCATGACCCTCGAGGGCAGGGTGGTGTGCCTCGCCGACAAGATCGCCTATATAAACCACGACATAGACGACGCGCTGAGGGCGGGGATTTTAAGGGAAGAGGAGCTTCCCAAAGAATCCATTGCTTTACTTGGCAGGACGAGCAGGGAGAGGATAAACGCCATGATCCTTTCCATTTACAACAAGAGCTTCGGCAAAAACTTGGTAGACATGGAGGACGACGTCAAGCAGGCAACGCTTAGCTTGCGCAGTTTTCTGTATGAAAGGGTTTACAGGGACAACGACGCCAAGACCGAAGAGGTAAAGGCGGACAGGATGCTCGAGGCAATGTTTGGCTTTTACTTAAAACATGAAGAGGAGCTGCCTCCCTTTTACAGGGAGCTTCGCCAGAGGTTCGGCCTAAAGCAAGCGATATGCGATTACATCGCTTCGATGTCGGACAAGTACGCGGTGTACGCCTTCAGCAGGCTCTTCATCCCCTCGAGCTGGAAGCTTGACAATTAGGAGAAGCAATGGACTTTCCCCGCTTTATAGAACAACTCAAGGACAAAAACGACATCGTGGACGTCGTCTCAAAGTATGTCTCGCTCGAGAGGAAGGGAAACAGGTTTTGGGGAAAGTGCCCCTTCCACCACGACAAGACGCCTTCCTTTGCCGTAAACGTCGACGGGCAGTTTTACCATTGTTTCGGCTGCGGCGCCAGCGGCGACGTCATCAAGTTCCTGCGAGAAATGGAGTCCTTGGACTTCATGGAGGCGGTGGAACTGCTGTGCAAAAGAGCCGGCATGAAGCTTCCCCAACACATCTCGGGAAAAGACGCCGACGAGGCGCAAAAGTTAAAGAAGAGAAGGGACAGGCTCTACGCCCTGCTGAAGGACGCGGCAAAGTTTTATCACGCCTGCCTCAAATCAAAGGGGCAAAAGGTCGTAGAATATTTACACGGCAGGGGTATCTCTGGCAGCTACATAGTAAAGTTCGGCCTGGGCTACTCTCCCGATGCCCATTCGCTGATAGATTACCTTGCCAAAGCGGGCTATACGGGCGAGGAAATGGCGGCGGCGGGCGTCGCCGCCTATAGGGAAAGCAGGCCCGCAGACCCGCTGGCGGGAAGATTGATTATCCCCATCATCACAGCCATGGGGGACGTGGTGGCGTTCGGCGGCAGGGACATGAGGGGGACAAGCCCCGCCAAATACAAAAACACCGCCGAGAGCGAGGTGTTTACCAAGAGCAGACACCTTTTCGGCCTAAACCTCGCAAAGAAGTTCCGCCCGCCAGACGGCGGCAGAAAGCTCATAATAGTAGAAGGCTACATGGACGCCATCGCCCTTCACCAGGCGGGCTTCGGCAACGCCGTGGCTAACATGGGCACATCGCTTACGAGGGACCAGGCCAAGCTGATAAAAAGGTACTGCGACGACGTATATATATGTTACGACGGCGACACAGCGGGACAAGCCGCCACGCTGAGGGGCCTTGACATATTAAGGCAGGCGGGCCTCGGCGTAAAGGTGGTCTCCATGCCGGCCGACACCGACCCCGACGAATACATAAGGAAAGAGGGAGTCCCAAGCTTTGAAAAGCTCGTGGAGCAGGCGCTGCCCCTTCCCGACTTCAAGATAAGGGCGCTGTCGAAAAATTACAACTTAGGCAGCGCCGACGGTAAGAGAAAGTACACCCAAAAGGCGCTTGAGGTCATCGCTGCCGAGGACAACGCGAGCGTAAGGGAAGAGCTTTTAAAGCAGCTCAGGGACCTTACCGGCATCAGCTACGACAGCTTAAAGAGAGACCTCGAGGGCCTGCAAAAATCCCCGCCCGGCCAATTGCCTTTCCCCGAGCCCGCGGGCGCCCCCGCCCCAATGAACGTCAAGGCGGCGAGGTTCATGCTCTGCTGCATGCTCTCGGAAGAGGAATACGCCACCGACTACGATCTGCTCGAGCGGTCGCTCGCCGAGCCCGCCCATATAAAGGTTTTGGGCTACATAAAGGAGTGCAGGAGAGAGGGGCGGCGGCCGAGAAAGTCCGCGGTGTACGAGATAAGCGACGACGAGGCGGAAAACCTCGCCATCTTAGAGTGCGGCGAGGCCATGACCGAGGCGGAAAAGAGGGCGTATTACGCGGATTGCCTCAAGTTTTTCCGCCTTGCCGAGCTTGAGGAAAAGCTTAAAATAGTTACGGCTGAGTTTGAGCGGGAGCAGGACAACTTAAGGAGAAAGGACTTGGTTTTCCGCATACAGGAGATAAACTCCGAGATAAAAAAAATAAAAAGAGCAATGATAGATAAAAATGCGGAAAAGCATTAAAATATTACTGTAAAACAAAGGAAGGGATGGACATGCAGCTTAGCGATCAACAATTTAAGGAATTGCTTGACTCTCTCGTCACCTATGGAAGGGAGAAGGGCGGCTACATTACCAGCGACGAGCTGTGCGCGAGGCTGGAGAAGATCGACGCCACGCCGGAGCAGTTTGACGAGGTTTACAGGCACCTCGAGGGCAATAGCATTTCCATAGTGAACGACATCAACCTCGAGAGCGACAAGGATTATATCGAAAAAATAATAGACGACGTGGTGCTGGACGACCCTGTCAAGATGTACTTAAAAGACATCGGCAGGGTGCCGCTGCTCGACCCCGAAGAGGAGGTAAGGCTTGCCGAAGCCATGATTAAGGGAGATGAGGAAGCCAAGAAAAAGCTCTCCGAAGCAAACCTTAGGCTGGTGGTGTCCATCGCCAAGAGGTACGTGGGAAGGGGCATGCTTTTTTTGGACCTCATTCAGGAGGGCAACCTCGGCCTGATGAAGGCAGTGGAGAAATTCGATCCCACCAAGGGATTTAAGTTTTCGACGTACGCCACCTGGTGGATAAGGCAGGCGATAACGAGGGCAATCGCCGACCAGGCGCGCACGATAAGGATACCCGTCCACATGGTTGAGACCATAAACAAGCAGATAAGGATTTCCAGGATGCTGCTTCAGAAGCTCGGAAGGGAGCCCACTCCCGAGGAAATCGCCGATTGGATGGGCGTTTCAGAGCAGCGTGTGCGCGAGATACAGAAAATCGCGCAGGATCCCGTATCCCTCGAGACCCCCATCGGGGAAGAGGACGACAGCCACCTCGCCGACTTTATCGAGGACGACCACGCCTCCGCCCCCAGCGATGTCGCCGCATTTACCATGCTCAAGGAGCAGCTAATCGGCGTGCTCGACACCCTCACCCCGCGCGAAGAGAAGGTGCTGCGCCTGCGCTACGGCATCGACGACGGCAGGCCGAGGACGCTGGAGGAAGTGGGAAAGGAGTTCAACGTCACCAGGGAGCGGATAAGGCAGATAGAGGCAAAGGCTTTAAGGAAGCTGCGCCATCCCAGCCGCAGCAAAAAGCTGAGGGATTTTCTCGAGTGATAAAGCTCGACGAGAGGCTGAAGGCGGTGGCGGAGAGCGTGCCTTATTGCGGCACGGTGGCAGACATCGGCACCGATCACGGTCTCTTGCCATGTTTTCTGCTTCTCGAGGGCAGGGCGGAAAGGACCGTCATCTCTGACATCAGCCAAAAGAGCCTTGAAAAGGCAAAGAGGCGGGCAAATTCCCTTGGGTTTTTTGGCAAGGCGGCGTTTTATTGCACCGAAGGCTTTCTTGGCATCGGGGAAAAGATAGACTGCGCGGTGGTGGCGGGAATGGGCGCGATGGAGATGATATCCATCCTGCGCGGGGCGCCACCTGAGGTAGGCTTTTTTGTGCTTCAGCCCATGAAGAACGCGCCACGGCTGAGGAAATTCCTCGCCGAAAACGGCTTTTTCATAGAGAGCGACAGAAAAATCCATTGCAAGGGCAAGTTTTACGATATAATATGCGCGAGGAGAGGGCAAGACAGCCTGACAAAAGAGGAGCTGCTTTTCGGCCGCACCAACCTTAAAGAGAGGGGAAAGGCCTTTTTAGCTTACCTCGAGCGCGAGAGGGAAAAGGCGTTTAGTATATTGAAGAGGATAGGGAAAGCCGATTTAAGGCGCAGGCAGCTGGAGGAGGGACTGGAGCTGATAGATGGCATTTTAAACAGCGATTGAATTGGGAGGCGTTTTTATGGCCACCGTAAGGGACGTGATATCCATAGTGGAGGAGATAGCGCCGCTGGAACTCGGCAAAAGCTATTGCGAAAGGTACGGGGCGCGCGACAACAGCGGGCTTCTGCTCGGCGACGAGGCAAAGCCGGCTTTTTCGGTCCTGGTGTGCCTCGACGTAACTTCAGAGGTGGCGGCGGAGGCTGAGGACGCGAACGCCGACATGATAATCTCACACCATCCCCTCATCTTCGACGGGATAAAGAGCGTCACCAAATCCTCGCCGCTGGGGCGCACACTGTACAGGCTTATAAAGAGCGACATCGCCGTCTACTGCGCCCATCTCAATTTCGACGTCGCCCCCAACGGCGTGGCGAAGATACTTTCCGACAAGCTGGACCTTGCCCAGTGCAAGGCCATACTTTCCGTCGGCGAGGACGCGGGACTGGGGCGGATAGGAAGGCTTTCCTCGCCCATGCCTCTTCGGGAGTTTTACGACCTCGTCGTTGAGGTGCTCGGCGACAGCAGCGCCAAGCTCTGCGGCGACTTTTACAGGCAGGTTTCCACCGTTGCGGTGGCGCCCGGAAGCTGCGGTGGCGACATGTCGCTGCTCGAGGCGGTGTACGAGATGGGCGCCGACGTGCTGGTCACCGGCGAGATAAAGCACCACGTGGCGCTCGCGGCAAAAGAGCTCGATGTTGCCCTAATCGACGGCGGCCACCACTCCACTGAATACCCCGCCATCCGCGTTCTGGTCGACATGCTTTCCGAATACGCCGAAAAGAGCGGCCTTGACATAGAATTTGCCGAAAGCCAGACAATGACCAATCCTTTCGGATGGTAAGGTTTTTTTGATATAACCATTCAAGGCATCGGCCTTGAATGAATACTTACGCTTTTGGAGGTATTATGTTGCAAAACATTCTCGCTTATCAGGAGATCGACAAGGACCTGATAAAGGTCGAAAACCTGCTCGTTTCTTCCGAGGAGAGAAAGATAGCGAGCAGGGCAAAGAGTTTTTTGGAAGAATCCGCGAAAAACGTCGCGCGCATGGAAAAGCGCGCCGAGGAACTTTTGAGTTTGTACAACGACGCCAAGAGGTCGTATGACGAAAATGCGCAGCTCATCCACGAGTACGACGCCCTCGTCCCCACCTTAAAGAGCGGCGACGAGGCGACATACCTCATCAAGAAGGTCAACCAAGCGCTCGACGACATCAAGGCGCTGGAAAAGGAGCTTGCCTCCATATCAAAGGACATGGAGGACCTCGCAAAGTCCTTCAACGAGTTCCGCGCAAAATACAACGCCGCGGGTAAGGAATTTTTGGAAAACAGGGAAAAATACGAAAAGCTCAAGCAGGAATACGCCCCCGTCGTCAAAGAACTTAAGGCCAAGCTGGAGGAACAGGCCAAAAAGATCGATCCCGCTATTTTGGAGAAGTACAAAAAGAGAAGAGCGGACAGGATTTTCCCCGTGCTGGTCGAGGCGAGGGGCAACAAGTGCGGCGGCTGCAGCATGGAGATTTCCTTAAAGGAAATGGACAAATTGAGGAGCAAAAAGATTATTGAATGCGAAAATTGCCACAGATTTATATATTATCGCGAATAAATAGTTGCAAATTTATCTGTCTTATGCTATATTATATAACACGCGTGATTTTCCGCTCGGGAGGTAGGGATGGTCGCCAGTTTGTTGATGATGATGCACAACATGATGATGTTCGCCGAGGACGAGGCGGTATCTCCGGCATATCAGGCGATAAGGATTATGCTTTTCATACTCGTGATGATGTGTTCGGTGTACCTGATCGTGGTCGTTCTTTTACAACCTGGCAATTCATCCGGCCTTGGGGCATCGTTCGGCGGAGGGACGGAGACCTTTTTCAGCAAGAACAAGGGCAGGACAATCGAGAGCAAGAGGAGGAGGCGCACGGTGGGAGTATCGATAATACTCGCGGTTTTCCTGATAGCCTTAGCGGTGGTCAACATCGTTCCGTTCTGATTGAGCGAAAAACAGCATAAATTGGAAAGGTCGGCTCTTAAAAAATTTAAGAGCCTTTTGTTTTATATTAATAAAGACAGTAATAAATTAAAGTGCCGCACGGCGGCGAGAGAAAGCTAAGAAATGAATTTTGACAGAAAGATACTCGAAAAAGCACGGGCGCTGGAACGTTTTTCCGAAAAGGAGCTGTTTAAGGCGCTGGGGATAAAGCTGAAATCAGAGCGGGACCAGTGCAGGCATGCGCTCAAGCGGCTGGTAGAGGGGGGCGAGCTCGTGCGCGAAAAGAAGGGCGCGAGGTTCGCCGTGGCCGAAAAGACGGGCCTTATAAAGGGAAGGGTTGACGGCAACAGGCACGGCTTCGCCTTCATTATAAGGGAAGACGGAAGGGAGGATATCTTCGTCCCCGCGAGAGGCCTCCACGGCGCCATGCACGGCGACTTGGTGCTTTGCAAGCTGACGAGAGGCGGCGGCAGGAGCGCCGAAGGCGAGGTGGTCTCCGTTCTGGAAAGGGGGACGGACACCATAGTGGGCACCTACCTATACGCTCACGGCTACGGCTTCGTGGAACCTGACGATACGCGCTACTATAAGGATATCTTCATCCCGCAGGAAGCAAGGGGCGGCGCCAGGCACGGCCAGAAGGTGGTCGCAAAGATTACCAATTACCCCGACTACAGGAAAAACCCCGAGGGAAAGATTACGGAGATACTTGGCGAGGCGGGCAGCATAGAGGCCGACATCCTCTCAATAATAAGGAGCTACGACCTCTACGAGGAGTTTGAGAGGAGCACGTTGAGGGCGGCGGCGAGGGTGCCTAAGAGCGTTTTTGAAGATGAGCTTACGGGAAGAGAAGACTTCAGGGAGGAGATAGTAATCACAATAGACGGCGAGGACGCCAAAGACCTCGACGACGCCATCTCGATAAGCAAAGAGGGTGAAGATTTCATCTTAGGCGTGCACATCGCCGACGTCGCCCACTATGTCGAGGGGGGCTCGCCGCTGGATTCCGAGGCGCTCCGGCGTGGCACCAGCGTATATTTTCCCGACAGGGTGTTTCCCATGCTGCCCAGGGAGCTCTCAAACGGCATCTGCTCGCTGCACCCCGGAGTAGACAGGCTGACGCTCTCGGTGATAATGAGGGTCAACACCGAGGGACAGGTAGCTGCCTCGAAGATAGTAAAGTCCGTGATAAGGTCCAAGGCGAGGATGACTTATTCCTCGGTGCAGAAGATTTTGGACGGCGATGAGAGGGAGAGAGGGAAATACCCCCACCTTCTTGAGGCGATAGAGCTGATGAGGCAGCTCGCCGAAGTCTTGATATCCAAGCGGGGCAGGCGGGGCAGCATAGACTTTGACCTTCCCGAGTGCAAGGTGATTTTAGATGAGGGGGGGAACGTGTTGGACATAGTTCCCTATCCCCGCGGCATGTCAAACCGCATAATAGAAGAGTTTATGATTCTCGCCAACGAGACGGTGGCGGAGACCTTTTACAAAAAGCAGCTGCCCTTTGTCTACCGGATACACGAGGAGCCCAGCCTTGAAAAGCTGCTCGCCTTCAAGACGCTGCTGAAAAGCCTCGGCTACATGCTCAAAAACGGCAGCCACCCAAGCCCTTCAGATTTTTCCATGCTGCTCGCCGAGATAGAGGGGAGGCCTGAGTATCCCATAATAAACAAGGTGATGCTGAGGACCATGATGAAGGCGAGGTACTCGCCCGACTGCACAGGGCATTTCGGGCTGGCGTCAAAACACTACTGCCACTTCACCTCGCCCATAAGAAGATACCCCGACCTGATGATACACCGCATAATAACGAGGGCCATGGACGGCGACCCGCGCCTTAGGCAGGAGAGGATGTTCGGGCTGGTGCGCGAGGTCAGCCTCCGTTCCAGCGAGCGCGAGCGCGTCGCCGAGGAGAGCGAGAGGGAGATAGACGACTATTACAAGGCGCGCTTTATGGAAAAGCGAATAGGCGAGGAGTACGAGGGCGTAATAAGCGGCGTGACGGACTTTGGCATATTCGTGGAGCTTCCCAACACCGTGGAGGGCATGGTGAGGATAGAGAATCTGCCGCCCGACACCTACAAGCACGACAAGGAGCTGTACCTTCTAAAGGGCAAGAGGCATACCTTCAGGCTGGGCGAAAAGGTGAGGGTGAAGGTGGACTTTGCAGACGCGCGCACAAGGAGGATAAATTTCGTCCTCGTATAAAAGTCTATCTTTTGGGATGATTAAAAAGCTGTGATGAAGACGGCATCGCGTTTACAACTTATATACGTATTATGATATTATAAATAAAAAAGGGGCTGTTTCAATTGAAAGTGATAGCCGAAAACAAAAAGGTTAGGTTTGATTACTTTGTCGAGGAGACCTACGAGGCGGGGATTGAGCTTGAGGGGGCGGAGATAAAGTCGCTGAGGGCGGGCAACGTCAACTTGAGGGACAGCTTTTGCTTTATCAGGGACGGCGAGATTTACTTAAAGAACGCCCACATCAGCCCCTACGAGAAGGGGTGCAGCTTCAGCTCCTACGACCCCAGGAAGGACAGGAAGCTGCTCATGCACAAGAGCGAGATAATTCGCCTTTTTTCCAAGGTCACGAGGCAAGGCTACACCCTCGCCGTGACAAAGCTCTATTTCAAGGGCTCGCTGGTAAAGGCCGAGGTTTCCCTCTGCAAGGGCAAGAAGCTGCACGACAAGAGGATGGCCATCGCCGAGAGGGAGCAAAAGATTGCAGCCCAGAGGGCGATCAAGGAGTACAATCCTTAAAGGCGCCGGCCGCAGAGCTTAGCTTTTAGTAAAAATTTACTCATACGCCAGATTATAAAGATACCAAACCAAAGAAGGAGGACAATATGCCGATAGTTATCCCAAAAGACATACCTGCCTACAAGGTACTGACGGATGAGAACATCTTCGTCATGACCCACAAGCGGGCAATCACGCAGGACATCCGCCCCATCGAGATTGCCATCTTAAACCTCATGCCCACCAAGATTGAGACGGAAACCCAGCTGATGCGGCTGTTGTCTAATTCTCCTTTGCAGATGAATTTGACGCTGCTCAACACCGCCACTTACGAGAGCAAACACGTTTCCAAAGCGCACCTGGAGAAATTTTACAAGAGCTTCAATGAGGTAAAGCATAACAATTACGATGGCATGATAATAACGGGCGCGCCCGTGGAGATACTGTCTTTCGAGGACGTGCGCTACTGGGAGGAGCTGACGCAGATTTTCGATTTCGCCAAAAGGCACGTCACCAGCACCATCTTCATATGCTGGGGGGCGCAGGCGGCGCTGTACTACTATTACGGGATAAACAAGAAGGCGCTTCCCAATAAGATTTCGGGAGTATACGAGCACCGCTTGCTCACCCCGTATGACCCGCTCATGAAGGGCATGGATGACCTGTTCTTCATGCCTCACAGCCGCTACACCGAATCGGACAGCGAGGCAATAAGAAAATGCAAGGACATAGCGGTAATGGCAGAATCCGACAAGGCGGGGCTCGCCATCTTAAAGTCCAAGGACAGCAGGCAGGTATATATATTCGGCCACTGCGAATACGATAGGGACACTCTGCTATACGAGTACGAGCGCGATATAGGAAAGGGCTTTAAAATCGACCCGCCCGAGAACTACTTTACCGACTTTGAGAAGAGGGAGGTCACGGTGCGCTGGAAGAGCGCCGCGAACGTGATGTTCACCAACTGGCTGAATTACTACGTATACCAGGTTACGCCCTACAACCTGGAGGAGATCTCTACCGCGCCTTAAGGCAAAATGGGCTTGGGGGCAAAAAATTTTCGGAAAAAGCATAGGCGCGGCGGCATTATCAGCCATTTTTCGGGGCAAAAACCCAAATTGCCTGTTCACAAAACACAAAAAATATGATATAATAATACTGGCGGCTTGAAGGCCGCGAATACATGGGGATGCACCGGTTTCGACTGGGGCTTGTTGGTAAAGAGAAGCGTGCCGCAGGGTTGGCTGCGTCAAAAACACGCCTAAAAATTAAACGCAAACAATAATGCGGGATATCCCGCAGCTATTGCCGCTTAAAATTTAGCGGCATGTCCTGCCCGCCTTACCCAAAGAGGCGAAACAGGGCACAATCAAATTTGGGGTACTGTAAGGGCCTTTGCCCCGCGGCCTTTGCGGAATTTAAGGGGCTGCAGGCGAGCGGCTGTGCCGGCTGTAGTCGCCAGCCCAAAGTATAAGCACCGGCTACGCACGTAGAAGGCTTTATGGGCAGGTCTCAGGACGGGGGTTCGACTCCCCCCATCTCCACCAATCCCTACATATGTAGGGTTTTTTCTTTTTTCCCTCTCTTTTTAATCACTCAAAAGGATTCATCTGGTTTAAAAATATGTTTTTTTAAAACAGTTATTGTGCTAAAAGTAAAGGCTCAAAAATCCTTTTATCTTTTTTCTTTTCCGTTATTGACATAAGGCACAACATATTGTATAATAGTTTTCACCACGCCACAATATATAGTATCAGAGGGGTTTTTATTATGGTGCCAAGCCATATTGTAAAGAGAAACGGGGCATTAGCGCCCTTTAACGCACAGAAGATTTACGACGCGATGTACAAGGCGAACATTGCGGTTGAAGACGAGGTTATCCTGCCGGAGGACTTGAGGATGCTCACGAACGCCGTCGTAAGCCGCATTCCCGAGGTCGAGGTGCCCAACGTGGAGCAGGTTCAGGACATCGTGGAGGAGGCGCTGATAAAGGCGGGCTACGCAAAAACGGCCAAGGCATACATACTCTACCGCGCCCAGCGCTCCAGGATAAGGCAGTCCAAGGACGAGTTGATGGAAATCTACAGTGAGCTAACCTACTCTTACGCCAAGGACGTCGACATCAAGCGCGAGAACGCCAACATCGACGCTGACACCGCCATGGGCACCATGCTAAAGTACGGCTCTGAGGGCTCAAAATACTTCATCGACAATTATATCCTGCCAAAGGACATCGCAGCTGCGCACGCCGAGGGCGACATCCATATCCACGACAAGGACTTTTACATGCTTACCGAGACCTGCTGCCAGATTGATCTCATCAAGCTGTTCAAAGGGGGCTTTTCCACGGGGCACGGTTATCTTCGCGAGCCAAACAGCATTCACAGCTACGCGGCGCTGGCGTGCATCGCCATTCAGGCAAATCAGAACGAAATGCACGGGGGCCAGAGCATCCCCAATTTCGACTACGCCATGGCTCAGGGCGTGGCAAAGACCTTCAAAAAGGAATACCTTCAGGCGCTCGAGGTCATCCTTCGAGTTGCCAATAAGCTCTCGGGTGAGGAGGCGAGGCGGCTGACTGAGGAAATAAAGGGAGAGCTTCCCGTTCCCAAAATCGGCAACAAAGAGGAATTCGGAAGGCAGCTTGCGGAATACCTTGCCCAAAAAGGCTTAAGTGGTGGTGAGGATGCCTTTTTGCAAATGCACGAGCAGGCGTACGACATCGCCTACCAAAAGGCCGACGAGGCCACCCACCAGGCGATGGAGGCGTTGATTCACAACCTCAACACCATGAATTCGCGCGCGGGGGCGCAGGTACCATTTTCTTCAATAAACTACGGCACGGATACTTCCCCCGAGGGGAGGATGGCCATCCGCAACCTTCTCCTTGCCACCGACGAGGGATTGGGAGGCGGCGAGACTCCAATCTTTCCCGTGCAGATATTCAAGGTCAAGGAAGGGGAAAACTTCAACCCCGGCGACCCCAACTACGACCTCTTTAAGCTCGCCATAAAGACCTCGGCGAAGAGGCTTTTCCCAAACTTCAGCTTCCTCGACGCGCCCTTCAACCTCGCCTATTACAGGGAAGGCGACTACAACACCGAAGTGGCTTACATGGGCTGCCGCACCCGCGTCATCGGCAACGTGCACGACAGGGCGCGCGAGGTCACCTGCGGCAGGGGAAACCTCAGCTTCACTTCCATTAACCTTCCCCGCATAGGCATCGAGGCAAAAAAAGACCTCGGCAAATTCTTCGCCATGCTCGACGGGATAATGGAGCTGGTCTTTAGGCAGCTGCTTCACCGCTTCAAGATACAGTGCTCAAAGAAGGCGAGAAATTATCCCTTCCTTATGGGCCAGGGCATCTGGCTTAACTCCGACAAGCTGGGCCCCGACGACACAGTTGGGGAGGTGCTGAGGCACGGCACGCTCACCGTGGGCTTTATCGGCCTCGCTGAGACCTTGAAGGCGCTCATTGGAAAGCACCACGGAGAGAGCGACGAAGCCCAAAAATTAGGCCTTGAGATAATAGGTTTTATGAGAAAGAAAACCGATGAGCAATCGCAGAAGACGGGATTCAATTTCACCCTGCTCGCCACGCCCGCCGAGGGCCTGAGCGGCAGGTTTGTCCATATAGACAGGAAAAGGTACGGCGTCATCGAGGGGGTGACCGACAGGGAATACTACACCAATTCCTTCCACATTCCCGTGTACTTCCCCATAAGCGCCTACAGGAAAATAAAACTTGAGGCGTCCTACCACAGCCTCTGCAACGCCGGGCACATCAGCTACGTGGAGCTTGACGGCGACACCAGCAAGAACCTCGATGCATTCGAGGCCATAATCCGCTTCATGAAAGAGGCGGGCGTGGGCTACGGCTCCATTAACCATCCCGTGGACCGCGACCCCGTATGCGGCTACACGGGCGTCATCGGCGAGGTGTGCCCACGCTGCGGCCGCCGAGAGGGCGAGGAGGTCAGCGTCGAGAAGCTTAACGAGCTGAGGAAAAAATATCCCAATGTACCGGTATACTGAAAAAGGAGTTGACGTCATGGGCAACAATCAGAGAAAAGAAACCATAGGAAAGGGCGTAAAGTTCGAAAGGGTACGCCGCATAACGGGCTACCTCGTGGGGACCACCGAGCGCTTTAATGACGCCAAGCGCGCCGAAGAGAGGGACAGGGTAAAGCATGGCGTATAGCTTGCGCGTAAGCGGCATAGTACCGGAATCCATAGTCGACGGCCCGGGCATAAGGTATGCGGTGTTTGTGCAGGGCTGCCCGCACCGCTGCCCGGGCTGCCACAATCCCCAGACTCACGATTTTGAGGGCGGGCAGGATATGGGCATCGGCGAGATAGCCGCCCAAATCGAGGAAAACCCCCTGCTTACGGGAGTGACCTTTTCGGGGGGCGAGCCCTTTTGCCAGGCGGAGGCGCTCTACTGGCTCGGCCTGAAGGTAAAGGCTATGGGGAAAAATCTCATAATCTACACCGGTTACACCATCGAGCAACTGCTTGTGATGGAAAAGAGACGGTCTTACGTCGGAAAGCTGCTGCGGCTTGCAGACACCCTCATTGACGGGCCATACGTCGAGAGCCTGCGAGACCTCGACCTGCCATTTCGAGGCAGCTCAAACCAGAGAATAATCGACGTAAAGGAATATTTTTCAAAGCAGGGGCGCGGCGAGCAAGCAGAGAGAGAAAGCGGCGCTTTAATAACCGTGTAAAAATCAACGCTTAAAAAGAGGGCTGAAAAACAGCCCTTTTTAATTTAATTCATAAAAGGTTTACATTGCTTAGGGAGCGCAAGGGCGAGCCGAGGTTTTCTCCAGCGAGCAAGACCTCAAAGCCCCAAATCCCAGGATGCCTTAAATCCCCTCAAACTGAATCTCGTAGTATTTCCTGTACAGCCCTCCTTCCCTTTCCATAAGCTCATCGTGAGACCCGCTTTCGACCACCCTGCCGTCGTCTATCACGATGATATTGTCTGCGTTCATTATCGTCGACAGCCTGTGCGCTATCATCAAGGTGGTGCGGCCGCTCGAGAGCTTGTTCAGCGCCGCCTGGATGTGCTTTTCGCTCTCGTTGTCGAGGGAGCTCGTCGCCTCGTCCAGAATCAAGATATTTGGGTTTTTCAAAAACACCCTCGCGATGGAAAGCCGCTGCTTTTGCCCGCCCGACAGCAGCGCCCCCCTTTCCCCCACGAAGGTATCGTAGCCGTTGGGCAGGCTCATTATAAATTCATGTATGTCCGCCTTTTTCGCCGCCTCGACTATCTCCTCAAACGTGGCTTTCGGCTTCCCGTAGGCGATATTTTCCCTTATGGTGCCGCCGAAGATGTAGATGTCCTGTTGCACTATGCCTATGTTTTTACGGAGCGACCTTAAGCTGATATCTTTGATGTTTATCCCGCCGATGGTTATCTCGCCCGAAATCACGTCGTAGAATCTCGGCAGCAGGGAGCATATCGTGGTCTTGCCGCCGCCCGACGGACCCACCAGCGCGGTGGTCCTGCCCTGCGGAATGGTGATGGAGGCGCCGTGCAGCACCGGCACCTTTTCATCGTAGTGGAAAAAGACGTCCTTGTACACGATATCCCCATTTAAATTGTCTATGCGCAAGCCCTTCTTGTCGTCCGCGACCTCGGGCTCGGTCTCTATAACCTCGGTGAAGCGCCGAAAGCCCGAAAACCCCCTCTGAAACATTTCTGTAAAGTTTATCAGCACGTTAAGGGGCGCTATGAAAATGCCGATGTAGAGGAAATACAGAGCGAAGTCCACCGGGGAAAGCTGGCCCCTATACACGAAGTACCCTCCCGACAGCATGGCGGCTATATACAGTACCCCCTGCATAAAAGAGTTTACAGCGTGGTAGGAGCCCATCGCCTTGTAGGAGAGCGACTTTGTATTGAAATATTCCTCGTTGTCCCTGTCGAACTTGCGGTGCTCGAGCTCCTCGTTGGTAAAGGATTTTACCACCTTTATGCCCAGCAGGCTATCCTGCACCCTGGCGTTGACCTTGGCGATCTTCTTCCTGTTCTGCGTGAATATCTCGCGCATCCTCCTGTTTTTGCGCAGGCTGTAAAAGAACATGATTACGGTTATCGAGAGAAGTATGAGCGTCATGGGCACGTTGAGGAAAATCAGCAGCAAAAAGGAGCCCGTTATCTTGAGTACCGAGAGGATGATGTTTTCGGGGCCGTGGTGCGCCAGTTCGGCTATGTCGAAGAGGTCTCCGACGAGCTTCGACACCATCTCGCCGGTGTTGTTCTTGTCGTAGTAGGAAAAGGAGAGGCGCTGGTAATGATAGAAAAGCTGCCTCCTCATGTCGCTCTCAATCCTTGCGCCCATAATGTGACCCCACGAGGTGATAAAGTATTGGCAGCCAAGCCTTATTATGTACCCCACGAGCATCGCTGCCGCGACGGCCGCCAGCATGGGCAGGATGTTTGCTGTCTCGCCGCCGCTAATCTTGCCTGTGACAAACCTCAGAGCCTGCGGGAGAGCCAGGTCAATCCCCGCAACCGCGAGCGCGCATAGCATGTCTGCGGAAAAAAGCCCAAGGTACGGCCTGTAATACCTCAAAAATTTCCGTATCATTCTGTTTTCCTCGCCGAAAAAATGTGAGCAGCAAAAAATAAGCAGCCATTTTATTATAACATTTTTTTCGAGGTAAAGTCAAAACCCCGCTTTTTTAATTTAGGGCTTTGTGGCTCGTTATTGTTGCAAAATGCACCAATATATTGTAAAATTAGTATATCAATTGCGGAGATTTTCTTATGGCCGTCCATACCAAAAACGCATACGGACAGATTAGCATCACAGACGAAGTGATAGCCTCCATTGCGGGGTACGCGGCGAGGGACTGTTATGGCATTGTCGAGATGGTGCCAAGAAATCTTACCGACAGCATAGCAGTGCTCTTTCAGAGAGATTCGCAGAGCAAGGGCGTAAGGGTGGTCACCAGCGGCAATCGCATCTACATTGACCTGTACGTCATCATCAAGTTCAAGGTGTCCATCAAGGCGGTCTGCGACTCCCTCAAGGAAGCGGTCAAATACCATGTCGAGAAATTCACCGGCATGATAGTTGACACCGTAAACGTCAACGTGATAGGTGTCAAGTTATGATAAGGATTTATTCGGAATTTATCGGAGGACTTATTCATTAATGCAAAAGAATATCAATGCCGCGACTTTTCGCAAGATAATTACATCGGGTGTAAAGCTCCTGGAAGCAAACAAGCAGGGCATAGACGCGCTCAACGTCTTCCCCGTGCCCGACGGCGACACCGGGACCAACATGTCCCTTACTCTTCAGTCCTGCCTCAGGGAGATGAACGAATACCAGGGCAACAACCTCGCCGCGCTCGCCGAGGCCATTTCCAAAGGGGCGCTCAAGGGCGCGAGGGGAAATTCTGGAGTCATCACCTCGCAGATACTGCGCGGCTTTTGCTCGGTGATAAAGGAAAAAGAGGAAATAGACACCAAACAGTTCGCCAGGGCGCTTAAGTCGGGCACGGAGATAGCTTACAGCGCGGTGAGCAAGCCCAAAGAGGGCACCATGCTCACCGTGATAAGGGCAATTGCGGAGAGCGCTCTCTCGGTTTCCAAAAAAGAGAGTGATTTCGAGAAGTTTTTGCCGGAAATCATCGCCGCCGGCAAGGACACTTTGGCAAAGACCCCGGATATGCTCCCCGTGCTCAAGAAGGCGGGCGTGGTGGACGCGGGAGGCAAGGGGCTAGTCATTTTCTTCAAGGGAATGCTGAAGGGCATCCTCGGCGAGGAGCTGTACGAGGAGAGCGCAGCGGGCGAGGAGGTTTTCACCTCAAAGGAGTTCGACGAGCACGCCGACCTGATGGAGCTCGACGAGATCGAGTATGCATACTGCACTGAATTCTTCATAATCAACCTCCACAAAAAGACCACCGGCGCCGACATCGACAGGCTGAGAGAGACCTTCATGACGCTGGGCGACAGCGTGCTGGTCATCGGCGACCTGGACTTTGTCAAGGTGCACGTTCACACCAATAAGCCCGGAAAGGTGATCTCCCTTGCGTTAGAGCTCGGCGAGATAGACAAGATAAAGATAGAGAACATGCTCGAGCAGAACAGGCAGCTTAAGGCCAAGTTCGAGAGCGAGAAAAAGGAGCAGGGCATGCTTGCCATCTGCGCGGGCGACGGGCTCGCAGCCATCTTTAAAGACCTTCTCGTGGACAAGGTGATCGAGGGCGGCCAGGCAATGAATCCGTCAGCCAACGACATCGCCGAGGCGTGCAATAAGATAAACAGCGAGCATATCTATATCTTTCCCAACAACAAGAATATCATCCTCGCCGCCGAGCAGGCTAAGGCGCTCGTCGAGAACAAGTCGCTGCACGTCATAACCACCAAAAACATCCCGCAGGGGCTGGCTGCGGCGCTGGCGTTTAATCCCGACGCCTCCGTCGAGGAGAACATCACCAGCATGACGTCAGCGATAGACACGGTAAAGGCGGGGCAGGTTACATACGCTGTCCGCTCCACCCACATTGACGGCTTTGACCTGAAAGAAGGGGACATCATCGGCCTCGACCAAAAGAACATTCTCAACAAGGGAAGCAACGTTGCCGCCGTCACCGAGGATCTGATAGAGAATATGATAGAGGACGGCCATTCCATGATAACCCTCTATTACGGCAAGGACGTCTCGGAAGATAAGGCCATGGAGCTTAAAGAGAAACTTGCCGAAAAATACCCCGATTGCGAGGTGGAGGTGTATTACGGCGGGCAGCCGCTGTATTATTATATTTTATCTTTAGAGTAATGGCAGAGAAAGCTTTTTTGCGCGTCAAAAGGGGCGGCAGGGGCTTAAATAACCCTGCGCCCCTTTTTACGTCAAGGGTGGAAGCGCGGACAAAAAAATATTAAACTTTCTCAAAAAACTTGCAATTTGCGGTAAAATTTGCTATATTATATAGGCGCCGATGCGCTGACGGATTTTGCGGTTTCGGCATATATTGAATATGCGGGAATAGCTCAGCGGTAGAGTGTCGCCTTGCCAAGGCGAATGTCGCGAGTTCGAATCTCGTTTCCCGCTCCATGGCGCCATAGCCAAGTGGTAAGGCAGAGGTCTGCAAAACCTTTATCCCCAGTTCGAATCTGGGTGGTGCCTCCAATCCTTGCCGAAATGGCGGAACAGGCAGACGCAAAGGACTTAAAATCCTTCGGAGATCCTATCTCCGTGCCGGTTCAAATCCGGCTTTCGGCACCAACCATTGAAGAAATTCAATGGTTTTTTTCTATTTTTGCCCTAAACAATCATCTCTTTCTGCGAAAATTGGTTGCAAAATTTCAAGAGCGCGCCTATCTGCCTTCCCTCTTTAAGCATATTATAAAGGCGCTCTATGAGCCCAGCGCTCTGGCCTGAGTACCCGCAATATTTTGAGAGCGCCTGCTTTACGCCGTTTTCCCTGACAAAGCTGCAGAGCGCCCTGCTGGCCTCGTCCGCGTCGAAAAGCATGGCGGCGGCTATCCCGATGCACAGGGAATTTGAGGAAAACCCGTGTTTTTCGCACAGCTTGAGGGCGCCGATAAGCCTGTCGTTTGGCCCAAGCTTTCTCACGGTGTCCCGCCCCACCCTCTCTATGGTGTCGCCCAGCGCCTTGTTTTCAAACCTGAAGAGAAGGTTGTCGGCATGCCTCATTAGCGGAAATATGTCGGCGCCGTTTTCACTTGAGAGCACGGCCGCCATCTCGTAAAGGGCTTTGTACGCCACAAGCCTTATCTCGGTATCTCCCGCCGCCTCATATATATATATATAGCCCTTTAGATAACCCAGATATGCGCACAGCGCGTGGCTCATGTTGTGGATGAAGAGCTTTCTCTGTATAAAGAGGTTAAAAGGGGCAAAGGGGTAGAGGTTTTTCACCTCGGGGATTTTTCCCTTGAACGCAATCTTATCGACGGGCAGGATGCAGTAGGGCTCCACGCATACCCTCAAAGGGTTGCCCCTTCTCTTTTCCTCTGTCATGATGGGCACCATCCTGCCTATGCTCGCCTCCACAAAGCCCACATTGCCCTCGACCTTTTCCTTGAGGTGGGGGATATGCTGCATGATGAGTTCCTTCAGATACTTATCCGCCCCGATCAGGTTTTCGCAGATAATGATGTCAAGCGGTCCCCTGCCCAGATTGAAGCGCCTTTCAATCCCGAGGGCGATTGGCCTTGCGATATGCTTCAGCGCGTTGACGCCAACGGCGGTCGCCATTATGTCGCACGTTGCGATCTCTTCCGCCACTTTCTCAAGATCGTTTCCATCGATGCCGTAGACGTTTTTTACAATTATCTCCTGGCTTTCATCTCCTACTATTTCGACGGGATACTCTCTGTCCCGGTTGAGCTTGTCTATCAGCTCAGGGTTGACGTCAATAAAGCCCACCTGATAGCCGCTTTCAGAAAACAACTGCCCTATAAATCCCCGCCCGATGTTTCCCGCGCCGTACATTATGAATTTTTTCATAGCACATACCATAGATTTAGGTTAATCCTTAACCATGTCCTCAATTTTAGGTCGTTCAGAAAATAACATTAAAATTTACCAAAAATAGTGATAACATTATACCATGGATATTTCCAATTCAGCAAGCTAACCCATCAAAAAAGCCTCCCATGGAGGCCTTTTTGTGTTATAAATCTTTTATAGCGTTGATGGGTTTCATGGAGGCGATCTTCTTTACGGGAATGAAGGAGGCGACCACGGCGACGCCGACGGCGAGCGCGGCCATCAGCAGCGTCTGCCTTATGCCGAAGAAGAAAAGCGTATACACCGTATCGAATTTCAACAGCTCGACGAACTGCCTCCCCATCTCGGCGCTCAACATTCCGGTGAAAAAGTAGGCGCCCACTGCGGAGATGACGAATTCAATTGCCACTATAATCAGCGCCTCAAAGGCGAATATGCAGAACACGTCCACCTGGCGGGAGCCAAGCGCCCTCAAAATGCCTATCTCCTTTTTCTTGTACGAGACGCTGATGGAGATGAAGTTGAGCAGCAGCAGGCCGGCGAACACGCACAGCACCATCGACACGTAGAAGAAAACGTCCTTTAAAACCTGCGCTAAAACGTCAATGGTATCCAGTTGGGTGCTGATGGGGGTTACGTCGCGGCACCGGTTTTGGTCAATAAATCGCAGCAGCTCCATATCCCTTGCCGTGTTATTTGATAAATAGAAAAACATAAACGCTACCTCGCCGGGCTTGTAGAGCTCATTTTCTATGACCTGGTCGTAGACGCTGTCCGGCACGTAGAACGTCATTCGGGGAAGGCCGGTCCTTAAAACGCTCACAAACATCTGCTTTATCGTTTCCTCCTCCTGCGGCAGCTTGGTGCTGCCCACCGTCGCGAGCTTGATGAACTCATTTCCCCGCAAGATTTTCATTAGCTGAAGCTCAAACTCAACGCCCGTGTCAATGGTCTCAATCTGCGCCATAATCTGCTCGAAACTGGCGTCGATGAATTCCCTGGCAAATCCATCAAAATAGGTCTCATAGTAATAGGGGTAGTTGTCGTTCATAAACCGCTCCTGCGCGCCGTAGTAATTGTCGTCGCCGATTTCCCCTTCGTATTCTTCGTTGAAGTCCGTTTCCATTTTCTGTTCTATTTTCCCGAGGATCTCGGGGAAAAAGATATGGTAATACTCCTTGTAAAAGGCAAACAGATAGTAGTTGTCCGCAACCACGTCCCCGTCTCCAAAACTCTCCATGCTCTTTCCTTCAGCAAAATCGGTCTCTTCCGCATTGAGAAAGCTTATCGGCTTGATGAAATTGGAATTGTTTGAATAGCTGCCGTAGGTGCCGTACACGTCGAGCACATCGAGTTTGATTAAATCCGTTATCCCCGCTCTCGCATAGATCATCTCCTCTGTCTCAAGCTTGGAGCTTAGCACCGGATATAGCTCATTGTTAGATTTTTTCAACTCCTCAAGCCCTTCTATATCGTCCAGTCCTATGTCCACTATCCCCACTATCTTGAGAGGGGCGCCGCCTATTGTAAGCTCGCTTCCCACCACCTCTTCCATGCTGTCGTAAAGGTTGGACAGTTCGACGAGGATGGAAGCGAGGTACTCCGTAATCAATATCTCGCCAGCTGCCTGCGGTTTTGCGCTGTTTTCCGTCTTGAACTTAAAGTCCACTTTGGAAAAATCAGGCACGGCGATGCAATTGTCTCTCATCCTGACGAAGAACAGTGAATAGTAAGGGACATTGTACATGGGCAGCGGTTTTTCACCGGTATTACTGTCTTGGAAGAGAAAGGAGGCCACGTCGTCCTTGTAAGGGTATTTATATGCCTTGATAAAGCTGTAATCGCCAAACTTTTGCTCAAAGGCAGCTACCAGATCGTCGCTGAAACTGCAGTCTTCCTCAAACGGGTAGCCGTAGTACTCCATGACCTTGTAAGTCGAAATGCCCACCCTGCTTATGCCTGTCTTTTGCAGCCCGTCATACAGCGCCCGCACGCCGTCATAGCAGGCGAATGCATCGGACACGCCGAAAAGCACCAGCGAGATCACCGTCAGGATGATGGTAAACGCCAGCCTTATGCGCTTTCTCTTGAGCCCGCTGGCGCCCATGATGAAGGCTTCCTTAAGGGGCAGCCTGGACTTTCTCAGCTTAAAGTCGCCCGGCCCGTACTGCTTATAGTTATTTTGCGCCTTGTCGGTCTCTACAAACGCGGACTCCGCCTTGGTGCCCTCTGAGCCGTAAAGCTGTGCCGAGTAAAGCTGCGCAGAAATCCCGCCGTTTAAGCTGACAAACACCTCGCCCTCGGCCTCGAGCAGCATTTTGGAAATCTCCTCCATGTCCTGCTTTGTCAGGGCCTTGGCATTCTTTATATGAATATAGCTGTCCTTTAAGTACTCATACCTCTCCGTCCTCACAAAGCCCGAGTTTTTGCCGTAGCTCACTTTCTTTACGTCGGAAATGACTCTGCCGTCGGAGAGCTCGATTATCCTGTCGCCGTATTCTTCGGCGGATTCCCTGTCGTGGGATACCACAAGCACCAGCTTTTCCCTTGACAATTTTTTGAGCGTCTGGAAAATCTGCCTGCCCGTGGCCGAATCCAGCTGCCCCGTGGGTTCGTCAGCCATTATCACTTGAGGGTTCTTGACGAGCGCCCTCGCGATCGCCACCCTCTGCTTCTGCCCGCCCGACAGCTCGTTGGGTTTTCTCTGTCCGTAGCCTTCAAGGTCCACTTTCCTAAGTATATCGTCTATCGTCTCCTTGTCGGCTTTCCTGTGCTGAAGCTTTAAGGCAAGGCCTATATTCTGCTCCACCGTAAAGTCTTCCATTATATAAAATTCCTGGAAGATAAAGCCAAGGTAGGTGTTGCGGTAGGAGTCAAAATCCCTGCCCTTAAAGTCCTTGCTGGACTTCCCCTTTATTATTATCTCGCCGCTGTCGTAGCTGTCCAGCCCGCCCAATAGGTTCAACAGCGTGCTCTTACCGCTTCCCGACTTTCCCTGTATAAACACCATGCCAGTCTCCTCGAACTTGAGGCTGACGTCCTTTAGCGCGTGGTGCCTTACCCCCTTTTTGGTCTTATAGATCTTGTTTAAATTCCTTACCTCTAACATGCCCCCTCCCATAAAACCAGTAATATGGCAACATTATACCCTACCAATTGTCTTTTGTATACCTTACATCGCATTTATAGCGATTTTTTTGCGAGCGCCTCCTCATAACCTTTCATTATACGCGGTATAAAGTATCTTTACGCCTTTTTGGTTGACTATTGTATGGGCAGATATTATAATGAAGCTGCGCGGCAACTTGAGCCGCCAAGCAAAAGGCAAGGGCCTTTAAGGGGCCTTTTTGGCTTTGGAGGTACAAGGAGGGCAAGTATTCATGCTTACAGCGATAGTTGGCGTAAACTGGGGGGATGAGGGAAAGGGCCGCATGGTGGATCTCTTTTCCAGGGACTTCGATATAGTGGTCCGCTATCAGGGCGGCAACAATGCAGGCCACACCGTCATAAACCATCTCGGCAAATTCATTTTAAACCTTCTTCCCTCAGGCATCTTGAGCGAAAACGTCATCAACGTCATGGGCTGCGGCATGGTGATTGACCTGAAGCACCTCGAGGGGGAGGTGAAGCGGCTTAGAGGCGCCGGCGTAAAGGTTTCCCCCGACAACTTAAAGATTAGCGACAAGGCGGTCATCTGCATGCCTTACCATGTGCAGCTTGATGTCCTCGAGGAGGAGAGGCTCGCCGACAAGAAATTCGGCTCCACCAAGAGAGGCATCGCCCCCGTTTACGGCGACAAGTACCTGAAAAAGGCCTTCCGCATGGGAGAGCTCAAGGACATAAATCAGCTCATGGCTCGCGCCCAAGGCATAATAGAGTGGAAAAACCTCACCTTAAAGGGCGTTTACGGCGCCCCGCCCGTCTCCCTCAAGGAGATTGAGGAATACTTTAAGAAGTATTCCGCGCTCTTTAAGGACTACGTAACAGACACCAGCGCTTTCCTCGACGAGGCGGCGCGCAGCGGCAAGAAGATAATGTTTGAGGCGCAGCTGGGGGCTTTGCGCGACATAGACTTCGGCATTTACCCCTACACATCCTCCTCGTCCACGATAGCGGCATACGCCCCCATAGGGGCGGGCATCCCCAACCGCAAGCTCGACAAGTGCATTGGCATAATGAAGGCGTATTCCACTTGCGTCGGCGAGGGGCCCTTCATGGCCGAGATGTTCGGCGAGGATGCTGAGCGCCTTAGGCAGGCGGGCGGCGAATACGGCGCCGCCACGGGGAGGCCGAGGAGAGTGGGCGGCTTCGACGTCGTGGCGTCCAGGTACGGCTGCAGGGTGCAGGGTGCGGACGAGGTGGCGCTCACCAAGCTCGATGTGCTCTCTTATCTGGACGAGATACCCGTATGCGTAAACTATGAGCTTGACGGCAAAATCATTGATTACTTCCCCTTTTCCGCCGACCTTGACAGGTGCAAGCCCGTGGTAAAATATTTCAAGGGATGGGGAAAAAACATATCCGGCTGCCGCGCGAGGTCTGAGCTTCCCAAAGAGGCAAACGATTACGTTGACATGATAGAGGAAGCCGTGGGCTGTAAAATAACCTATATATCCGTGGGCCCCGAGAGGAACCAATATATAAAAGGTTAATTTTGCTTTGAGGATTACGCTCTTTCGGCGCCGCGGGATACTCTTCGCGGCGCCTATTTTGGGAAAAGGGAGAAGGGCCTTTCAAATTCTTTTTCAAAACTTTCCCCTTTTTCTTTTTTTGGCGACGGGATTATGGTATAATATAAAAAGTGAGCTAAGACAAATACGTCCCCGAAAATTTGTCTTATTTTTTTTATGTAATGGAGAGGCTATGAAGACGCTGTTTTACAAGATGCACGGCTGCGGCAACGATTACATCTATTTTAATTGCTTCAATACGGTAATAGAAAACCCACAGGAGCTCGCCCTCAGGCTGTCGGACAGGCACTTCGGAATCGGAGGCGACGGCATAGTCTTAATATGCAGGTCCGACGTCGCCGACGCAAAGATGAGGATGTTCAACGCCGACGGCAGCGAGGGCAAGATGTGCGGGAACGCCATAAGGTGCGTGGGCAAATTCCTCTACGACAGCGGCATCCGCAGAAAGAGGGAGCTTTCCATAGAGACCTTGAGCGGCATAAAGCACCTAAAACTCTTCGGCGAGTGCGAAATAGAATGGGTGAGCGTGGACATGGGAAAACCCGAATTTTCCCCAAAAAAGATACCCGTGCTGCTCAAGGGCGAAAGGATTTTAAGGCGCGCCGTGGCGGTGGGCGGCAAAGAGTACGAGATAAGCTGCGTCTCCATGGGCAACCCTCACTGCTTAATTTTCGTGGAAGATACGGATAATATAGATATTCGGGAAATCGGCCCCAAATTCGAGAAAAATCCACTCTTTCCCGAAGGCGTCAACACCGAATTCGTGCAGGTTTTGGACCGCAAGACCCTAAAGATGAGGGTTTGGGAGAGGGGAAGCGGCGAGACGCTGGCATGCGGCACGGGGGCGTGCGCCTCGGCAGTGATTGCCACCGTATGCGGCTTTGCGGATAAAGGCGACGAGATTACCGTAAAACTTACAGGCGGCGATCTGCGCATACGATACACCGACGACGGTGTCACCATGACGGGAGGCGCCCAGATGGTCTTTGAAGGAGCAATTGACTTATGACAAAGTACATTTTCGTAACCGGCGGCGTCGTATCGGGCCTGGGCAAGGGCATAACCGCGGCGAGTGTAGGCAGGCTGCTAAAGTCGAGGGGTCTCAAAGTGGCCGCCCAGAAGCTTGACCCCTACATCAACATTGACCCGGGCACCATGAGCCCCTACCAGCACGGCGAGGTTTTCGTCACCGAGGATGGCGCCGAGACAGACTTGGACCTTGGACACTACGAGCGCTTCATCGACGAGGACCTCAACAAGTACTCAAACCTCACCACGGGCAAAGTATATTTCAACGTGCTTCAGAAGGAGAGGAACGGCGAGTACCTCGGCCAGACCGTGCAGGTCATTCCCCATATCACCAACGAGATAAAGTCATTCGTGTACAAGCTTGGCGAAAACACGGGCGCCGACGTGGTGATAACGGAAATCGGCGGAACAGTGGGCGACATAGAAAGCCTTCCCTTCCTGGAATCCATCAGGCAGATTTCCATGGAGGTGGGACGGGAAAACTGCCTCTTCATACACGTTACCTTAATACCGTATATATCAAGCTCCGGCGAGTTTAAATCCAAGCCCACCCAGCACTCGGTAAAGGAGCTGCAGAGCATAGGGATAACCCCGAACATAATTATAGCGAGGTGCGACGAGAGGATACCCGACGAGCTCAAGGAAAAGATAGCGCTCTTTTGCAACGTCAAAAAGGACTGTGTCATCCAGAACATCACCCTTCCAATCCTCTACAAGGCGCCTGTAATGCTCGAGAAGGAGAATCTCTCCGCAATAGTGTGCAGGGAACTTCACTTAAATTGCGGTGAGCTCGATTTAACCGAATGGGAGAACATGCTGCGCCGCGCCGAGAACCTAAAACACGCCATCAGGGTGGCGCTTGTGGGCAAATATGTCAAGCTGCACGACGCCTACCTCTCCGTGGTGGAGAGCTTAAAGCACGGCGGCTACGAGAACGATGTCAACGTGGAGATAAAGTGGGTGGACTCCGAGAGCATAAGCGAGGACACGGTTGACGAGGCGCTCTCCGGCGTGGACGGGATAATCATCCCCGGCGGCTTTGGCAACCGCGGAATAGACGGCAAGATTGTGGCGGTAAAGTACGCGAGAGGAAAGGACGTGCCCTTTTTTGGTTTATGCCTCGGCATGCAGGTGGCGTGCGTGGAGTTCGCGCGCAACGTGCTGGGGCTTGCCGACGCCAATTCCAAGGAGTTTGACCCCGATTCTAATAACCTCATAATAGACCTCATGCCCGACCAGGAAGGCGTGCAAAAGGGCGGGACAATGCGCCTCGGCGCCTACCCCTGCAAGGTGAAAAAGGGCACCTTGCTGTATGAGGCGTACGGAAAGGAGATGGTAAGGGAGAGGCACAGGCACCGCTACGAGTTCAACAACAGTTTCCGCGACATAGTCGAAAAGCATGGCATGGTGATATGCGGCGCATCGCCCGACGGCAAGTTCGTGGAGGCGATAGAGATTCCCGCAAACAAGTTCTTCGTCGGCGTGCAGTACCATCCCGAGTTCAAGAGCAGACCCAACAACGCCCACCCGCTCTTTAAGAAATTTATCGAGGTATGCTTAAAGAACAAAAGGTCGAACGCATGAGGGCAAGGAAATAAATGCGAGGCTTGATCTTATGAAAGACGCGCAGGCTCAGATAGAGGCGAGGGTAAAATTCATCAAAGATTTGCTTAAAAGGAGCGGCGCCAAGGGCGTGGTCTTCGGCAACAGCGGCGGAAAGGACAGCGCGCTGGTGGGAATCCTGTGCAAGATGGCGACGGACAATGCGCTTGCGGCCATTTTGCCCTGCGGTACCTCGAGAAATTACAATGAGGACAGAGAGGACGCCATCCGCCTTTGCGAGAAATTCGGCATAGAGTACGTCGTGATAGACCTCGCTCCCGCGCGGGACGCCCTTTCCGGCAGCATCCAAAAGAGCCTTCCTCTCGACGAGATGGCGCTTATCAATATCCCGCCCCGCCTGAGGATGACTGCACTTTATTCCATAGCCCGCACAAAGAACTTCCTCGTGGCGGGCGCGGGCAACAGGAGCGAAGCCTACATGGGCTACTTTACCAAGTGGGGGGACGGGGCATACGACTTCAATCCCATCTCCGACCTCACAGTCACCGAGGCGTACGAGCTTTTAAGGTTTTTGGGCGCCCCCGAGAGCATCATAAACAAGGCGCCTTCGGCGGGTCTGTACGAGGGGCAGACCGACGAGAAGGAGATGGGGATAACCTATGCCGAGATAGACAGGTACCTTCTGACGGGGCAGGCGAGCCCCGAGGTTAAAGAGAAGATAGAGAGGGCGCACAAAGCTTCCGAGCACAAGCGCTCCGGGCCCGTCCACTTCAAGACAATATAGAAAAGGAGCAGGCTATGCTTGTAAACAAGAATTTCTTTAACGTCAGCGAGAGCTACCTCTTTTCCACGATAGCGAAAAAGGTTAACGAGTTTGCCGCAAAGCATCCCGACAAAAAGATAATAAGGATGGGCATAGGCGACGTCACACGCCCCCTTTGCCCCGCCGTTGTGGGTGCGCTTAAAAGGGCGGCGCTCGAGATGGGCGACGCCGCCACCTTCAGGGGATACGGCCCCGAACAGGGCTACGATTTTTTGAGAACCGCGATAAAGGATTACTACCTGAGGAGGGGGGTAGAGCTCGAGCTTGAGGAGATCTTTATAAGCGACGGCGCAAAGAGCGACATAGCCAACATTTTAGACCTCTTTGCCGCCGAAAATACCGTCCTGATTCCCAATCCCGTCTATCCCGTTTACCTCGACACCAACATTATGGGCGGCAGGAAAATACTCTTCATGGACGCCAACGAGCAAAACCTATTCCTGCCGCTGCCCGACCGTTCGGTCAAGGCTGATATAATCTACATCTGCTCGCCCAACAATCCCACCGGCGCCGTCTACGATACGGAAGGCCTCAAAAAATGGGTGGATTACGCGCGGGGAAACGGCGCCATAATCCTCTTTGATGCCGCGTATGAGGCCTATATCAAAGACGATGGCCTTCCCAGAAGCATATTCGAGATCGAGGGCGCCGAAGAATGCGCAATAGAGTTTTGCTCGCTCTCCAAGACTGCGGGCTTTACGGGAACCCGCTGCGGCTACACCGTGGTTCCCAAGGCGCTCTCCAAGCTGGGCGCCGACATAAACAAGATGTGGCTGCGCCGCCAGACTACCAAATTCAACGGCGTGGCGTACATCGTGCAGAGGGGCGCCGAGGCGGTGTTCACCCCCGATGGCCAGAGGCAGATTAGGGAAAGCATCGGCTACTATATGGAAAACGCGGGGATAATTTCATCTGCCTTGAGCGAAGCGGGCGTATGGCACGTGGGCGGCAAGAATTCCCCCTACATCTGGCTCAAGTGCCCCGATGGAATGAGCTCATGGAACTTTTTCGACTACCTGCTCGAGAAGGCGAACGTGGTGGGCACCCCCGGCAGCGGCTTCGGCAAAAACGGGGAGGGGTACTTCAGGATGACCGCCTTCGCCTCGAGGGAAAACACCATTGAGGCTATGGAGAGGATAAAGAAAATTTTTTGAATAAGCGGCAAGGGGGACGTATTCCGCCTACCCCCTTGCAGCGCGCTTAATATCCGATGGGCTATTCAATATACAGCCTTCTCTATCCCGATATTGCTTAATAACCATCAATATTAACTGTTACTTAAATACATATAGGCATTATTTTTTTGATTTTCTGAAGATTTTGTTAAAAAATAATATCATTTCGGAGCTTTTAATGAATTTAAAGGCGGCGATTTTTGACCTTGACGGGACGCTTATAGACAGCTTAAAGGATTTGCACCTCACCATGTCAAGGGTGCTGGAGCTTGGGGGCTATCCCGTAATAGACCTTGAGAGGGTGCGGCATCTAATCGGCAACGGGGCGAGGGAGTTTGTAAGGCTCTCTCTCCCTGATGGCGCGAGGAGTGAGAAAAACGTCGACAAGTTCCTCAATATATACAGGGAGCTTTACGACGAGATAGGCTCCCAAAACACCATGCCCTTTGATGGGATAGAGGAGGTGCTTGACGCCCTCTTTGACAAAGGGATAATTGTGTGCGTGCTCTCCAACAAGC
Source organism: Clostridiales bacterium (assembly GCA_012519285.1). Classification (GTDB taxonomy): domain Bacteria; phylum Bacillota; class Clostridia; order Christensenellales; family HGM11417; genus JAAYQN01. The sequence goes on from JAAYQN010000007.1 coordinate 43,198, forward strand.
CCCATCCCAACACGCTCGATATGGTGGCAAAGTTCTTCCCAAGGCACCGGTTCCACTACGTGCTCGGCCAAAAGGATATCTTTCCGCCAAAGCCCGACCCTTCTTCAGCCCTGCATATAGCGACGGCGCTGAACCTTTTCCCCAACGAGATAGTCCTTATCGGCGACGGGGAGAGCGACGTGATGGTCGCGAAAAACGGCGGGTTTTTCGGCATCTCCGTGCTGTGGGGATACAGGACGCTAAAAGAGCTTACGGAAGCGGGCGCGCGGGTATTCGCCCGAACGCCCCGCGACATATTGAGGATAATGGGTTTGGAATAGCGAGCAAATATCGTTTTGAGTTTTGAAAAAGCCAATAAACCGCTCGAGGGAATTAATTCCTTTTTACCTTGTCATAAAGATTGTACCTATCGGGCGAGATTATCGCCGAAAACAGCCTGTTCTTTGCCTGAGGGATGTCCCTTAACAAGTTCTTTACATATTCCCTCTTGGTGTTGTTATTTGCGGGGCAGGGGTTTGAAAGCACTGGGAGCTGCCTCGCAAACGACGAGATATCCTTCTCCCACAGGTAAATCATGGGTCTTATCACCGTGACGCCCGTCCTGTCCATGCGCGACACCGGCAGAAAAGTGGACAGCCTGCCCTCGCAAAAGGCCGACAGCAAAAAGGTTTCTATCAGGTCATCGGCATGGTGGCCGAGCGCAAGCTTGTTAAAGCCCATCTTCCGCGCGAAGTCGCACAGCGCCCCCCTCCTCATCTTGCTGCACAGGCTGCAGGGGTTTTTCTCCTTCCTGATGTCGAAGATTATATAAGCGATGTCGGTGGGGATAACCTGAAAATCAACGTCTATGCTCTGGCAGTATTCCTTGATGGCGGCAAGCCCCCTCTCGTCGCGGCCTTTAAAGCCCATGTCGATTGTAACGCCCATGAGCTCGAACTCCTGAGGGGAAAACCTCTGGTACGCCTTGAGGGCGGTCAGCAGCGTCAGGCTGTCCTTTCCTCCCGACACCCCCACTATAATCTTGTCCCCCCCTTCTATCATGTTGTAGTCCGTCACCGCTCTCCTGAAGGGCGAGAGTATCTGCTGTATCGTCATGCCTTCACCTTTATCGCAAATATTGATATTATCATACAATATCGTTGTTGACATAATCAACTAAATTTTATATAATTTTAGGGAAAAGCAGCCCTTTTGGAGATTTTATGGACAATTTTTTCAAGGAAGCGGGCGAAATATTCAACGGCTTCAGCTTGCAGGACGCGCTGGATATATTGTTGATATCAGCCTTGATATATATATCGTTTAAATTCTTCATAAAAAACAACGCCTTGGCTCTGGTTAAAGTATCCGTACTGCTGGTCGCCGCGGCGCTTCTTATTAACATGATCGGCCTCAGGATATCGGGGGAAATCGTCAAATATTTTCTCCTCACCTCGTATATCGGGGTGCTCGTGCTGTTTTCAAGCGACTTAAAGAGGAATATATGGACCTCCAGAAAGAGGCTGCATTTTGACAAATACATGGAAAGCAACACCGAGGAAGAACTCAAAGCCGCAACCGAGGAAATCGTCAAGGCGGTGCAGAACATGGCAAAGCGCGACACCGGCGCGCTTATAGTGTTCGTCAACAACCAGCCCCCCGCGGGGATAGTCGAGAGCGGCGTGGTCCTGAACAGCGAGATAAGTTCCCAGCTGCTCGAGAGCATCTTCATTCCCAAGTCGCCGCTTCACGACGGGGCGGTGCTGATAAAGGGCAACAAGATACTCGCCGCGGGCTGTTTTTTGCCGCTGTCGCTCGAGATAAACCTGCCCAAGGAGTTCGGCACCCGGCACAGGGCTGCGCTGGGCGTATCCGAGGCGCATAACCTCACCTCCATCGTCGTCTCCGAGGAGACGGGAATAATCTCCATCGCAAAGGACGGGCAGCTCAAGCGCTACATTGACGGCGAAATGCTTAAGACCACCATCGAGGGTATCTACGGCCTTTCAAGCGAAAAGGCCGAAACCAGGTGGCACAGGAAGAAATAGTCATGAGATATATTTTCTGGAACCAGTCTTCGAGGGAAAAATCCAAAGCCAGGCAGCAGGCGGTACTCAAGGAAGTGGGACTTTGCCTGCTTTCGCTCGCGGTGGGCTTTGCCGTTTGGCTGCTGCTGTCGCTGTAAGGCTATTTTGGCAGCTGTATCCCCATACAGCTGTTATTTTTGCGCGAAAAAGGCCTCAGTCTACGGCTTTACCAAAGCCCCTTTACCTTCAAGGAGCTTTCTTTTTAGTTTACTTAAAGGTATTTATATTTGTTTGACCTTGCGATATAAGAACTTTTTATTTTTTTGATACAGCGTTTTTTTGCCAGAAGAGGGAGAATCGGATGTCTTTTTTTGTAACTGCCGCGGATATCTTGTTGCCGGCTAAGGGCATTGACCTTGAGAAATTTGCCTGCATAGCGTGCGACCAGTTCACTTCCCAAAGGGAGTATTGGGAAGAGCTTGAGCGCTTCGTGGGGGACAGCCCCTCGGCGCTGCGGCTTATTTTGCCCGAGGTATACCTGTCAGAGGGCAATCTGGGCTACATAGAGCGCATAAACTCTGCCATGGAAAGCTACCTGCGCCGGGGAATTTTCGAGGAGCACAAAGGCTGTATGGTTTACGTGGAGCGCTCCACCCCTTACGCCGGAATCAGAAGGGGGCTGGTGGCGGCAATCGACCTTGAGGCGTACAGCTTCGAGGACGGGGCTAAGACCCTCATAAGGACGAGCGAGGGAACGGTGCTCTCCCGCATTCCCCCGAGGGTGGAGATAAGGAAGAAGGCGCCGCTGGAACTGCCGCATATAATGATACTGATAGACGACGAGGAGCGCTCCGTGATAGAGCCCCTGCAGGGCGAGGGTCTGGAGCTGCTGTACGATACAAAGCTTAACATGGGCGGGGGCAGCGTCAGGGGATACAAGGTCACGGCCTGCGACGCCGTAATAGAGAGGCTAAAGAAACTGGCCGCCCCCGATGCCATTGCCAAAAAGTACGGCAGTGAGGAGAATATGGCGATGGCGGTAGGCGACGGCAATCACAGCCTGGCGACCGCAAAGGCGATATGGGAGCAGATAAAGCCCGGGCTGTCGGAAGAGGAAAAAAAGAGCCATCCCGCAAGGTTCGCCCTGGCGGAGATAGTCAACATATACGACGAGGGAGTGCACTTCCACCCCATACACAGGGTTTTTTTCGTGGAAGACGGAAGGCATTTCGCGGAAGGGCTGAAAAGGCATCTGAAAGGCTTTACCAGCAAGGGCGAGATAATTTTTGACGGCAGGAGGGAGGAAATACCCTTGCCCGGCGGAGCCGCCGAGGCGGTGACGGCGGTGCAGGAGTACGCCGACGCCTGTATCAAAGAGAGCGGCGGGGAAGTTGACTACATCCACGGCGAGGATGCCGTGCTTGAAATCTGCAAAAGGCGAGGCGCTGTGGGCGTGCTGCTGCCCCCAATCAACAAGAACAGCTTTTTCGAGTACATCATAAAGCAGGGGAGCTTTCCGAGAAAGACCTTCTCGATTGGCGAGGCGTGCGAGAAGAGGTACTATATAGAGGCGAGAAAGATCAGAAGGTAAGCGCCCATCGCTTTGCGGGCAAATTGAGGAACTTATTTTTTACATAAAGGAGCGACGCATGGGAATCAAGGTTTGCAAATTCGGCGGCACGTCGCTTGCCGACAGCGCCGCCATAGAGCGGGTGGCAGGCATCGTCAGGGCCGACGGCGAGAGAAAGTACATCGTGGTCTCGGCGCCGGGGAAAAGGGATAAAAAGGACGAAAAGGTGACGGACCTACTCTACCGCTGCGCGGACGAGGCGAGGCAGACGGGCGATTGCCCAACCTTTTTGCTGATAAAAAAGCGCTTTAAGGAGATAGTGAAAGGCCTTAAAGTTGACATCGACATGGAGGGCGAGCTTGAGAGGATAAGAGAGAGGATAATCTCCAGCCGAGGCGACAGGGACTACGCAGCATCAAGGGGAGAGTACTTAAACGCCCTCATCTTGGCCGCCAAATTGGGATATGAGTTTGTCGACGCCGCGGACATAATAAAGTTTGACAGAAAGGGCGCGTTCGACAGCGAGTACACCAACGACCTCGCTTTTTTAAGGCTGAAAAATATCGAGCGCGCGGTGATACCGGGCTTTTACGGCAGCACCCCCGACGGCATAAAGACATTCTCGAGGGGCGGTTCCGACATCACGGGCTCCATAATCGCGCGCGCGGTGGGCGCCGACCTTTACGAGAACTGGACGGACGTGGACGGCTTTTTGACTGCCGACCCCAAGATAGTGGAAAACCCAAAGCTCATCGACATGCTCTCTTACAGGGAGCTGAGGGAGCTTTCTTACATGGGCGCCTTCGTGCTTCATTCCGAGGCGGTGTTCCCCGTGAGGAAGGCAAACATTCCCATTGAAATAAAGAACACCTTTCACCCCGAGCGCAGCACAAAGATAGTTGCCGCCGAGGATTACGACCGGACGGGAAAGCTGGTTACGGGCATCGCGGGCAAAAAGGATTTTACGGTAATCTTCATCGAAAAGCAGATGATGAACTCCGAGCTGGGCTTTTGCCGCCGAGTGCTCTCTGTGCTCGAGCACTACGAGATATCCATAGAACACATCCCCACCGGCATTGACACCATGTGCCTGGTGATACATTCCGAGGAGCTTGACGGCAAACTCGACGTCGTGCTCGACAAGATAAAGAGCGCAGTGTCGGCCGACAACGTGAGCGTGTTCCACGGCCTTGCCATGATAGCGCTCGTCGGCCACGGCATGAAAAACCGCATTGGTACTGCGGGAAGGCTCTTTTCCGCCCTCGGCCGCGCCGGCATCAACGTGCGCATGATAGACCAGGGCAGCAGCGAGATAAACATAATCGTGGGCATCGACAACAAGGACTACGAAAACGCCATCAGGGCGATATACAATGAGTTTTTGATAAATCCATAAAAACAGGCATAATCGGATTTTTTATTACCTGTACCATGATTCACCTTTTGTTTGATGAACAAAATTTACTTTACAGTTATATCAATTTAACTTCATTCAATCTATATCTTTTCAAAAAATAAAATAAAATTTTATATGTAATAACAAAAAAGCGGCCCGATAAAATGGACCGCTTTTTATGCATTCTGAGCGAATTAATACATATCTCCGCCCATTCCGCCTCTGGGGGCTGGGAGCTCCTCCTTGGCGGGTATGTCGCAGACCAGAGACTCAGTGGTAAGCAGCGTCGAGGCTATGCTTGCGGCGTTCTGAAGCGCGGACCTCGCTACCTTGGTGGGGTCTACGATGCCCGCCTCGAGCAGGTCCTTGAACTCGTTCTTCAGGGCGTCGTAACCGTAGGAGGGGTTGTCGTTTGCGAGTATCTCGTTGATTACGACGGAGCCGTCCACGCCGGCGTTCTCGGCGATCTGCCTTACGGGAGATTCGATGGCCTTGAGCACGATGGATGCTCCTGTCTTCTCGTCGCTCTCGAGCTTGGCGATGAGTTTCTCAAGCTCGGTCCTGGTGCGCAGCAGAGCGATTCCGCCGCCGGGGATGATGCCCTCTTCTACCGCTGCCCTCGTGGCGTTGAGCGCATCCTCGATTCTTAGCTTCTTCTCCTTCATCTCGACTTCCGTAGCCGCGCCCACGTTGATTACCGCTACGCCGCCGGCGAGCTTGGCAAGCCTCTCCTGAAGCTTCTCCCTGTCGTAGTCGCTGGTGGTCTCCTCAATCTGCGCCTTGATGGCCTTGATCCTCGCGGCAATCGCGTCGGCAGAGCCCGCGCCCTCGACGATGGTGGTATTCTCCTTGTCAACCTTGACCTGCTTGGCGCGGCCCAGCATGGAGATATCCACGTCCTTGAGCTCGATGCCGAGGTCGGAAGAGATAACTTGTCCGCCGGTCAGGATGGCGATATCCTCCAGCATCGCCTTTCTCCTGTCGCCAAAGCCCGGAGCCTTTACGGCCACGCAGTTGAGCGCGCCCCTTAACTTATTGACGATTATGGTTGCGAGAGCCTCGCCCTCGATCTCCTCAGCTATGATGAGAAGCCTCAGGCCTTCCTGCAGAACCTGATTTAAAAGGGGCAGTATTTCCTGAACGTTGGAAATCTTCTTGTCGGTAATCAAGATGTGAGCGTCGTTGAGCTCGGCGATCATCTTTTCGGAATTGGTTACCATATACGCCGATGCGTAGCCCCTGTCAAACTGCATGCCCTCGACGAAGTTGAGCTCAGTCTTTAAGGTCTTGCTCTCCTCGACGGTGATTACGCCGTCCTTGCCCACTTTCTCCATGGCGTCGGAGATGAGCTGGCCGATGGTTTCGTCGCTCGAGGAGATGGCTGCGACCTGCGCGATGTCATTCTTGCTCTTGATGTTCTTGCTCATGCCCTTTAAGGCGTCTACGATCACATCGACGGCCTTGTCAATGCCCTTCTTGAGGATGATGGGGTTTGCGCCCGCGGCGAGGTTCTTGAGACCTTCCTTTATGATGGACTGAGCGAGCACTACGGCGGTGGTGGTGCCGTCGCCCGCGACGTCGTTGGTCTTGGTGGAAACCTCCTTTATGAGCTGGGCGCCCGTGTTCTCAAAGGGGTCCTCGAGCTCGATTTCCTTGGCGATGGTCACCCCGTCGTTGGTGATCAAGGGCGTTCCGAACTTTTTATCCAAAACGACGTTCCTGCCCTTGGGTCCGAGCGTGATCTTGACAGTGTCAGCCAACGCGTTTACGCCTGCAAACAAAATTTTTCTTGCATCGTCACCGTATTTTAACTGTTTAGCCATATTATCTCTCCTTGAAATATATTTTGTAAAATAATTTCATGCCCCGCTTATTCCTCTATGACGGCGAGGATATCGCTTTGACGAAGGATTACCACGTCTTTCCCGTCAAACTTGAACTCGCTTCCGGAATACTTGGAATAGAGAACCTTATCCCCAACCTTAACCTGCATAACGACTTCCTTGCCGTCCACTATTCCGCCGGGGCCTACCGCTATGACGGTAGCCATCTGCTGTTTCTCCTGCGCTGCGGAAGGAAGGATGATGCCGCTTTTGGTCCTCTCTTCCGCCTCAACGGGCTCGATGACGACTTTGTCAAAAAGTGGCTTGATCTTCATATAAAATCCTCCTGTTAAATATTTTTGTTCAACATGGCGTTAGCACTCTTGGTGGTTGAGTGCTAACAGCAATATTATATAATACATTGCGAGAAAATGAAAAAAGAACAATGACGAAAAAATAAAATTATTGTCATTTATTTGCCTTTATGGGTGTTTAGGTATATAATATTATCATATTTTGACCTTTTTTACAACTTTTTCCACACCTTTTTTGATGGTAAAATACAAAATATTATATAGTTCGGGGATTCGCGCATGGACAAGTGGGACAAAAGGTTTATGCAGCTCACCAGGACCGTCGCCACGTGGTCGAGTTGCTTTCAGGAAGGGAGGAAGGTCGGCGCGGTGATAGTGAGGGACAAGCGCATAATCACCACGGGCTACAACGGGGCACCATCGGGAATCAAAAGCTGCGTCGAGAAGGGGGAATGCCTCAGGAAAAAGCTGGGCATTCTCAGCGGCACCAAGCACGAGCTGTGCTTTGCCGTCCACGCCGAGCAGAACGCCATTATCCAGGCGGCGAGGCTGGGCATATCGATTGACAAGGCGACGCTTTACTGCACCCACCAGCCCTGCGTCATCTGCGCCAAGATGATAATAAACGCCGGCATAAGCAGGGTGGTTTACGAGCACGGCTACCCCGACGAGTTCTCCCTTCAGCTCTTTGAAGAGGCAAATATCAAGGTAGAAAAGTATATGGAGGATTGAGCTTTTTTGGATGAACTCAACCTTAGATTTTACGCAAAGCGCTGATAAAAAAATTATATCCTTATATAACATATATTATAAAAGCCTTGAGGTTACCCTCAGGGCTTTTCTATAATCCTTCCGCAGATCTTGTTTATGCACCTTTCCAGCGCGTCCTTGACAGTCCCCCAGGGCTTGCCGTTGCTTTTGTAATCGAACATGTCGGCAAAATGCCCAAGCTCGGCGTGAAGGCGCTCGAGGTTTTTTGCCTGCACCTGGGACAAGGCTCGCAGATATTCCTTTTCGCAGCTTCCGGCATTCCTTGAGGCGTTGAGCAGCAGGCAAAAGTGCCCCATGCAAAAGCCCTTTCCTTCCCAAAAAAGCTTTTTAAACTCTCCATCTTTTCCGTACATCTGAGCCACCGCGCCGGCGTACCTTTCCATGTGAGGCCCGATGAGACTGCAGATGACGCAGCTTTTTAGGTGCCCCATGAGCTTGTCCGCCATCTTTTGCGCCGCCCTGCGGCTTTCCGCTACTTCAATTTCCTTCATGAGGTATCCCAGCCTGGTGTGCGCCTGAAGGGCCAGACCCAGCTTGTTATCGCCCATATAGAGCTGCTCAAAATGCCTTGGGCAAAAGCCATACCTGTTGACCTCGCCGCGGCAGGAGTCTTCCATTACCGCCTCGTTTAGGTAACTTGAGACAAACTTGCCCTCTATGGTCAGATATATCCCGCACAGGGGGCATTCGCCCTTTTCCCTGAAGTTATCCCATATCAGGATGTTGTCGATATGATAATTCATCGCCATCTCCGCATACAATGTACTGTAAAAAGCGAAGGGGGTAAATGTTTGCAGGGCAGCGGCTGCAGACACTATAGTCAGCATTATAAAACAAAAAGCGCTAAAAGGAAAGGATATTTGGATGGTTTTCTCAAAATATCCTCCCTCGTCTTCAGCGTACTGATGACGCTGGTCTTTGCCGCCCTCATGTCGGGGGGGTTTATGCTGCGCGCGGGCGACGTTTCCCAGGGGGTCACGGTGGAGGCGAGGGACTACTATGCAATAAGCTTCGGCTCCTATTCCACGGTGCAGCAGGCGGAAAAGGCGGCGAGGCAGCTTCGCGCGCGAGGCGGCGGCGGCTACATACAAAAAAGCGGCGGCAGCTACAAGGTCTTCGCGGCGCTTTACCTCAACAAGGCTGATGCGCAGACGGTTTGCCATAAGATCAAAGAGGGCGGCTCGGACTGCGCGGTGCAGAAGATTGAGGTGCCGGCGTTTAAGTTCCGATACGAAGCCGACAAAATTTCGGCTCACAAGTTGGGCGACATACTGGAGTTTATCAATTTCTGCATAGAAGGGCTGTACGCCGTGTTCGTCGAGCTCGACAGCAGAATGATAAACGAGCTGGACGCCCAGGTTAGGATAGAGGGCCTTAAAAACGAGGCAATCCGCTTAAAGGGCGAGCTCGACAGCTTGCCCGGTCAAAGCTCCCACCAGTTGATAAGGCTAAAGGCTGAATTCGTGTCGCTGCAGATAAACCTCGGGGCCATTTCCGAGAACTCCCTGCTCTCCGAAAACACCAGCGTCGAGGTCAAATATTTTATGCTTAAAATTGCCTTTAGCTATCAGAGTTTCGCCAACGAGATTAAATAAAGCGCTCCCTTATCCTTTTTTATTATTTTATTTTTATCTATCAGTTATTACTGCCTTTTATCTATTTTAACAAGAATATCTTTCTTATCAATACTTCTTTGACTTTAATGCCTGTTCTTTTTTGTTTATTTACTGCATAGAGCTACCTGTATGGCAGATTAATAATAATAAATACAAGCTGTGATATATATACAATTATTTGATTAACTTTGATTGTTTTTTCCTTTAAATATATACTTTCTAAAAAGCAGTATGTTCATAATCACAAAAAACAATATTACTGCATCGAATGTTATCCAAGTTTCTTTTGTTCCTAAAGGGGCATAGCCTAATAACAGCATCATAGGAAAACCAAATAATATAGCATAAAAACTTTGAAGCACCAGATTTGAAGCCGCAGGCGTTTCGAAATTGGGGTCAATTTCTCTAAGCAAAACCATACCCGTGCTTGTTGTACCTGTCAGCATACCGTACAAAGACATAAAAGCTTGTATAGGGTATTTGGGGAACAACTTATTACATAAATAACGCAGATAATAAAATGTTGAAAATCCGCCTGCAAAGCTTAAAATGGTTAAAGGTATCCACAGCGTGCTTAACTGTTTGATATCAATAGCACATATACCCGCTATTATCATTAAATCAAACATAAAACCGCCTATTCTGTTAAGCATAAAGTTATTTATATACACCCTTTTCATAAGGCCACGCTTTTGAAGCTTTTTTAATATCAGTTTAACAATAATCGCAAACAATGTCCCGAAAACAAAGTTAAAACCCCAAATAAGCGGTTTCAGGGTTTTATAGCCAAAATCGCCAAGCACACCTAATTCTATAATATAAGTAACACCCTTCATAAACAAATAAGTCAATACATATACCAAGCAAACAAAAGCTACCTGTATGGAAAATTTATCCACAGCTTCTGTCAAGGGTATTTCGTTGGGGCTTTCAATTTCTTCTGACACATAATGTTGTGTTGCAGATTTTATATTTTGTATTTTACCCTTTTTACGCATTATGTTAAGATAAATAACGCCGCCGACGCAGGCAAAAATAAAACCTACTGCCGCAATGGATAAACCGAATGAAGCTCCTTCAGTAAATCCATAGCCTTCATAAATATTTCCGAAATTATATGCTTGCCCCGAACCCTGTCCAAAACCTAAGGGCAAAAGCAAACCGGATGCTTTAAAAAGGTTGGGAAAAAGGGTATAAGAAAGCAGTAGTGTTAACCCCAAACCGATTACCGCCTGTAAAAGATATGTGGCTACTGTGATAATACCACTGTTAAATATATCGACATTTTGCTCTTTTGTTATTTTTTCTTTGCTTGTTTTAAGAGTAATTGAAATAAAACCCAAAGCTAATGTATGATAAGTTATTATTTCCATTATGTCATTATTTATAAATCCGCTTTCAAAAACCCCCGCTGATTTTATTGCAAGCGCCAAAAACCCGCCTATTACCGCAGTAGGCAGTAATGATTTTCTTAAAAACGGTATTTTGCGCCGCAATGTATTTGCCACAAGCATAATAATAAGCAAAAAGCCTATTTGCAATAAAAATTCCCATACGCTATAATCCCAAAAATTCATTTTGTATTCCTTCCTGATAATTTTTAATGTGGTATATCATATTTTGATATTTCAAGGCGTTAAATGCTTTACCGCCTATTAATTGAAAAATTTCATCTTTATAATAAAATTGCAGTTTGTTTTTACCGAAAACTGTTACAGAAGTTATATCCTTAATATTAAATATTTTTGACTGGGCTGCCGTAAGCTTGTCCTTATATAATGTAATACTGCCTTTACAAATGAATATTTTTTTTACGCAGCGTTTATTTTGTCTTAAAAGTATATTTTCGTCATTAAATAATATATGGTTTTGGTTTAAGTTTTCTATATCAGTTTCAAGTATTAATTTTTTTTGGAAATCGTCCCACTCTTTAACATTATCAAATCTACATTTTCCCTTTTTTACGGTAAGAGACAGGTCCTCCTCATATTTTACCTGTAAGCCGCATTTTTTACATATAATATAATTCTTATTGCTGTATATAGTGGAAAAATTTTTACAATCGGGGCAGGCATATAAAAATCTTTCTATATATTGGGCTTTTTTAAAAGATTTATAACGCTTTTTTAGTATTTTATTTTCTTCAAATGCATTTATAAAAAGGTTGTCTGTAATATATTTATATATCTGTTGTTCGCTTAATTTACTATAATCTTCATAAGTTAATATTCTGTAGACATAACCGCGCATTCTTCCTCTTCTTATGCTGCCCGCCCAGCGGGGCTGAACGCCGTAACCCCCTTCAAACCTATACAGCAGCACTGGAAGTTTTAACAATTTTATCAGCTTTACTATTGATGGCGGTATATAGGTGGTAACTCCGTTGTATGTGCGGTTGCCTTCGGGGAAAATGCATATACTACCGCCTTCTTTTGCTATTTTATAGCAGTCTTTTATTGTATTAATATCGCTTGCTGATTTTGTTTTTGGTATAGGCGCAACAAGGTATTTAATTATCGATGAAATATATTTAATGGAAAACAAATCGTCTGAAGCCACAAAATAAATAGGAAAATTAAATGATAAAGCTAACATAAAAGGGTCTAATGCTGTAAAATGATTTGATAAAATAAGATAAGGTTTTTTTATATTGCATCTGAATTTTTTATAAACATAACCATATTTGAAAAATAAAAAAAAAGAAAAAAAGACCCTCAGTATTGAAAATACAATCGTATGCCTTAATTTAACCCACAAAATAATACTCCTTGGTATAAAAGAATTTATTATCGGAATACATAATAAATTAACCAAAAATAGTATAAATAGTATAATATGAAATCATTTATTACATAAAGCTATTAAAGGATAGCACATATTTTTAAAACATTAAAGACAGATATAATGTTATTATGCTTCTTTATAAATTCTTAAATACATTGTATATTAATTAAGGCATCGCGTCAAATGTAATAGGCAGTCTTCCTGAAGGCAGATTTAAGATAAAGGTATGTACGAAAACGGTGTACAATTACATAGACAGAGGCCTGTTAAGAGTAAAAAACATAGATTTATTGATGAAAGTAAGGTTAAAACCTAAAAAACGAAGGACAAGAGCATATAAAAGCAATTGGGCAGAAGTATAGACCTTCGCCCTCCGAATGTTGAGCGGCGGGATGCCCATCCAGAGCGCCGACGTCCACAACAACGCCGACATAAGGGTGGAGCGCGCCAAGGCGATCTACAATACCGACAAGATGACAAAGATCAGGAAGAGCCACGAAAACCCCGCCATCAAGCAGATATATGAAGAGTACTTCGGCAAGCCCAATTCCAGCAAGGCTCACCATATCCTTCATACCACTTATACCAAGAGAGGAAAATAGACCAAATTCTCCTGCCGCCCGGCAGGGGATATTGCTTGTCAGGGCATTTTACAATGTGGCATCGCCCGCCAAATGTTTGACACGCGCTTTAAGACAATGTTAGAATAACATTGAGTAACTAGGATAAGGTGTACGTATGAAACTGAAAGAGGAGATAAAGAGCAGCGGCTTAAAGCTCACCCGCCACAGGCAGGAGATCTTCAGGCTCTTAAAGGAGAGCAGGCAGCCCGTAACCGCGGAGCAGATATACGCCACTTTGCGCGAGAGGAACATATCGATAAACCTTTCCACGGTATACAGGATACTCGACAGCTTAAGCGGCAGCGAGCTGATTTCCAAGATCAACATCGGCGAGGACAAGAAGAACCACTACGAGTACAACTGCATGGCGCACAGGCATTATTTGGTGTGCCTGTGCTGCAACAACATCTTCTCTGTCGGGGACTGCCCTTTGAGCGATTACGAGAAGCAAGTCGCAAAGCAGACAGACTTCGTCATCACCGGCCACAAGCTCAACCTCTATGGCTACTGCTCAAACTGCAAGGACAAAGCGGGGCAGTGCCATTGATTGACTGCGATACCGACAAAGCCACATCGAAGCTGTAAAAAAAGCAGAGGCGTTTTTTTCAGCAATTCCAAAAAAATCGGTTATAACGGCTAAGCCATTATAACCGAATTTTTTATTGCCAAAAGCGTTTCTTATCTGAACTTCGGCAAAAAGTCTCCATGAGCCTCGATTAGGTCGTCGCACAAGCTCTTTATTTCGTCAATGGACAGCTCTGCCGAGGTGTGAGGGTCGAGCATTGCCGCCATGTAGATGTATTCTTTCTTAAGGGTTGCTGCCGCCTCTATGGTGAGCAGCTGGACGTTTATGTTAGTCCTGTTGAGGGCGGCGCACTGCTCGGGGAGGTCGCCCACAAAGCAGGGGTTTACGCCGTTTCTGTCAATCAGGCAGGGCACTTCCACGCACGCTTTGGAGGGCAGGTTGGTGATAAGATTGGTATTTAACACGTTCCCGTGCACGCGGTAAGGCTTGTCGGTAACATATGCCTTTATTATCCCCGAGGCGTACTCGTGGCTGAACTCATGCGTGAGGTTTGCGTTACTGGTCAGCCTCTCTCTCAGCTTGACCCAGTTTGCTATCTGCGCCTCGCACCTTCGAATGTACTCATCGAGGGGAATGTTGTACCTTTCTATCAGCTCGGGGTACTTGCTCTTTATAAAGTAGGGCAGGTACTCGGCGGAATGCTCGGAGGACTCCGTGACGTAGTAGCCGAAAGTGTTCATTATCTCGAGGCGCACCAGGTCATGCTTTATGCTCTCGTACAGGGCGGGGTCCTTTGACCTCCTCTTTATCTCGGGGTAAAGGTCGTTGCCGTTAAGGTCCTTTATCTCGAGCAGCCACGCCTGATGGTTAATGCCCGCTATGCGCCATTTGCACTTTTCCACGTACTCGTCCATCTTGAGCTCGGAGAGCAAGTGGTCAGCGCACACCTGCACGCTGTGGCAAAGGCCAATCGTCTTAATCGGAGTATACCTCAGCATGTAGCCGGTGAGCATTGCCATAGGATTGGTATAATTTAAAAAGAGCACGCCGGGGCACACCTTTTCCATCACGTCGGCGAAATGCTTCATCACCGGGATGGTCCGGAGCGCCCTGAAAATTCCGCCTATTCCCAGCGTGTCCGCTATGGTCTGCCTCAGACCGTATTTCTTTGGAATTTCAAAATCAATAACCGTCGAGGGCTTGTATCCGCCCACCTGTATGGCGTTTATAGCCACGTCGGCGCCGTCCAGCGCCTTCTCAAGCTCGGAGAGGCCGAGGTACTTCTCGATGAGCACGTCTTTTCTGCCGATGTTCCTCAGGAGGTTGGCGAGCATGTTGTGGGAATCGTCCAGCCTCTCGGCGTCAATGTCGTAGAGCGCGATTACGATCTCCTTTATCTGTTCGGTGAGCATTATGTCGCCGAGAACGTTTTTAGCGAAAACCGTGCTGCCCGCTCCAAGAAAGGTTATTTTCATATAAATCCTCCGCAAAAGAAAAAATCTGTTAAGTATTATAAATCGCTTTCAGGCAAAAGTATACCGGTTATGTCTCAACTTTTTGTCATTATGTTGCAGGAAACGGTTTTTTCCGCCGCAATTTTGTGATAAAATATATAAGATGTTGTAAAAAGAGGTTTGGTTATGGGATTACTGATGGACTATTACCACAGCGACGCCCTCGCCGCGGGCAGCCTGCACGTGGTGGACTGCGGCTACCACAGGTGCGACCCTTCCCACACCTTCGGGCCGTGCGCGAGGGATTACTTCCTCATTCATTTCGTGCTGGATGGGGAAGGTGAATACCTTTACGGCGGCAGGGCATATCGCCTCGGCAAGGACATGGGGTTCGTGATTTTTCCCGATGATGTTACCACGTACAGGGCTGACGCCGAAAACCCTTGGTTCTACTATTGGGTGGGGTTTAAGGGAACCGAGGCGGAACGCCTTCTCTCAAGCTGCGGGCTGACAAAGGAGCATCCCGTCTTTGAATGCCGAGAGGGGGCGAGGGAAGCAATCATGGACATCTTTCACCGCTCCAAGGAGATGAACTGGAACGAGTACATTCTGACGGGCTGCCTCTACCTTTTCTTCGCCGCGCTGCAGCGCCAGAGCAGGACAATGAGCCTTGACGCTTCAGACCTCTACCTTGAAAAGGCAGTACGGTACATCCACGACAATTTCATGTATGACTTTAAGGTGGAGGACATCGCCGACCATCTCTTCATCCACAGGAGCCACCTCTACCGCATTTTCTCTTTAAAGCTAAAGCAGTCGCCGAGCGATTACATATTGAACTTTCGGCTCGAAAGGGCGGCGCGCCTTTTGCTTATAACCTGCCACAAGGTCACCGACATCGCAGGCTATTGCGGATTTAAGAACGCCTCGCAATTTTGCAAGGCGTTTAAGGCAAAGTTCGGCATCTCTCCCCTGTGCTACAGGAAGGAAAGGACCCTAAAAGATGTTCCCGAAACTGAATGAGTAATTCTCCGGCAGCGATTTTATCAGGTCGAGGAGCTTTTTCAGTTCCGCCGAGGCGAGGATAAAGCAGTCCTCCTCTATAAATTCCTCGGCCTTTACCATCATCCCGTCGATGTCCTTTATCTCGTTGTGTGGGACGAAGGCGTGCATCACCAGCTTTTCGCCCTTCCACCACTTGAGCAGCTCGCGCAGGCTGCTGCTGTCGTCCTCTCTCTTGTCTGTTTTCTCTATTATTTTGGCGAGGTTTTCCTCAAAGTACCCGAATTTGGACTTTAAATACAGCCCCTCGAGGTAGCTCGATGCCAGAATGAGCGCCAAAACGCCCAGCAATATGATTGTCGATCTCACCACGGCCTCCTTCCGGTATAACCCGTTTCAATTACCTTGTATTTGCTGTTTTTCTTCTGAAAGTAAACCTTGCCGTTGCTGTCAATGGTGGCGACCTCTACCTCCTTTAAGCTCTTTGCGCCATTCTCTTTAAACAGCTTTTCAAAATAATCCTTATCGAGGCCCAGCTTGTTAAGTTCCCATTCCTTGTACTTGCCCTCTTCCACGATGCACACGGGGAGAGGGGTCTTCGGCGGCTTCTTCTCGCCCTCGGAGGGCTGCTTTTTGAGGAAGCTGAACTTGCCATTTGTCTCGAGCAGCGCGTACTCTATCTCGTCGAAGTTGCAGTACCCCGCTATCCTTAAGTTTTCCTGAAGCTCGTTTAAGCTGATGTTGAGGTGCTTAAGCTCCTTGTAGTTTATCCCGTTGCTGTCGATTATGATTGAAGGCTTGCTGCTGATGAGCCTGCCGATGAACACGCAGCTCTTTTCTCCGATGGTGAGCACCTGATGCAGCACGAACAGCGTCAGTATAGCGATTATCCCAAAGCCTATGGGGGTAGAGAGGTCCGCCATGGGGATGCACGCCAGCTCGGCAATCAGCAGCGTTATCACGAACTCAAAGGGCTGCATCTCTCCGATTTGCCTCTTGCCCATAAGCCTGATGATGAGGAACAATATGGCAAAGATAATAGTCGTTCTTATAAAGATGAGCAGCATATTCTTATTATGAATAATAGGGAAAAAATTATACCGCAAAGCTCCTCGTGCGGATGGCAAGCCGCTTTCTGTGTGATGGCGATGGCGTCGCCGTTAAAGGGCAAGGCTTTCCCCTCTTAAGGCTTTTATACCCTGAATTCCCAACACCAAAAAACGCCCCAAAAAGGGGCGGACAAAGGCAAAGACCGTTTCAAATAAAGGCGAAAAAACCGCCCTCAGTGAGAGGGCGGCGGGTTACTTTCTCCTTATCTCGTATTTTTTGGTGTCGCTTGAGCCAGGCCTCTTCTTTTTTTCTTCCTTATAGGGCATGAATATCGTTCTGTCGAGCACTTCATACAGCCCTATGACGATCAGGGTGTTTAAGGCAAGCATGGTTGCCTGGGGAATCCTCACGGACAGCGCTATCATGTACGAGGAGTATAAAGACAGGGGAGGAAGCACTAACGCCACGGTGTTTATCCCGTAGGTCACTACAATCAGCACCATAAAGGCGCCGAAAACTATCTTCATGTATACGTTGTTGATGTAGGCGTACCGGAAAGCTATGCCCATGAGGGCGCCTATTAGGGTGTTTCCCAGCGTGATCAGCGGGCTTATGGCCTTTCCCTGGATGAGAGTGCCGATGAGGTCGCCCACAAGCCCCACAAGCCCCCCGTACATCGGGCCGAGGAAGATGCCCGCGAGGAAGTTGGGGGTATAGGAGAAGCTGATCTCGAGCCCGGGCAGCGCCGTGAACTTGAATACCTTGACCACCACGCATATTGCTGCGAGCACGGCGGAAAATGCTATCTTTTGCGAAACCGTTAGCTTATACATTCTCTTCCTCCATCGTTTGCCTGGCGCGGCGTGCCCCCTTTTTGCCCTTTTTTGCAAAAGTCCCGGGACGCCTCGCCTTTGTCCTTAATTATATACCACTTTTTCCTTTTTGTTAAACCTTTTTGTGAGTATCTTCTTAACTTGGGTGTCCATGTTGGCGATCCTGAGCTTAAAGCACACCGCGATAAAGAGCGCGGAACCCGCCGCAGCGCAAATAAACGCGGCAGCCGGCTGCGGCAAAACCTGCTTAAGCCCAAGGTTTGCAATCCAGGCTGCCGCGGTGCAGCCCGTACACGCGAGGAGCATCCTCGCGCCGTCCCGCCAGAACATCTCCATCTTGCCCACGCTCTTTGCCACGGCGAGGGTGTTGAGTGTCGCAGTCACCGAAAAGCTCAGGAAAAACCCGAATATCATGGAGTAAATGCCGAGCAGGGGCGGCAAAAACCATATCGTCGCCATCATCAGGGCGGCGCCGATGAGGTAATGCCTGAGGGAGTACACTTCCTTTCCTAAAGTGTTGAGTAAGGATGAGGCCATGTTCGAGAGCGACATGGGAATCATTATCGCGGCGGAGTATGTCAGCAGTTCCCCCGACCTCTCATTGCTGTACAGCAGCACGCCTATCTCCCTTCCCGCCACGGTGTACGGGATCACCATCACCAGCGAGGCGAATATGGAAAAACATAGCGCGCCCTCAACCTGCCTCGCCACTTCCGCCTTGTCCTTGCTTCCCGATATCTCAGGAATGAGCACGAGCGCCAGCGCGCCCACCACCGTTCCGGGGATAAAGAGCAGCGGCAGCGTCATTCCCGAGGCTATGCCGAATTCGGAGAGCGCCTCGGACGCGCTCAGCCCCGACAGCTTCAGCCTTATGGGTATTATCAGCGCGAGCAGGGAAGTTATGACGCTCGAGGCTATCCTTATCCCCGTGAGGGGGGCGGCGGATTGCAGCACCGGCAGGTAATATCCTTTTGGACTTTTGATCTTGCCGTCGTAATAGAAATATATGCACACGGTAATCAGCGCCGCCGCCACGAAGGAGATGGACACTGATATCGCCGCGTTGTAAGCGCCGCCGGTGACGCCGCTCGCCCTCGAAACCAGGATTATCCCCGTGCCGATGAGCAGCGCCTCCTCTATGAATTCGCATAGCGCGTACGCGAAGAAGTTCTTTTGCCCCCAAAGCCCTCCCCGGTAAGAAGAGTATATCGCCGATGCCGCAACCCCCGGCAGCAGCACCATGAAGATGGGCATGCACCGCTTGTCGACGAAGAGCGTGGATATGGGTCTTCTGAAAATCACTATCGCCAAGGTTATAACAAGAGCAATGGAAAGCCCTATCACCGCGCCCGCCGCGGTAGTGGCGTGGCCACCGTCGTAGTCTCGCAGCGCCCTCAGCCTCGCCGTTTGCTTGGACACCGCAATGGGGAGGCCCGACGAGGTGAGCGCAAGCAGCACGGCGAACACCGAGCACACCACCTGGTAAATCCCCATTCCCTCGGCGCCTATGGTCTTGCTCAGAAAAATCCTGTTGAAAAAGGCTGCCGCTCTCGTGGCTACAGAAAAAAGCGATATCGTGAGGGTAGCCTTGAAGATGGATTGCCTTATACTATCACCTCTTAAGCCAAAAAGCGCTTTCCTGTATATACATTCTATTAAATGCCCCGCGGATTTATTATATAACCATAATGAAAAACACACAATAAGAATATACTATATTGAAAAGGGATAAGGCGCGGGGGCTCTGCCCTTCGCGCCAAATAAAAAAGGGGAATGCCATGCGCACTTTCGACATAATTCACAGGGTAAAAAAGGGGGAAACCCTAACAAAGATCGCCGCGATGTACGGCGTCCCGCAGACCATGGTAGCGCGCGACAACGAGCTTACCGAAGAGATTTACGAGGGGCAGCGCCTCATAATCGGGCGGGTTGAGGGCACCGTGTACAGCGTCAGGCCCGAAGACACGCTTGAGGGCATCGCGCAAAAGTTCGGCGTCGACAAGGAGACCATCCTGAAAAAGAACAACATCAAGGACATTTATCCCTTTATGAGCATAGTTATTTAGTTTTTTTGATAAATCCTTTGCCATATCGGGAGCATTGGTCTATAATATAGGTAGTTATTTTTGCCGCGGACAGGTCTTTATGGAGGAATTATGGTAAGGATAGAGGAAGTCAAGACAAAAAAACAGATGAAAAAATTCGTGGAGTTTCCGCTCAAGCTGTACGAGAATTGTCCCTATTACGTGCCGCAGTTTTACGGCGACGAGTACAGGCTGTTTTTCCCCGAGAAAAACGTGCATTCGGAATACTCAAAATCCCGCTTTTTTCTCGCTTACAAAGGCGACGAGATCGTTGGCAGGATAGCGGGCATAGTGGTTTATCCCTACATACAGAAGACGGGCAGGAAGGTGATGAGGTTCTCTCGCTTTGACCTCATCGACGATGAGGAGGTGGCAAGGGCGCTCTTTAAGGCGGTGGAGGACTTCGCGCGGGAGGAAGGCCTCGACGAAATCCAGGGGCCCATGGGCTACAACGATACCGACAGGGAAGGGCTGTTGGTCGAGGGCTTTGACAAGATGTCCACCTACGCCGAAAATTACAGCTACGACTACTATCCCCGCCTCGTGGAGCAGAACGGTTTCGTAAAAGAGGTGGACTGGCTGGAGTACAAGATATTCCTGCCCGACAAGCCCGTTGAGAAGCTGAAAAAGATGTCGGAACTTGTGGCAAAGAGGTTTAAGTTAAGGGACGTCACCAAGAGCAGCCTTTCCATGTCGCAGATAATAGACAGGTACGGCCACAAGGTATTCGACCTCGTCAACATCGCCTACGAGCCCCTTCACGGCACCATCCCTTTAAAGGGCAGGGTAGTGGACGAGATCATCGGCGTCTTCAAGCTGTTTTTGACAAAGGACTTCGTCAGCGTCATAGTGGATGAGAACGACAACGTGGTGGCCTTTGCCGTCGTGCTCGCATCCATTACCGAGGAGCTTAAGCGCTGCAAGGGAAAGCTCACACCGCTGTCCATCTACAGGTTGCTAAAGCTCAAGAGGCACCCAAAGGCCGTCGAGTTCGCCCTCATCGCCATAATTCCCGAATATCAGAATAAGGGCCTTACTGCCATGATGATGGATAAGATACTAAACGGCCTCATCGCCAAGAACATAAAGTACGCCGAGACCAATCTGGAGCTGGAGGATAACTCCAAAGTGCTTACCCTGTGGGAAGGGGTGGAAAAGGAGTTTCTGAAGAGGAGAAGGTGCTACGTAAAGAAGATAGAGCCATGACAAAAACCGGGCAATGCTCGGTTTTTTGGCAAAAAAAACCTGCCGGGGACTTCAAGGCGCAGTCCGGCATGACTTTTTGCTAAAAAAGCTCACCTCGCGCTGTCTTCGGAGTCTATGTACTTTAACACCTCGTCGGAGCCGAACTTCTGGATGTCGAGGATAATGGAAGAGAGCTCGCTTATCATCGCCTTGGTCTCTTTCAGGTGGGGTATGACGATATAGTCATCAAAATACAGCAGCTGCTCGGGGTCGGAGAAGAGGCTTAAGGGCTTTAACCCCGTTGCGTATATTATCATGTTGATAATGTAGGCTTTTGAGCGTACGACCATGGAGACGGCGAGGGCTATATATATGATTACGGGCAGCGCTGCGAGGGCGATCTTTACCCCCAGTGTGTCCTGAAGCGAGGGGATAATGCCCTGCACAGCGGCGATTATGGGAGATGCCTGCCAAAACAGCACCCCGGCTGCGCCGCCGAAGAGCAGAAAGAATAGGAGGAGCTTTAAAAAGAGGTTGTTTTTCTCCTTCCTCTTGCCCCTGTAAAAAGAAAACCCCCCAATGTTTTCGATAAATATCTCGTTATGTATCAGCGTTGACCTCTTCGAGCTGTCCTTCTCCGCGTGCTGAATAAGCCTCCTGTTGGTGACGGCGACGGTGAAATCCAAGACGATGTTTTCGCTCGGCGAGGTCACGGCAGCGTACCTGTACTGCCGCAAGGTCTTTTCGCCTGTAGCGCCGACGACTACGTCAGGGACCATCAATTTCATTTTCCCAAACCTCCATTTACTGATTTTTATTATAAACAACAATCGCCAAAATAGCAAGTATTGTTTACGATTTGCCGCCCAAATGTGATATAATAATTTGCAAAAGCGTTTTGATACCGCAGCCCGCTGCAAGGTTTTTAGCGCAAGGAGAAGGACAAATGAACAGGATGAATTCGGACAAGCTCAGGCAGCTTTATTTAAAATACTTTGAGGAAAGGGGGCACGCCGTGATCCCCAGCGCTTCCCTCATCCCCGAAAACGACCCTACGGTGCTGTTTACCACCGCGGGGATGCACCCCCTCGTGTCATACCTTCTGGGCGAAAAGCATCCCGCGGGAAAGAGGCTTGCCAATGTGCAAAAATGCGTCAGGACGGGGGATATCGACGAGGTGGGCGACGCCACCCATTGTACTTTCTTCGAGATGCTGGGCAATTGGAGCCTCGGCGACTACTTTAAGGAAGAGGCCATAAAGTACAGCTTTGAGTTTTTGACAAGCCCTAAGTACCTCGGGATACCGATCGAGAGGCTGGCGGTGAGCGTGTTCGCGGGCGACGAGGACGCCCCCAGGGACACCGAGAGCGCCGGGATCTGGAAAAAGCACGGCATCCCCGAGGACAGGATATTTTACCTTCCCAAGGAAAACAATTGGTGGGGCCCCGCGGGCGTGACCGGCCCCTGCGGTCCCGACACCGAGATGTTCGTGGACACGGGCAAGCCAAAGTGCTGCCCCGGCTGCTCTCCCGCGTGCTCTTGCGGCAAATACGTGGAGATATGGAACGACGTATTCATGCAGTACAATAAGACCGCCGAGGGCAGGTTCGAGCCTTTAAAGCAGAAGAACGTCGACACCGGCATGGGCCTCGAGCGCACGCTGTGCATATTGAATGGGGTAAATTCGGTTTACGAGACCGACCTTTTCGAGGGCGCCCTGAAGAGGATATGTGAGCTTTCCGGCAAATCCTACGGGCAAGACGAGATGACTGACAGGGCGATACGCATAATAGCCGACCACGTAAGGACCGCCACCTTTATCATAGGGGACCAGAAAGGCATAACCCCCTCCAATACCGACCAGGGGTACGTGCTGAGGCGGCTCATCAGGCGCGCGGTGAGGTTTGGCAGGCAAATAGGCTTAAAGGGCGGCTCGTTATCTGCCATTTCCCTTGCATTTGTTGAAAAGTACCAGCACGTCTACCCCGAGCTAAAGCAAAACGAGCAAAAGATATTCTCCGAGCTTAACAAGGAGGAGGCGAGGTTTTTAAACACCTTAAGCCACGGCATCAAAGAGTTTGAAAAGATTACCTCAAGCCTTAAGGGGAAAACAATTGACGGAAAGACCGCCTTCAGGCTGTACGACACCTTTGGCTTCCCCCTCGAGATAACTTGCGAAATGGCGAAAGAACATGGCCTTGAGGTAGACGTGGAGGGCTTTAAGCAGGCGTTTTCCACCCATCAGAAGATATCCCAGGCGGGCTCCGAGCAGCGCTTTAAGGGCGGTCTGGCGGACCACACCGAGCATACGGCGAGGCTGCACACCGCCACCCATCTCTTGCAGGCGGCGCTCAGGAGGGTGCTGAAGGAGGACGTTGAGCAGCGCGGAAGCAACATCACGGTGGAGCGCCTGCGCTTTGACTTCAACTTCGGCAGGCCGCTCACGCCCGAGGAGATAAGGCAGGTGGAGGACCTCGTCAACGAGCAGATAAAGAGGGACCTTCCCGTCACCTGCGAGGAAATGACGATGGAGGAGGCCAAGGCGCAGGGCGCCATAGGCTTATTTGCCTCACGCTACGGCGAAAAGGTAAAGGTGTACACCATAGGCGACTTTTCCAAGGAGATATGCGGCGGCCCGCACGCAAAGAGAACGGGCGAGCTGGGCACCTTCGTGATCGCCAAAGAGCAGTCAAGCTCCGCCGGCGTGCGCAGGATAAGGGCGGAATTGAACTGAAACAAATACAAACCTTTTTATCCAAAAGCGGCAGAATGGTCCATATCCATTCTGCCGTTTTAATTGCCTGCAAATCCCCAGTTCGCCCTCCTTTTCAACCATTTGTTTCCCTCTCTCTTTCCTTTTCTTAAAAACCTCTTTTTATCCCCTTTCACCCTTTGTTTTTCCTTTATTTCCTTACTTTCCATTGCTTTTTCTGACGGCCCGCTCCCCGCATTAAACTTAAAAAAATTTATGGCAAAACCGTTGACAAAAGTTTATTAAAATGCTAATATAATAAAGCTGTCTGTGAGGGCAGCGAAGCAGATTGACAATTGAATAGGGAAGGAAAGGAACGAAGGTTCCCG
>JAAYQN010000022.1 GCA_012519285.1 Clostridiales bacterium
AAAGGTTATGCTTATGCCGTTGAGCGCCCTCGTGACAATTTCGCCCACGTAATAAACTTTCCTGATGTCCTTAAGTTCAAGCATGTCAAACCCCTCCATAATTTTTCATCACGTTATAATCATACGTCTTTAATATGCGTTTTTTTAATGCAAAATAGCCGTTTTGAAAAGAAAAATTTGAGCCGCTTTTTATAAACGGAAAACATCCCAAAAGAAAAAACGGCGGCCTGCCGCTGTCAAAAATTTTCCTTTTTTCATATTATGGAACAAAAGCTTAAAATACGGATAAAGTATGAGAGAGCTTCCCTACGACAGGCTCGCGACGGTAGAGTACGCGAGGAAATGGGCATTTGGGAGAAATCCCGCCTACTTTGATTTTGACGGGATGGGAGGAGACTGCACCAACTTCGCATCCCAATGCATTTACGCGGGCAGCGGCGTGATGAATTTTACGCCGGTGATTGGCTGGTATTACATAGACCTCAACAGGCGCGCCCCCGCGTGGACGGGCGTGCAGTTTTTGTGCGATTTTTTGCTGTCAAACAGGGGCGCGGGACCCAAGGCGAGACTTTGCAAAAGGAATGAGCTTCTTCCCGGCGACATAGTGCAGATAAGGCGGGGCGACCTCTTCGTCCACTCCCTCGTCGTGACGATAGCGAGCGGGGAAAAAATCTACATCACCTGCCACACTTACGACAGCCTCGACAACGATTTAGACAATTACATTTGCGACGAGTTTAGGTATCTACATATAGAGTTTGTAAGAAAGTAATGTCAGTCCATCAAAATGCCATCAAAAAATAAGATAGGATAAGCTATTTTTTAAGATATATTAATATCAGAACTTTCTGCGTGCGAGGAGGAAATGCAAAGGGATAGAGCTTCGCGGGGTACAGTTCCCCCTTTGCCGCTCTTTTTGGCCACTTTTTGAAGCGTTCCTAAAAGTGGCACATCTACGGGCTCATTTGCTGCCCACCCGTGACGTTTATCGCCTGGCCGGTCATGTAGGACGAGGCATCGGAGGCGAGGAAAACCAGCGCGTTCTCGATGTCCTCGTATTCGCAACTTCTGCCGAGGGGCACCTGGCTTATGTATTTCATCCTCACCTCTTCCTCCGTTATGCCCTGGTTTTGGGCGTACTGCTTGAAAAGGCTGTTTACCCACAGCGGGGAGTTGAGCAGGTTGCCCGGGCAAATGCAGTTTACCCTGACGTTGTAAGGCGCAAACTCCAGGGCAAGGCTTTGGGTGAGGCCTATGGCTCCAAATTTGCTCGCGGCATAGGCGCCGTTTTTGTAACTTCCCTTCTTGCCGCTCTTGCTGTTTATCTGTATTATGCTGCCCTTCCTCCTCTTGAGCATGCTGGGGGCTATCGCCTTTACGGTGTTGAAATAGCCGTTGAGGTTGACGTCCACCACCTGCCTGAAAGTCTCGGACGAAAGGCTCTCTATGTCTCCGCTCTTTAGTATCGCGGCGTTGCATACCAAAATGTCCACGGCGCCGAAAGCCTCTTCGGCCGCCCTTGCCATCTCCAGACACTGGCTGAAGTCGGTTACGTCGACTTTTACCGCCACAGCTTTTCTGCACTTTTGCGCCACGGCATTTGCCGCCTCGTAATTTATATCGGCGACCACGACGTTGCAGCCCTCCCTGTCAAGGCGCAGCGCCAGGGCCTCTCCCAGCCCCTGCCCGCCTCCGGTCACCACCGCCGTCCTGCAACTAATATCTATCACCATGAGCCACCTCCTGCTCTTTTTTTCACTTTAATTTTATCACAAC
>JAAYQN010000023.1 GCA_012519285.1 Clostridiales bacterium
ACGTATGATTATAACGTGATGAAAAATTATGGAGGGGTTTGACATGCTTGAACTTAAGGACATCAGGAAAGTTTATTACGTGGGCGAAATTGTCACGAGGGCGCTCAACGGCATAAGCATAACCTTTCGCGAAAGGGAATTCGTAGCGATTTTGGGTGAGAGCGGCTCGGGCAAGACCACCGGCCTCAACATCATAGGGGGCCTCGACAAGAGTACCTCTGGCGAACTCGTAATAAAGGGCAGGTCCACCAAACACTTTTCCGATAAGGACTGGGACGCGTACAGGAACAATTCGGTGGGCTTCGTCTTTCAGAATTATAACCTCATAAGCCACCTCAGTATAGTGGCGAACGTGGAGATCGGCATGACGCTGAGCGGCGTGAGCCGCGAGCAGAAGAGAAGGCGCGCGATAGAGGTGCTGACTCAGGTAGGCCTTAAAGAGCATTTACATAAAAAGCCCAACCAGCTTTCGGGCGGCCAGATGCAGAGGGTGGCGATTGCGAGGGCGCTCGCCAACGACCCGGAGATACTTCTCTGCGACGAGCCAACGGGCGCGCTCGATTCCGAGACCAGCACGCAGATAATGGAGATAATTAAGGAAATAGCCAGGGAGAGGCTGGTCATAATGGTAACCCACAACGCCGGCCTCGCCAAGACTTACGCCACGAGGATCGTGCGGTTTAAGGACGGGATGATAATCAGCGACTCCAATCCCGTAAAGCTCGAGGAAGAGGAGCCGAAGCAAAAAGGCTTCAGCTTAAAGAGGACGAGCATGAGCTTTCTCACCGCGCTCAGCCTCTCCTTCAACAACTTAAAGACCAAAAAGGGCAGGACCTTCCTCACCTCGCTTGCATCCAGCATAGGCATAATAGGGATCGCCGTTATCCTCAGCCTGTCGAACGGCTTTAAATTGCAGGTTGACAAATTCCAGCGAGAGGCGATGGCGGAGTTTCCCATAGTGATAAACCGCAGCTCCATGAAGATAGACAGGGAAAAGATAGGGCAGCTCAGGCAGGAGCTTAAGGAGAAGGAATACACCGACGCGCGCGAGGTCTACCTCTACGACCCCGACGAGAACGTCTTTCCCCACACAAACAAGATAACCGAGGAATACGTCGAATACGTCAAGGGTATCGACCCCGATATATGCAACGGCATAGGGTACGTGCGCCTCGTGGGCATGAACCTGGTGCGCCGCCTGGGGCAGGACAATTATATGATAGCCACCGTTGCCGACACGTCGGATACACCCGGGCAGGGAATGATGGATAGCAGCAGCATCGGGCTTTCCACATACCCGACGCAGCTTGACCCGAGCCGCCCTTCCTACCTTGAGAGCAATTACGATCTGCTGGCGGGAAATTACCCCAAAAACGAGTACGAGATGGTGCTGGTGGTGGATTCGCGAAACAGGGTAAGCATCAACGTGCTCAAAAACCTGGGCTTTGACACCGAGGGCGTGGAGAGCGTAAAGTTCGAGGACATAGTGGGAGTGGAGTTTAAGCTGATAGCCAACGACGATTTCTACATTCCCATGGGAAGCACCTTCATCCCCGGAAACCTCAAGGAAATGTACAATTCGGAAAGGAGCAAGAGCTTAAGGATAAGCGGCATAGTTAGGCTCAAGAAAGAGGTGGAATACGGCATACTGAGCCCGGGAATAGCATACAGCGACGACCTGGTGCAGAGAATAATAGATGAAAACAAAGATTCCCAGATTGTCGTCGCCCTCAAGGAAAACTGCGTAGACAGCATCATGGTAGACAGCATCATGTACCAGCCGGTGACCGACAAAAACAGGAATTTTTTTCTCACCATGCTTGGCGGGGAGAGCGCCCCCTCGGCAATCCTGGTATATCCCAAAGACTTTGACAGCAAGGAGAAAATTTTAAAATATCTCGACGAGTACAACGACCGATTTGAAGAGGATGAGGACAAGATATTCTATACCGACCTTGCCGCCACAATATCAAACATGACAAGCGGCATCATGGACGGCATAACCATAGTGCTGATAGCCTTCGCCTCGATATCTCTGGTCGTCAGCCTGATAATGATAGGAATAATCACCTATACCTCGGTGCTGGAGCGCACCAAGGAGATCGGAATTCTGCGCGCGCTCGGCGCGAGGAAGAAGGACATAACGAGGGTGTTCGACGCCGAGACATTTATAATAGGCATTTTCTCGGGCGTTTTGGGCGTCGCCATTGCCTACCTTGCCACTTTCCCCATAAATTCCCTTCTCGAGGCGCTTACGGGGCTTATCGGCGTGGCAAGGCTGCACATCCTCCACGTGGTCGTGCTGTTGGTGCTTTCCACCTTCCTGACTGTCCTTGGCGGGCACATCCCTGCCAGGATGGCGTCCAGGAAAGAGGCTGTGGAGGCGCTGAGGAGCGAGTGAGGGCTTTGCCCTAAAATACAAAACAAAAGGGCTGCAAGGGGGCCGTATAAACGCTCCCCCTTGCGCCTGCATATCACCCCGAAAGTACTGATGGGTTATTCTTGAAAAAAGATATTTCTATCTGAAGGACTTAGCTTGTTATTCATTAGCCTTTGTCCAGCCGGCAAGCTGCAGCCACAGCGCCCGCAGATCGTTGCTCGTCATAACTTTTCTCGAATATAACAAACCTGCGCCCATTTTTTTACCTCCTCCGAATCTGTTACATTATATGAGATGAAAATGCCCCAAACAAAGAATATTTTTGGCGTTTTGTGCCGCTTTGTGTCGCGAGGGGCAGCTACTTGCGAAATATCTTTTACTTTGCTTTCAAAATATAGTAAAATATATATAAAATTAACAGCTGGAGCGTGGATAAATGGGATTGTTGTCGCTGATATTGGGTTCTGAGAACAAGAGGAACCTTAGGCAGGTTACCAAGATAGCAAACCGTGTCGAGGAGCTTGCCCAAAAGTATAAGCAGATGTCCGACGACGAGCTCAAGGCGGTCACGCCCGCCCTGAAGGCGAGGCTGGAGGCGGGCGAAAGCCTGGACAGCTTGCTTTTTGACGCCTTTGCCGCCGTGAGGGAAGCCGCGGACAGGGTGCTGGTGATGAGGCACTTTTTCGTGCAGCTCATGGGCGGGGCGGTGCTTCATCAGGGGCGCGTCGCCGAGATGAAGACCGGCGAAGGAAAGACTTTGGTCGCCACATTGGCCGCCTACCTCAACGCCTTGGAAGGCAAGGGCGTGCACATCGTGACCGTCAACGACTACCTCGCAAAGCGCGACGCCGAATGGATGGGCAAAATATATAAGTTCATGGGCTTCTCCGTGGGATGCGTGGTTCCAGGAATGAGCAATGACGAGAAGAGAGAGGCATACGCCTGCGACATAACCTACTGCACCAACAACGAGCTGGGCTTTGATTACCTGCGTGACAACATGGTGATAAGGAAGGAGGACAGGGTACTTCGCGACCTGCACTTTGCCATAGTGGACGAGGTCGACTCCATCCTCATCGACGAGGCAAGGACTCCCCTCATCATCTCCGGCAGGGGTGAAAAATCCTCCGACCTCTATGTAAGGGCCGACCGTTTCGTCAGGACCTTGAAAAGGGACGCTGACTTCATCCTCGACGAGAAGGAGCGCTCCGTCAGGATCACCGAGGAAGGCACCAAGAAAGCCGAGCGCTTTTTCGCCATAGAGAACCTCGGCGACGTCGAGAACACCGACCTAAATCATCACATCCAGCAGGCCTTGAAGGCAAATAATATCTTCAAGAGGGACAACGACTACATCGTCAGCGACGGCGAGGTAATCATCGTCGACGAGTTCACCGGCCGCCTGATGATAGGCAGAAGGTACAGCGACGGCCTTCATCAGGCCATAGAGGCCAAGGAAGGCGTGGTTATAAGGAGCGAGAACAAGACGCTCGCCACCATCACCTTCCAGAACTTCTTCCGCCTTTACCGCAAGCTCTCGGGAATGACGGGCACCGCCAAGACCGAAGAGGACGAGTTCAAGGCCATATACAGTCTCGACGTGATGGTTATCCCCACCCACAAGCCCATGATCAGGCTTGACGAAAACGACGCCATCTACAAGACCAGGGCGGGAAAGCTCAGGGCCATAGCAAATGACATCGAGGACTGCTACAAGAGGGGCCAGCCCGTGCTCGTGGGCACGCTCACCGTCGAAAGGTCCGAAGAGCTGAGCGAGCATTTGAGGAAAAAGAGGATTCCCCACCACGTGCTCAACGCCAAAAACCACAGGCAAGAGGCCATGATAATCGCCCAGGCGGGAAGGAAGAGCGCCGTCACCATCGCCACCAACATGGCGGGAAGAGGTACCGACATACTGCTGGGCGGCAATCCTGAATACATGGCCAAGGAAAAATTGCGCTCTTTAGGCTACAGCGAGGAGCTCATCAGCGCGTGCACTTCATACGCCGAGGACCTCACCCCCGAAGAGGAAGAGGCGAGAAAAGAATACCGCAAGTACTACGCTTTGTTCAAGGAGCAGACCGACAAGGAAAAGGAAGAGGTGATAGCTCTTGGCGGCCTGAGGGTAATCGGCACCGAGAGGCACGAGAGCAGGCGAATAGACAACCAGCTGCGCGGCCGCTCGGGCAGGCAAGGCGACCCCGGCTCTTCCATCTTCTACATCTCCCTCGAGGACGACCTCGCGCGGCTCTTCGGCGGCGATAGGCTGCAGGGCGTCTTCAACATGATGAACATAAGCGAGGACGAGCGCATCTCCGCGGGCATGGTCTCAAAATCCATAGAAAATGCCCAGAAGCGCGTCGAGGGAAGGAACTTCTCCATAAGAAAGCACGTCTTGGAGTACGACGACGTCATGAACACCCAGCGCGCCATCATCTACGCGGAGCGCAACAAGGTGCTCAACAACGAGGACGTGCACGAGCAGGTTTTAAAGTTCTTCCCCATGATAGTCTCTCAAGTCATAGGCGAGAGCATAGACAGGGGCGCCAACTTTACGCAGTGGGACCTCAAGCTATTCAACAGGAACATTGAGAACAAGCTGCTTCCCAAGGGCTCCAATTTCGTTACAGAGCAGCGCGCCGAGGACTGGGACATCGACTTCCTCGAGGAGAAGCTGCTCGAGGAGACCATCCGCAGCTACGAGGAAAAGATAGAGAGGCACAAGGAAAAGGGCATGGATTACCACGAGGTGGAGAGGGTCATTCTGCTAAAGAACATCGACGCCAAGTGGACGGAGCACATCGACGCCATGGACCAGCTGCGCCGCGGCATCAGCTTGAGGGCATACGCCAACATCGACCCCGTTATCGCTTACAAGAAAGAGGGGTTTGAGATGTTCGAGTACATGACTCAGCGCATAAGGGAAGACACCGCCTTAATGCTTCTCAAGCTCGAGGTGGAGAATATCCCCAAGCTCGAGGCCAGGGAAGGCGTCGCCACGTTCGCAAACGACAGCCAGCCCAGGAAGAAGAAGCCCGTGGTGAGGGCTGAGAAAAAGATAGGGCCCAACGAGAAATGCCCCTGCGGCTCGGGCAAAAAATATAAAAACTGCTGCGGCTAAAGGAAAAGCTTTTGCTCAAAAAACGAGCGCGATATGTCTTTGCGATAAGCGTTGCAGCTTAAAGAAAAATATAACCTAACTTTGCGACAATACTTGAAAAGGATGTGATGGCTTGATTAAGGCGGACGAATATTACGCCAAACTGTCAGAGATGAGAAAGCTCATGAAAGAGTGCGGTGATTCCCTTTGACCTCGACGGTCTTAAGAGAGAGCTCGAGGGGCTGAAAGAGCAGCAGGTCGACCCCGGCTTTTACCTCGACCTTGAAAAGTCAAAGGCGGTCAATAAGAGGGTTAAGTATCTGGAGAACACCCTTGAGGAGTTTGGGGAGCTCAAAAAATCCCTCGACGACATAGAGGCCATGATTGACCTTTCCGTGGAGCTTGAGGACGACGGCATGGACGACGAGATAGTTCAGTCTTTAAAGAAGGCGGAGGAAGAGACAGACAAGCTCTGGGTGCGCACCCTCTTAAAGGGCAAATACGATTCCAACAACGCCATAGTTACCATACACGCGGGCGCGGGCGGCACCGAGGCGCAGGATTGGGTGGAGATGCTCTACCGAATGTACAGGATGTACTGCGAGAGGAACGGCTTTGCGGTCACAGAGCTCGACTGCCTTGCGGGCGAGAATGCGGGCATAAAGAGCGTCACCTTCAGGGTGGAGAGCCCCAACGCCTACGGCTTTCTGAAGGCGGAAAAAGGGGTGCATCGCCTGGTCAGGATTTCCCCCTTTGACGCCAATAAGCGCAGGCACACCTCCTTCAGCTCAGTGGAGGTAATGCCGGAGATCGAGGACGATACCGAGATAGCGATAAAGGAAGAAGACCTGCGCATCGATACCTACCGCAGCGGCGGCGCGGGAGGCCAGAACGTCAACAAGGTGGAGACCGCGGTGAGGATAACGCACATCCCCACCGGAATAGTGGTGCAGTGCCAGAACGAGCGCAGCCAGCTTCAGAACAAGGAGCAATGCTTTAAGATGCTGCGGAGCAAACTCGCAGAGCTCAAGGAGCGCAAGATGCAGGAGGAAGCGCAGAGCTTAAAGGGCGAGATAAAGAAAATCGAGTGGGGCAGCCAGATAAGGAGCTACGTTTTCTGCCCCTATACTCTTGTAAAGGACCATCGTACGGGATACGAGACCAGCAACGCGGACCGTGTGATGGACGGCTACATCGACGAGTTCATTAGCGAGTACCTCAAAAAGAGCTGAGATGGATGGCATCCTCATTTTGTCAATAGAGAGCTCCTGCGACGAGACGGCGGCGGCGGTGACGTTAAACGGGCGGCAGGTGCTCTCTTCAGTCATTTCCTCGCAGGCTGACATTCACAAGAAATTTGGCGGCGTGGTGCCCGAGGTGGCGAGCAGAAACCACACCCTGAGCATAAATGGCGCCGTGGAAAGGGCGCTGGAGGACGCGGGCAAGAGCTTCAAAGATTTAAACGCCGTCGCGGTAACGTACGGGGCGGGGCTCGCGGGCGCGCTGCTCGTCGGCGTGTCCTACGCCAAGGCGATGGCATACGCTTTAGGTATTCCATTGATAGCGGTAAACCATATAAAGGGGCACATCGCGGCGAACTATATCGCGCATGGGGAGCTTGAGCCTCCCTTTATTTGCCTTGTGGCGAGCGGCGGCCATACCGCCGTCCTCGAGGTGATCTCCCACACCGAGCACAGGCTGCTTGGCCAGACCGTTGACGACGCCGCGGGCGAGGCCTTCGACAAGGTGGCTCGCTTGCTGGGCCTCGGCTACCCCGGAGGGCCGCTGATTGACAAGGCGGCAAAAGAGGGAAGGTCGGCCATTGACTTCCCCCCGCCGCTTGCCGGCGGCTACAACTTTTCTTACAGCGGGCTTAAGACCGCGGTGATAAACTACGTGCACGGCCTTGAGCAAAAGGGCATCGAGATAAACGTTCCCGACGTGTGCGCCTCTTTCCAGAAGGCTGCGATAGATGCCCTCGTGGAAAAAGCCGTCAAAGCGTGTGGGGATTTTGGCTATGATAAGCTCTGCCTTGCGGGAGGGGTGGCGGCGAACTCTTATCTGAGGGAGAGCGCCGCCTCACGCTGCGAGAAGGAGGGAATAAAGCTGTACTTTCCGCCTCTTTGGCTTTGCACCGATAACGCCGCCATGATCGGGGCGGAGGGGTATTATAATTTTATAAGCGGCAAAAATATTGCCGATTTCAGTTTAAATGCAGTGCCGCATTTAAAACTTTAAACACATATAAAAAAATCTGTTTAAATCAAAACAAATTTTTGAGAAAAAATGATAAAAACTTTTATGAAGCTATTTTCATAAGGAATTAAAAACGTTTTTATATGCCCTTTTTGATGCGCTGTTTCAACAAAAACAAAAATAATCAAAAGGCAGGTGTGATGTATGGACGATAAAATCAAAAAGCTAAAAGAGTACATTGACACCTATGATGATATAGTGTTTTTCGGAGGGGCGGGGGTGTCTACAGAGAGCGGGATTCCGGATTTCAGAAGCCCGAGAGGGCTTTACAGCGATAAAGGTTGGCGCTATCCCCCCGAATACATGCTCTCGCGCTCCTTTTTCGATGCGTATACCGAAGAGTTTTTTGAATATTACAGGGAAAAGATGATATCCCCAAGTTGCGTCAAGCCCAACGCAGCACATAAGTTTCTGGCGAGCCTTGAGCAGGAGGGCAAGCTAAAGGCAGTCATAACGCAGAACATAGACGGCCTCCACCAGGCGGCGGGCAGCAAAAACGTGCTGGAGCTTCACGGCTCGGTGTGGAGAAACTACTGCCAAAACTGCGACAAGTTCTACGAAACCGACCTTTCCGCAAGGGGCGTTCCCCGCTGCCCCTGTGGCGGCATAATAAAGCCCGACGTAGTGCTGTACGAGGAGAGCCTGAATGGCGAGACGCTTGAAAAGGCCATAGAATACATATCCCGGGCGCAGCTTCTGATAATTGGCGGCACTTCCCTCGTTGTGTACCCCGCGGCAGGGCTCGTCCGGTACTTTGGGGGAGAAAAGATGGTAATAATAAACAAGTCCCCCATCCAATGCGACGACCGCGCCGACCTCGTTATAAGCGACGGCATCGCAAAGGTTTTCGAAAGCATATTAAAAGGATGAAACCATCATCTCAAAAGGCGATTTTGCGCTTGACAAAAGGCTTCTTTAGCTGTAAAATTTAAAATGCAAAACTAAATAGCGTTTACAGGTTCCCCAGCGGATTAAAAGGGAAGCAGGCTAATTGCCTCACAGCCCCCGCTACTGTCAAGGGCCGATGCGGCGCATGCCACTGGCTATGCCGGGAAGGCGGCGACGCGTTAAAGACGGCCTCTAAGTCAGGAGACCTGCCTGTAACTGTGTACGTAAATTCTCGGAGGGAGGATTGAAATACGGGCATTTTGGCCGTTTTTTACCCTTTCCTTTCCGGAAAGGGTTTTTTGGTTTCCGGGTATGTATACTTGAAGCCTTTATCAATGAACAACAAATTGACAACAATAGTTTATATAGAAATTTTTAAAAAGGAGTACTTATCATGAAACGCATTGTAACATTGTTGCTTTCACTGTGTTTGGTCGCGGCGCTCTTTTCGGCCTGCGAGCTGTTCAAGCCCAAGGCGCAGGAGGGAAAGAAGGAGATAACGGTAATAGTTGATCTTACGGCTTACGAGGGCGAGATAAGCGTCGCAGAGGGCGTGCAGGAGTATACGGACAAGGTGAAAAAGATTACCTATACCACAGAGAAGGTAAACCTTGCCGAAGTTCTTGCGGAGCTGTCCGAGGATAATTTCTTAAAGTACGGCGGAAGCATACATCCTCTCTTCGGCCTTACCATTGAGGAAATCGACGGCGCCAAGCAGGACGGCTATTATTACGCTATTTATACGGACAACGAGACCGAAGGAAAAAGCATAACGGTTGCGGGAAAGACTGTTTATTACGCAAACTACGGCGCAAGCTCCCTTCCTGTGCTGGACGGCAAAACCTATCTGATATATTTAGAGGAAATTACTTAATAATGTTTAAAAACCTTGCAAAAGACATAGCCATAACCGCGATGACCGCGGCGCTACT
>JAAYQN010000024.1 GCA_012519285.1 Clostridiales bacterium
CCGAGCAGATAGACAGCATGCTCGACCAGAGGGTCAAGCTCGAGAGCGGCGCATACCTTATCATAAACAGGACGGAGGCGCTCACGGTAATTGACGTCAATACGGGCAAATACGTGGGCGATGCCAACCTCGAGGAAACGGTGTTTAAGACAAACCTGCTCGCCGCCAAAGAGATAGCCAAGCAGCTGCGCCTCCGCAACATCGGGGGCATAATCGTCGTGGACTTTATCGACATGGAGAGCGACGAGCACAGGAGGCAGGTGCTTGACTGCCTCGAGGAAGAGCTGAAGAAAGACAGGGTAAAGACCACCGTGGTGGGCATGAGCGGGCTGGGACTCGTCGAGATAACGAGGAAAAAGACGAGGAACGAAATAGCCGCAAACCTTCTTCAGACCTGCCCCTACTGCAACGGCAACGGCTACGTCTACTCACACGACCACATCGTCAGCAAGATAAGCGTCGCCATAATAGACGCCTTCCAGAAGCCGCAGGTAAGGGGAATCCTGGTCAGCTGCAACCCCGCCATCGTTGATTACGTTTTCAAAAACAGGGTGTTTGCCGAATACCTCTCTATGAGCTTAAACAGGAACAGGATATATTTCTCGTCGGACTATAACATGCACACTCAGCACTTCAAGGTGAAAGAGTTCCACACCAATGAGTTCGACCTTCCGCAAAATTCAAGGTACCTCGCGTACTAAAAGCGCCTTTTGTCCGTCCTTATGTACTTTCTTCCCCTTTTGGTTTCCTCATAAAGCTCCACCTTGTCGGGATACTCGTACATTATGTATTTTGGGTTTTGCTTTACCCTAAAGACCCTCGGCTGTACTTCGGCGAGGATTTTGGCGCTCCTTTGGGGCAGCTTGCCTAACCTCTTCTTTATGGAGCGATAGATGACATAGAGGAAGCTTCCGCCGCACAGCACGCCCACAAAGGCCAGGCTTATCGGCGAATATTCGATGACATTTAGGCCAAAGAGCAGGGCAAAGATAAGGGCCACCGCCACCGGCACTATGAGCCCGGTGGCAAAGAGCAATTTCTTTGCCAGCCTGCCGATGAATTTTACTATGGCGAGAACCATATTGAATATCAGTGTTACTATGGCGCCTATCATCTTCCGTTCCCCCTGACAGGGCCTTTTTCCTCAAAAATCCCTTGCGTGCCTTGCCTTCATTATATCATAAAGGCGGGGAAAAACAAAAATATTTTAAGTAAAGCATAAGGCGGGCATGTTTCAATAATTGAAGAAAAATCTTTTTTCATTGAGATAGCCGCCAGATGTACTGTTTAAGGGACACAAAAAAATGTTATAATAATATAAGCATGCGGGATATGAAAAAGGGTCGGACATAAAAAAGGTCGGGACATGAAGAGGAAGATCTCATTTAAGATAGAGGGAATGACCTGCGCGGTTTGCGCGGGGGTGAACGAAAAGGCTTTAAAGGCGCTTTCCGGCGTGGAGGAGGCATCGGTCAACCTCGCCACCAAGAAGGCGCAGCTCGTCTACGATGACAAGGCGATCAGCCTCGAGAACATCTTTTCCGCCATAAGGGAGGAGGGTTACACCCCCGTGCTCGAGGGCGAGGACGAGGGGTTCAGAAAGCTTAAGGAGCTCAGGAAAATGAGGGCGCAGCTTCTCATAAGCGCGGTTTTTGCTTCCATGGTGCTGTACCTTTCCATGGGCCCCATGGTGGGGCTGCCCCAGCTTTTTGAGCCCGCCCAAAACCCGCTGCTCTTTGTGGCGCTCCAGCTTTCTTTTACCCTCATAGTCATGGGCACCGGCATCAGCTATTATACCGCAGGCTTTAAAAACCTCTTCCGCTTAAGGCCCAATATGGACTCCCTGGTGGCGTTGGGAACTTCGGCGGCCTTTATATACAGCCTGGCTGAGGGCGCAAGGGCAATCTCCGTAGATGCGCACGCCGTCCACAACCTCTACTTCGAGTCCGTCGCCGTGATAATTGCCCTGGTGAAGCTCGGCAAATACCTCGAGATGCGCTCGATCGGCAAGGCGGGGGAGGCCGTGAAAAAGCTGCTCGACATGACGCCCAAGCAGGCGTCCGTGCTGCGCCCCGATGGGCTCGAGGAGAAGATCGCCGTTTCGGAAGTCAAGGCGGGGGATATACTGATAGCGCGGCCGGGCGACAGCATAGCGGTTGACGGCGTGATAGTCAAGGGGACGTCCTACATCGACGAGGCCATGCTCACCGGCGAGAGCATAGGCGTCGAGAAAAAAGGCGGCGACAGGGTGTTCGCGGGCACTATCAACAAGAGCGGCATGATAGCCTACCGCGCCGAGAGGATAGGAAAGGACACCGTACTCTCAAAGATAATCTCGATAGTGGAGGAAGCGCAGGGCAGCAAGGCTCCCATCGCGAGGCTTACCGACAAGGTCTTCGCGGTGTTCGTGCCCATCGTCTCCGCGATAGCCGTTTTATCTTTTATAGGCTGGCTTGCCGCCGGCTACGAAATAGCCTTTGCGCTCAATGCCATGGTCTCGGTATTCGTGATAGCCTGCCCCTGCGCGCTGGGGCTGGCCACGCCCGCCGCCATCATCACGGGCACGGGGAAGGGGGCGCAGCTCGGCATACTGTTTAAGAGCGCGGAGAGTCTGGAAGCGCTGTCCCATGTCAAGACCATAGTTTTCGACAAGACGGGCACGCTCACTGAGGGCAGGCCGCACGTGGTTTCGATAAACCCCGCAGAGGGCTTTTCGGAGATCGAGGTATTAAGGTATGCCGTTGCCGCGGAAAAGGGCTCAAGCCACCCCATAGCCGAGGCCATCGTAGCCGAGGCTGAGGGCAGGTTCATCGAGCTTCCCGAGGCGTCGGGGTTTGTCTCGACCGCGGGACGCGGCGTCGAGGCGATCGTTAGAGGTAGGAGGGTAAAGGCGGGCAACCTCGCCTTCTTTGAGCGGGACGGGGAAGCCTTCGCCGAGGCGCAAAAGGCTGCGGCGGGGGACGATACCGCCGTGATAGTGGCGGTTGACGGCAAGTTCGCGGGCTGGATAGCCCTGCGGGACGTCGTAAAGCCCGACACTTTGCGGGCGCTTTCAGCCATAAGGGGGATGGGGATAAAGGCCGTCATGCTCACGGGCGATAATAAGAGGGTGGCGGAAAAGATAGCCTCCGAATGCGGGATAGACGAAGTCATAGCGGAGGTGCTCCCCGACGGAAAATCCGAGGCTGTGGAGAGTTTAAAGCAAAAGGGCAAGGTGGCGATGGTGGGCGACGGTATAAACGACGCGCCCGCGCTCGCCGTGGCGGACGTGGGGATAGCCGTAGGAGGGGGAACCGACATCGCGATAGAGTCCGCCGACATAGCGCTGATGGGAAGAAGCCTTCTTGGCGTCGCCGACGCGCTGGCGCTTTCCAAAAAGGTGATGAAAAACATTAGGGAAAACCTGTTCTGGGCCTTTATTTACAACGTAATAGGTATACCCTTGGCGGCGGGGCTGCTGTATCCCTCTTACGGGCTGCTCTTAAACCCTATGGTGGCGGCTCTCGCCATGAGCCTGTCCTCTGTCTCGGTGGTGATGAATGCCTTAAGACTCAACCTTTTCAGGAGCAGGTTTGGGGGCAAATAATTGATGCCCAAAAGGCAAATACTATATGCGAGGAGGTTTGCCATGATAACTTTGAAGGTGGATGTCGAGGGGATGAGTTGCTCCCACTGCGAGATGAGGATAAAGAAACAGCTCATGAAGGCCGACGGCGTGCACGAAGCGAAGGCCGACCACAGGGAAAACAAGGTTATAGTTACTTTCGACGACTATAAGATCGGCGACGACGACATAAAACGCATAATCCGCGAAGCAGGCTATGCGGTAAAGAGCTGAAGAAAATATACAATTGACAATGCGCAATGAGGGAATTACAAAAAAATTTCCTCAACCAAAATTGTACATGGTAAACTGTACATTGTACCTTAATAAAAGGAATGGCATAGATAAAGCCTTAATAATACCCCAAAAAGAAAAATCGGGCAGGTTTTTGCCCGATTTATTTTTTCTAAAAATTATTTATTTTCAGCGCCTTGCGAGGTTTCCGCCGCAGAGGCCTCGCTTTCTTTCCCTTCCTCAAGCTTCCCGAGATATTTTGGCATCTCAATCCCCGTCATCTTAAGCAGCTCGGACATGGGAGGTATGGACTTGAGCAGCGAGGAGATGAAGCTCGCCGTGCTCGAAGCGCCGTCCTTTGTGCCGCTGTCCCATACCGTCACCTTGTCAATCTTTATGTTCTTGATGGCTTCCACCTGAATTTTGGTGAGTTCGGTGAGTTTGTCGGAGATTATCATCTTGACGGCGTCGTCGGCGTTGCCGCCAGCGGCCGCCATAATCCTCGCAAAGCCTTCCGCCTGCTTTGAGAGTATCTCGTGAATTCCCCTCGCCTCGGCTTCCATCTTGGTGAATATGGCGTCCGCCTCGCCCTTGGCGATGCGCCTCGCCATCTCGGCTGTTGCCTCGGCCTCAAGCTCTTTCTTCTGCTTTTCTATCTCGGTTTTAATGATGACGTCTGCCTCGAGGGACGCGCGCTCTTTTGCCGCCCTCGCGAGCTCAGCTTCCTGTTGGGCGAAGTAGGCTTCCTGAAACGCCTTGGCCTCGGCGATCTTCTCGGCGGCGACCGCCCGCCTGAGCGCCTCCGCCTCGAGCTCCCTTTTCGTGGCATTGGACTGGGAAATCTTTACCTGAGCCTCGTTTTCGCCTTGTACCGCGAGGGAGTTGGCATTTGCTACCTTTATCCTCTGGTCCATCATGGCGTTGGCCTCGCCCACCGCGCCGTCCCTGTTCTTTTCGGCGACGGACTTCCTCGCGTCGTTGATGGCCTTGGCGGCGGCTTCCTTGCCCAGCGCCTCGATGTAGCCCGACTCGTCGTTTATGTCGGTTACGTTGACGTTGATGAGCTTTAAGCCTATCTTCTTAAGCTCGGTCTCGACGTTCCTCGACACCGCCTCGAGGAATTTGTCCCTGTCGGCGTTTATCTCCTCGATGTCCATCGTGGCGATGATGAGGCGCATCTGGCCGAGGATGATGTCCTTGGCAAGCTCCTGAATGGCGGAAAGCGAGAGACCCAAAAGCCTTTCCGCCGCGTTCTGCATGATGCCCTCTTCCATGGATATTCCCACAGTGAACTTGGAGGGCACGTCGATTCTGATGTTCTGCCTCGAAAGCGCCTGCGTCAGGTCCACGCTCAGCGATATGGGCGTAAGGTCCAGAAAGGAATACGCCTGAAAGAAGGGCCAGATGAACTTGACGCCGCCGTGGATGCACTTGGCAGAGCCCTTTACCCCGCCTACCTTTCCGTAAATGACCATAATCTTGTCGGAAGGGCACTTTTTAAGCCTCGTCGCAATCAGCATAAAGAAGCTGCCGATTATAACCAGGATCACGAAGATCAGGGTAACCACCAATTCCCCAGGAATGGCCAATGTTAACAGACTTGGCATGATATGTATCTCCTTTTATCTGCTTATTTATCTATGATAAAGGCATTTCTTTTGACGATGGCGCAAAAAATCATTCTCCTTTCTGTGGTTTTTTTGCCCTGTAACGCTTTACCACCATGGTATTGTCGTCCTCAACTTCCACCACTTTGACGGGAAGGCCGGTGTCTATCATCTCCTCTTCGTCTGTTACGGCGTCGACGTCCACGAAGCGCTCCTGCAGCGTGATGTTTATCTTGCCCTTTCCCGCTCTCTTGGGGGGAATCCTGAGGTAGACGGTGCCGACCAGCCCCACGGCCTTTTTATAGTTGATGTTACCGCTTGCCTGCAGCTTGAGCACGAAATGGAAGCCGAGCGCTATCGAAATGCCCATGAGCGCGCCCCCCAGCGCGCCTAACAGCAGCGCAAGCCACTGGTTCATGGTGTAGGACAGGGCCAAGGCAAGACAGCTTCCCGCGCTGAGGAAAGCGAGGACGCTCCTCAGCGTCAACACCCTCAGCCCGCCGAGGCTCAAAAACCCCTCGTCGTTTATTAGGTCGGCATCGATGCCCGCTACATCCACGTCGGAATCGACGGCGTCGAAGGAATCATCCCCGCCTAAGCCTATCAGCATGAGGATGAGCTGTATGACGATTATTAAAGTCGAGGGGACAGCGATGCAGACCATTATCTGCTTAAAGAGATCCAAAGAATTCCACCACTCGGCCATAAAGAAAACTCCTTATATATGTGTATGATGCGCAGACAAGATTTATTTGAAAAAGCGGAAAACTTTACGCGCTCTATAAAACGCCTTTGCGTTGTTAAAAAGCTTTATTGCCCGTCCAATAATATATTACGCTTGTATTTTATCAGATTTTGCGGATATATTCAAGCAAATGGGGAGCAAGCTCCCTTACGCGCTCAATTTCCTTTTACGTATATGGTCTTGTACTTGGAGTAGGTTACGTAGCCCGGCCTCGAGCCGGGAGGCTTTTTGACGTATTTTTTCAGGGTGTAGTCCACTGCGGCCCTGTCGCGCCTTTGGCCCAGGGAAGCGGCGAGCTTTGCGGCGGCAAGGATGGCCTGCTCGTCGCCCATGCCGTCAGCCCTCAGCACAACGTGGGGGCCGTGCTCGCCCTTTATGTGGAACCAAAGGTCCTCGGGCCTTGCCAGCTTAAAGGTGATGTAGTCGTTCTGGATGTTGTTCTTGCCATAATATATCGTATGCCCGTTGACCTCGATGAAAGCCGCCTTGGGCTCCG
The DNA here is from genome assembly GCA_012519285.1 of Clostridiales bacterium. GTDB lineage: Bacteria > Bacillota > Clostridia > Christensenellales > HGM11417 > JAAYQN01. The sequence continues at coordinate 6,687 of JAAYQN010000024.1, forward strand.
CCTTTTTCCTCTTTTGCGCCTTCTGCTCCTTGGCTATGCCCTGCGATATGAGCTCCTCCTCTATCTCCTCGAACTCCTCAAGCCCCTCAGCCCCCTCGATGTACCCGAGGATGGATTTTAAGTAAGAGATCTGCTCAGAAACCCCTTCAAGCTGCGCCTTGGACTGCGCGGCTGCGTTTTTCAGCTTGTTGTATTTTTTAAAATACGCCTGCGCGTTCTGAGAAGGGGAGAGTATGGGCTCCAGTGGGATGGTTATCTCCTTCATGCCGTCGTAATAGTCTTCCACCTTTACCGATTTTTCCCCGCCCTTTAAAAGGTAAATGTTGGCGACCAGCAGCTCCCCGCACTTTCTGTAAAACTCAGACCTGCCCGCCTCCGTCAGCTTTTCCATGAGCAGTCCCGCCTTTTTCTCGGCTTTCTTCAGCGCCGAGCCCGCGGCGGAAGCGAGCTTTCTCTTTTTGTCGAGAACTGTCTTTTTGCTCTCCAGCATGCCGTAAAACTCGTCGGCGCACTCGTTCATCGAGGCAAAGAAGACCAGTTCCTCGCCCTTAAAGTAGGAGTAGGGCATCGCGAAGAGGTCCTTCGGCGCCCCCTCTCTCATCAGCACGCAGGGGTTGAGCCTTCCTTCGTCTATCTCCCTTTCAAACTCCCTCGCCGCGGAGAGAATTTTTTCGGCGCCCTCCTTTATGGGCCTTCCCTCAAGGCCCGCCTTGGCGATAATGTGCCTTGCGGTCTCGAGGGAAAAGCCCCTGAACGTGTCCCTGATAAATGTTTCTCCTTCAGCGCCCGCGTACCTCTCGATTGCCCGCTTCGCCCTTTCAAAATCCGAAATCTCTATCCTGTCGTTTTGCGGGTAGCGGTACTTCATCCCCACGAGGAAGCTCCTCTCCTCGCCCAGGCTCAGGGGAGTGGGCTTTGCGATGGCGAGCATCTTCATCCCCGCGTCGCAGAGGATTATGTTGCTGCGCCTGCCCATCACCTCTATAATTAGCGAATACGTTGCCCTGTCAAAGAGCTCGTCGGCGTTTTCCACCTCGAGAAAGATCACCCTCTCGTAAGGCACCTGCCCCGCGCGAAGGATGATACCCCCCGTAAGGTGCTTTCTCAGCGCCATGCAGAAATTGAAAGGCACCTCGGGGTTTTCCTTAGCTCTCCTGGTCACGTGAACGCGCGGAGTTTCGGGATTGCAGGAGAGCAGTACCCTGATCTGCCTTCTTCCCGAAAACACCGAGAGCGCGACCTCGTTCCTCTCGGGCTGGCAAACCCTGTTTATCCTGCCCCCCTTTAGCAGGCAGTCCAACTCCCTCGCTATCGCCCTGAGCGTGAAAGAATCCGCCGGCATAGACACCTCTTTTGCGGTTTTCGACATTATTATAGCATAAAATGCGCACAAATAGTTTGCAATATGCCGCTTTATGTGATAAAATATTTCAAGTTTGACTGCATATTAGAGCAATAATATTCTTCTTGGGCAAAAGGAGCTTTTTTGGATGAACTACACTCAGGAAAAGCTGAAAAACCAGGTCAGATTTACCGTCACGATTTCCAAAGAGGAATGGGAAGAGGCCAACAGGCAGGCCTATTTAAAGAACAAGGGAAAATATTTCGTTCAGGGCTTCAGGAAGGGGCATGTGCCCAGAAAGATACTCGAGAGCATCTACGGCAAGGGAGTCTTTTACGAAGAGGCTCTCAATATCGCCGTTCCCAAATACTATTCCGAGATTTTGGAAAGGGAAAAGGACGTTTTCCCCGTCGAAGCCCCCGACATCGACATAAAGGAAATAGATGGGGAGGGCGGCTGTATCACCTTTACCGCCACCGTCAATGTAAAGCCCGAGGTTAAACTTGGCGATTATAAAGCAATAAAAGTTAAAAAGCCGGAATATAACGTTACTGACGAGGACGTCGAGAAAGAGCTCAAGGCCGCCCAGAACAGGGCAAGCCGCCTCGTCGACGTCGAGGGCAGGCCCGCCGAAAAGGGCGACATCGTAACCATCGATTACAGCGGCACCATAGGCGGCAAGAAGTTCGAGGGCGGCACCGCCGAAAAGCAGAGCGTTGAGCTCGGCAGCGGCAGGTTTGTTCCCGGTTTCGAGGAGCAGTTAGTTGGAATGAGCTGCGGCGAGGAGAAGGATATAACCGTCAGGTTCCCCGACGACTACCACAAGGAGCTTGCGGGAAAGGAAGCCGTGTTTAAAGTCAAGCTTCACGAGATAAAGAGGAAGGAGCTTCCCGAGCTTAACGACGAGTTCGCGAAGGACGTCAGCGAATTCGATACGTTCGAGGAATACAAGGCAGACATAAGGAAAAAGCTTGAACAGTCCAACGAGAAGAGGGCGGAGGCAGAGCTCGAAAACAGGCTGCTCGAGGCAGTCGCCGAGGCGAGCGAGGTGGACATTTCGCAGGTAATGATAGAAAACCAGATAGACAGCATGGTTCAGGACCTTACCTACCGCCTGATGTACCAGGGGATGAAGCTCGAGGACTACCTAAAGTACACGGGGCAGAGCCTGGAGCAGCTTAAGGCTTCCTATAAAGAGGGAGCGGAGAAGGCGGTAAAGTCCAGACTGGTGCTCGAGCAGCTCATCAAGCAGGAAAAGATTGAGGCGACGCAGGAAGATTTGGACGCCAGGATAAAGGAGCTTGCCGAAAGGGCAAAGAAGAGCCCCGAGGAGTACTCAAAGGACATGGGCGAGGATACGCTCTCCTACCTCAAGAACGAGATAGTAATGGAGAAAGCGTTTTCCGTGCTCAAGGCAAACGCCGTCCTGGAATGAGCGGAAAATCCGCAGAATTTTTTTGAGATTGGGCATATGATTAACGGGGCCAAAATAGTTTATAATAAGAGAGATGCAAATTATTTTGAGGAGGCTTTGTTCGTATGTATTTAGTTCCCATGGTCGTAGAGCAGACCAATAAAGGGGAAAGGTCTTACGACATATACTCGCGCTTGCTTGAGGATAGGATAGTTTTTTTGGCGGGTGAAATCACAGACAGTCTTGCCAACCTGGTGGTGGCGCAGCTGTTATACCTCGAGGGCAGGGATCCCTCCAAGGACATATACCTTTACATCAACAGCCCTGGCGGAAGCGTATCAGCCGGCTTTGCCATCTACGACACCATGAACTATGTCAAATGCGACGTGTGCACCATCTGCATCGGCCTTGCAGCCAGCATGGGCGCATTCATTCTCTCGAGCGGGCAGAAGGGCAAGAGGTTCGCCCTCCCCAACAGCGAGATAATGATTCACCAGCCGCTGGGAGGCGCGCACGGCCAGGCAAGCGACGTCGCCATCCAGGCGGAGCAGATTTTAAAGGCAAAGGAAAAGATAAACAGGATACTCGCGCTCAACACCGGCCAGCCGATTGATAAGACAACAAAGGACACCGACAGGGATTTCTACATGACGGCTGAGGAAGCGTTAAATTACGGGTTGATAGACAAGGTCTATCACAAACGCTGACACCGAGAGGATGAAAGGCTGATACGCTAGTGTCAGCTTTATTTGTCTATAAGATTTTTTAAAATAATAGCAGGCTTTAAAACGGCCTTCTCGACGGCCTGATTAAAGGGCGGCAAGCCCTTAAGCGACCGAACAAAAAATTTACGGAGTTTATGATGATACAAGAAAAGGATTTGACCTGTTCTTTTTGCAGAAAGCACGGCAACGAGGTAAAGAGGCTGGTTGCCGGCCCCAACGGCATCTTCATCTGCAACGAATGCATCGAGGTGTGTTCGGCGATACTTAGGGAGGACAGCAGCGAGGAAGAGAAAACTCAGCTTATCGACCTCAAGGCCCCTGCCGAGATCAAGAAACAGCTCGACGAGTACGTCATCGGCCAGGAAACCGCAAAGAGGGTGCTCTCCGTCGCCGTGTACAACCATTACAAGCGCATCTTAAGCGACGGCGTTGCGGGCGACGACGACGTGGAGCTTGAAAAGAGCAACATTCTGCTGCTCGGGCCAACGGGCTGCGGCAAGACTCTGCTCGCAAAGACGCTGGCGAAGATCATAAACGTCCCCTTCGCCATAGCCGATGCCACCACGCTGACGGAGGCGGGCTATGTGGGCGAGGACGTGGAGAACATCCTCCTAAAGCTCATACAGAACGCCGACTACGACGTAAAGAGGGCGGAAAAGGGGATAATATATATAGACGAGATCGACAAGATCGCCAAGAAGAGCGAGAACGTCTCCATAACCAGGGACGTTTCGGGCGAGGGCGTGCAGCAAGCCCTGCTCAAGATAATAGAGGGCACCGTAGCCAACGTGCCCCCGCAGGGCGGCAGGAAGCACCCCAACCAGGAATGCATACAGATAGACACCACCAACATCCTGTTCATCTGCGGCGGCGCCTTCATTGGCCTCGACAAGATCATTCAAAAAAGAAAAGAGGCGGCGACGCTCGGCTTTGGCAGCTCCATAAAGGCGGAAAAAGAGAGGGACATAAAGGAGCTTTTCAGCGACATTCAGCCGCAGGATCTCATCGCCTTCGGGCTCATTCCCGAGTTCGTGGGCAGGCTGCCCATTGCGGTCGCCGTCGACCCGCTTGACGAGAACGCCTTGATTGACATTCTCACCAAGCCCAAGAATGCGCTCATCAAGCAGTACCAGAAGCTGCTCAAGATGGACGGCATAGAGGCGGAATTTGAGGAAGAGGCCATCCGCGCGCTCGCCAAAAAGGCCATCGAGATCAAGACGGGCGCGAGGGGACTGCGCAGCATCCTCGAAAAGGCGATGATGCGCCTGATGTACGAGCTGCCATCCGACAAGAGCGTGAAAAAGGTCATTATCACCAAAGAGGTGATCTTAAATAAACTTGACCCGATAATAGTTAGGGAGAACGCCAAGCGAGAGATAGCAAGTTAACGGTTATGGATGAGTTCTTGAAAGAACAAGAGAATATCGAGGGCGAAGGCCAGGCACAGGGGAACGCCGTACTGCCCATGATACCCATCCGCGGGCTGGTGGTCTTTCCCCTGATGTCCGTACACTTCGACATCGGAAGGGAAAAATCCATAAGGGCCCTCAACCTTTCGCTGGAGAGAAACAGCATTATCTTTCTCGCCGCGCAGAAAGACAGCAGGCATTCCGACCCCACGCCGGGGCAAATCCACAGCGTGGGCACGGCAGTCAAGATAAAGCAAGTGCTCAAGATGCCCGGCGAGAACGTCAGGGCGCTGGTAAGGGGGCTTTACCGCGCAAGGATAGAGAGATACCTCGTGACCGACACCCATTTTGAGGCGGAGGTCTCGCCGCTTCAGCCCATAGGGCGTGACCCGCTCACCATCGAGGCGTTCAAGAGGAGCGCCTTAGGCCTGTTCGAGGAGTTTATAAAGCTTGACCTGCGCATTCAGCCCGAGATAGCCGAGATGATAAGGACGACGGGAAAAGCCGACACCTTTGTAGACCTTTTGGCGGCCGCCGCCGTCTACAAGGACAAGGACAAGCAGGACCTGCTCAAAGAGGAGGACGTCGAGGAGAGGCTCAACAAGCTGTGCGTCATCCTTTCGCAGGAGATCGAGATTTTAAAGATAGAGAAGAAGATAAGCGGCAAGGTAAAGCTTTCCATCGACAAGAGCCAGAAGGAGTTTTACCTGCGCGAACAGATGAAGGCCATACACGAGGAGCTGGGCGACAGCGACGAAGAGGTGTTAAACTACACCGCCGCCATAAAGAAGCTCAAGATGCCAAAGGAGAGCGAGAAGAAGGTTCTGAAAGAGATATCCAGGCTCTCCAAGATGCCGCCTTCTTCTCCCGAGGCGACGGTGATACGAAACTACGCCGACTACATCCTCGAGCTCCCGTGGAAAAAGGAGACCAGGGACAATACCGACCTTCAGCTTGCGAGGAAAATCCTCGACGAAGAGCACTACGGCATGGAGAAAGCCAAGGAGAGGATCCTCGAGTTTTTGGCGGTGCACACCCTCACCAGGAGCATAAAGGGCCCCATCCTGTGCTTCGTGGGCCCGCCGGGCGTTGGCAAGACCTCTATCGTAAAGTCCATAGCCAAGGCGCTGGGCAGAAACTACGTGAAGATGAGCTTAGGGGGCGTTCGCGACGAGGCGGAGATTCGCGGCCACAGGCGCACCTACATCGGCGCCATGCCGGGAAGGATTCTGTACCACATGAAGAACGCGGGCAGCGTAAACCCCGTGTTTTTGCTCGACGAGATAGACAAGCTGGCGTCGGACTTTAGGGGGGACCCCGCGAGCGCGCTCCTCGAGGTACTCGACCCCGAGCAAAACCATGCCTTCCGCGACCATTTCATAGAGCTGCCCTATGACCTCTCCAAGGTGCTCTTCATCACCACGGCGAACACCCTTGACAGCATACCGCCGCCGCTTCTTGACAGGATGGAGGTAATACAGCTTTCGGGCTACACTGAGTACGAGAAGCTGGAGATCGCAAAACGGTACCTTTTGCCCAAGCAGGCGATAAACAACGGCCTTACGCTCGATAACCTCGAGGTGCCCGACGAGGTGATAATGTTCATCATACAGCACTACACGCGCGAGTCGGGAGTGAGGAACCTCGAGAGGGAATTAGCCAGCCTGTGCAGGAAGATAGCAAAGGAGCTGGTGGAAGGCAGTGCCGACATAAAAAGCGCCAAGATAAAGGTTGACGCAAAGAAGGCCGAAGAATACCTGGGAGTCCCGAGGCACAAGGACGACGGCCTTTCCGACAGGGACGAGGTGGGCGCCGCAAACGGCCTGGCGTGGACGGCGGTGGGCGGTACGACTCTCACCATAGAAGTTCAGGTGATAAAGGGCAAGGGCGAGATAGTGCTCACTGGGCACCTCGGCGACGTCATGAAGGAATCGGCGCGCACCGCCATAAGCCTTATTCGCGCCATGGCGGACAAATACGACATTGATTCAAAGGTATTCGCCGAAAACGACATCCACATCCACGTGCCCGAGGGCGCCGTGCCCAAGGACGGGCCGAGCGCGGGAATAACCATCGCCTCCGCCATACTCTCCGCTCTGATAAAGAAGCCCGTCAGCAAGGACGTGGCGATGACGGGAGAGATAACGCTGCGCGGCAAGGTGCTGCCCATCGGCGGGCTGAAAGAGAAGCTGCTCGCCGCGCGCAGGGTGGGCATAAAGAAGGTGCTTATCCCCAGGGACAACGGGAAGGACCTTAAAGAGATACCCGAAAACGTCAGGCAAAGCCTGGAAATAGTGCTGGTAGACAACATCCAAGCGGTGTTTGAGCACTCCATCATATTTTGAATGTCTGGAAAAATTGGCTTAGCGGCGTAAAAGCTATAGAAACGCAAAAGAGCCTGGCTGGGCACGATTGCATAAGGTACAATTTTTAAAGAAAAAACATTTTGTCATGGTTTTCCAGTAACGGATTGAAAAATTTTTGCCATGACTTTAACGGATACAAAAAATATACGTAAGGTTGTGAGAGATTATGTCCGACGCTATCAGCATAACCATTCATCAGGCCATTGCCGACAGCCGGAAAAGGGAGCTCTTTATAGAGGCATACAAGCCCTTCATCGCCGCGACGGTGAGCAAGATTTGCGGCAAGTACAAGATATACGGGGTGGACGAGGAGCTCTCCATCGGGCTTATGGCATTCGATGAGGCGATAAGCAAGTTCGACGGCAGGGGGAGCTTTTTAAGCTTTGCAAAGCTGGTGATAAAGAGCAGGCTGTACGATTATTTCAGGTATCAGAAGAGGAGGGCGGAGGGCGAGAGCCTGTACCTCGAGGACGGCAGGGAGACCCAGTCCATAGTAGACAAGTCCCTCGATGCCGACATCAAGGCGCAACAGCAGCTCGAGCTCAAGGACGAGATAATGAGCTTTTCCAGGGAGCTTGCGAAGTACGGCATCACCATCGCCGAGCTCGTCAAGGCAAGCCCCAAGCACGGCAAGAAGCGCAGCGCCGTGAGCGAGGTGATAAAGTTCATTTGTTCCGATCCCGAGTGCATGGAGTACTTTAAGCTCAGCGGCAACCTGCCCCTCAAGATAATCGAGAACAAGCTCGGGATGTCGAGAAAGCTGATAGAGCCCTACAGAAAATATATAATCGCCTCGCTGGTAATATATTTCGGGAAATATGCCTATCTGAAGGAATACCTCAAATGAGACAGCAAAAAAACGGGGAAATCTTTTTTAACGAGAGGATAGCCTGGCAAAGGCAACCATAATTTTAGCCCAAAGCCGCCAATCAGGCGGCCTTTTTTTGCCCAACCGCCTGCGGCATTATGCAGGTTAGGCCATATTTTGGAAGCTGCAAATTCCATGGTCATTTTTGTCTTCCCGCCGCATATTAGAAAATTCTAATACAGGGCGTTTAAGATTGCCGATTGTGTTTATATTAAGTTAGCTTTAAAAATACATAAGGGAGATTGACTATGACCGTAACCAGCTTAAATTTTGAAAAGATACTTGAGTTGTCTTGGGAAAAGCCCGTGCTCGTGGATTTCTGGGCGCCGTGGTGCGGGCCGTGCAGGATGCTCTCGGCCGTCATCGAGCAGCTCGAGCGGGAGATGGGCGCTCAGTCGGTGATAGGGAAGGTCAACGTGGACGAGGAAGCGGAGCTTGCCATGCGTTTTGGCGTAACTTCTATCCCTACCATAATAGTGTTCAAAAACGGCAAGGTTCACAGCAGGGTGGTGGGATACAGGAGCCTCGCCCAGTTAAAGGGCATGCTGGCATAAGGCTTAATACATCTTGCGAGCTCTTTCTTTGCGCAGCTCGTAGCGCTTTTTGCCGCGCTCCCATTCCTCGCGCTCCTCTTCGCTCTCAAGCATAACGCGGGGGACGGTAACGGACTTTCCTTCCTTGTCAATTGCTACCAGCACGACGTAGGCGGTGTTGATGTGCTCGCGCTTTCCGCTCAGCCTCTCGACGTATGTGTCTACCCTCACTTCCATGGAGGAGTTGCCCACATAGGTAATCCTTCCCGACATGGCAAGCGTGTCGTTGACGTAGGCGGGCGCCTTGAAATGCAGACTGTCCACGCTTACGGTGGTCACCTCGGAATTGCTGTGGCGCCTCGCCGCCACCGCTGCCACTATGTCTATCCACTCCATGAGCCTGCCGCCGAACAGCCTGTCGTACCCGTTGATGTCCTTCTGCATGAGGATGTGTACCTGCTCGGTCTTTGAGTCGCTAATCTTTTTATATGCCATACGCCGCCCTCCAAAAAATCTACCTTTATATTATTGATTTTTTTTGGAATATCTACTATAATATAGGCATCGGCTGGGTGTGGCGCAGTTTGGTAGCGCGCATGAATGGGGTTCATGAGGCCGTTGGTTCAAGTCCAATCACCCAGACCAGGGCAAGCGCTTTCAAAGGTGCTTGCTTTTTTTATTTACACAAAAAGCAAGTATTGCCTTTAATACTTGCTTTGCTTTTTTGCCCTGATTAAATTATAAAAATTCCCTCACAGCTTTGCCTTTTCCTCGGCGATGATGGCCTCAATTTCCGCCTCGAGCCCGGCCAGGGGGACAAGCTTTTTAAATTTTTTGTCCCTCGAGGCTATCTCGGCAAGGCCCTTTTCGTAATTCTTGGCGCCGAATATCACCCTGTAGGGAACTCCCAGCAGGTCTGCGTCGGAAAACTGCACTCCCGCCGACACCTCCCTGTCGTCATAGATGACCTCGTATCCCTTGCCCAAGAGCTTTTCATAGAACTCATCGGCAAACTTTTTCATCCCGGCGTTTCCGCCCAGCGCGCAGATGTGAATGTGCCAAGGTGCTATGGCAAAGGGCCAGATGGGGCCGTAATCGTCGTGGTTTGCCTCGACCGCCGAGGCCATCGCCCTGCCTATCCCTATGCCGTAGCAGCCCATTATGGGCACCTTCCTCTCTCCGTTCTCGTCGAGGTAGGTCATCCTCATGCTCTCGGTGTATTTTGTGCCGAGCTGGAAGATGTTGCCCACCTCGATTCCCTTCCTTATGGCAAGCTTTGCCCCGCATTTTGGGCAGCTGTCGCCCTCTCTCACTTTATACAAATCATAAAAGCTCTCGGGCGAAAAATCCCTGCCGCAGCTTGCGCCCATATGATGGTAATCTTTCCTGTTTGCGCCGCAGACCATGCCCTTGCACCCTTTTAGGCTTTCGTCAAAGAGCACGATCGCGTCGCCGCGGTTTAAACCTATCGGCCCTATAAAGCCCATCACCAGGCCGCACTCGTCGCCCTCGGCCAAAGGGAAAACGTTTTTCCTCAAGGCCTTTCTCAGCTTGGCCTCGTTGACCTCGTAGTCGCCCCTTATGAACGCCACGCAGGGTTTTTGGCTGCCTTCCACGGCGAAGGCGCACGCCTTAATCATCCTGTATGCGGGCAGCCCCGTGAATTTCTCAAGCTCGGCGATCTCCTTTACGCCGGGGGTATGGATCTCCTTGAGCGGCGAATCCTGACCCTCATTCTTTATTTCCGTTCTCGCCACCTCGACGTTGTCCATGTAGCCGCAAGCGTCGCACATGGCTATGCTGTCCTCGCCGGCGTCGGACAGCAGCATGAACTCGTGCGCCACGCTTCCGCCCATCATGCCGGTGTCTGAGCCCACCGCCACCACCTCAAAGCCAATGCGCCTGAAAATATTGAAGTACGCCTGTTTGCACTTTTCGTAGAACTTCGACAGGCACTCCTGACTGGTGTGGAAGGAGTAGGCATCCTTCATGGTAAACTCCCTAACGCGGATGAGCCCGCCCTTGCACCTCGGCTCATCTCTGAACTTGGTCTGAATTTGGTATATCATAAAGGGGTAGCGCGCGTAGCTTGTGGCCTCGTCGCGAGCCATCGCCACCGCCGCCTCCTCGTGAGTCATGGCGAGCAGCATCTCCCTGCCGCCCCTGTCCTTGAACCTGAGCAATTCTTTTCCCGCGGACTGGTACCTGCCCGACTCTTCCCACAGCTCGCGCGGCAGCACGACGGGCATTAAAACTTCCTGCCCGCCTAATTTATCCATCTCCTCGCGCACTATGTTCTCTACTTTGGCGATGATGCGCTTTGCGGGCATGGTGAGCGTGTATATGCCGTTTGCCACGTGCTTTATATACCCGCCGCGAAGCAAAAATATTTGGCTGACCACGGTTGCGTCAGCCGGCTTTTCCTTGAACCTTTCGCCTATTAAGTCGCGCAGTTTCATAAAGACCTCTTGCACAAGTTGTTTTCGTTATTACCGCTGCTTTTTGCGGTTTGCGCTTTGGCTTAAAACTTTATCCCTCAATCCGTAATTATCCTGGTGAAGATCATTCTGCCCGCGTTGGTCTGCAAGGTGGTTGTGACGGTCACCTCCATGGTCCTGCCGATATAGTCGGCGCCGTTTTCCACCACTATCATGGTGCCGTCGTCGAGGTAGCCTATGCCCTGGCCGTACTCCTTGCCGGGCTTGACGATGTTTATGGTCATCTTCTCGCCGGGCAGTGCTATGGGCTTCATGGCGTTGGCCAGCTCGTTTATGTTGAGCACGGTGACCTTCATCACCGTCGCCAGTTTGTTGAGGTTGTAGTCGTTGGTTATCACCTTGGCGCGGAACTGCTCGGCAAGCTTGAGTATCTTGGTGTCGATGTCGTTTATGTCGGGAAAATCGGTCTCGCTGATTATCGTCTTGACGCTTTCCTCGTTTTTGAGGGAATTGATGATGTCGAGCCCCCGCCTGCCCCTGTTGCGCTTCAGGATGTCCGGGTTTTCAACGATGTTTTTGAGCTGGTTGAGGATAAAAATGGGGATGATGAAGGTGCCTTCCAAAAATCCCGTCCTCACGAGGTCGAGTATCCTTCCGTCAATTATAACCGAGGAATCCAGGATCTTGTAATTCTCGCCGCTGATGGTCATGGAGCGGGCGTCCTTTTTGTTGACGATGATTATCTCGCCGATGTATTTTATGCCCAGCCTCGTGCCCATGAAAGAGAAAAGGATATACGTCAGCACGCTCAGCATGGTGGCGAGCGGCCAGCTGGGAATTAACTTGATGAGGTCGGAAATGAGAAATGCGACAATAAGGCCCAAAATCAGCCCGATTATGCCCGAGGTAATCTCCTTCGAGGTGTAACCCGAAAGGTTGCTCTCTATGCGGCTTCCCACCTTGAACACCCACTTTAAAACCGGAGGCGTCGAGAACAGGAAGACCAACCCCAAAAAGAGCGAGGACACCACAAATATTCCTATGGAAATGAAAAACCTGACGTTTTCGTCAAGCCCTTTGAAAAAAGGTATGGCGTCGCCGTAATTGGTGAGGAGCTGGTTGCTTATGACTATGCCAAGCGATGCCCCAAGGAAAAAGGCTATCAGCTTGGGAAGCCTGCCTCTTCCTATCCTGTCTTTGCCCTTATTGCCATCCATAAAATGAATCCTTGATTGGTAATTTGATTTAATTATATAATTTTAATACTCTTAAGTCAATTTTTTCCTTTAAAAATATCGCATTTTGCCTTTAAATACTTGTATTTTTCCCGAGCGCCGCCTTTTGCTCTCTTTCCCCCTTTCTCCTTCACAAGTAAACTGTGTATCCGGCCGCTGAAGCTTACCCGAAAAATGCATTTCCCTTTTAAAATGTTATTGTCTTATATTTTTTTATGCTTATCCACGCAAAATTTTATAATTTGTCCTCAAGAATAAAAGGGGAGTTTCGACATATATTTGTAATGTAAAGTTTTGGTCATATTGAAAATGATGGGAAAGGGATTGGCGGAAATGGCGATATGCGATACCACTTTCAACGAGCTGCGCGCCAAAGACGTTGTCAACGTGTGCGACTGCAAGAAATTCGGGCGCATAATAGACGTTGTGATAGACCTTAAGACAGGGCGGGTCAAGGGGATAATTATACCAGGCTGCAAGGGGCTGGGCATTTTCCGCCAGCCCGAGGACATCTTTATCCCGTGGAAAAATATCGTGCGCATCGGCGGCGACGTGATACTGATAGAGGTCACTGCCAAAAATCCAAAGCCCATCGGCAAGCTGTGCGATGACGACTGCAAAATAGAGTTCGGCTCAAAGAACCTCAAATTCTTTGACGACGGGTGCGACGATGAAGACGAAAAGAACTGAGAAGGTTATTGGGGAATAAATCCCTCGAAAATGATGTTGTCTACGTAGCCCTTGAGCCTGTCGTATTCCTGCTGCGAACGGAGGGTCCACGCGAGAACGACCATTCTTTTCCTTTTGCAGGCGTCGACGTACTTATTGGGCAGGTTTTCGGCGTTGTATGACA
>JAAYQN010000025.1 GCA_012519285.1 Clostridiales bacterium
AGGTTGACGGGACTGCCGTGAGTGAGGTGCCCCGCGTGGGAAAGGTTCATCCCCATCACGGTGTCGCCGGGCTTAAGCGCAGCGAAAAACACCGCGAGGTTGGCGTTTGCGCCCGAATGGGGCTGCACGTTTACGTGCTCGGCGCGGAAGAGCTTTTTCGTCCTCTCTATGGCGAGGCTCTCGGCCATGTCGACGTACTGGCAGCCGCCGTAATACCTTTTGCCGGGGTAGCCCTCGGCGTATTTATTTGTCAAATGGCTGCCCGCGACAGCCATGACCCTTTTGGAAACAAAGTTTTCGCTCGCTATCAGCTCGATGTTGTTCCTCTGCCTGCTCAGCTCCTGAGCAAGACAGTCGTAGAGCTCGGCGTCAAAGTCCCTTATACACTCCAAGTCAAACATGATAACCTCATCTATGATTTTTGACAGTAAAATTTTAACAGAAATATATTGAATTAACAAGCGATTTTATGTAAATAGGCTTATTTGAAATATATTATAGAACATATGTGCGGATATTCAACTTTCTGCATTTTTGCACAACGGCAATAATAATGTATGTCCCTATTAAAAAAAAGGCTGTAACGGTTTTATCTGTTACAGCCCATTTTGCATTGTATCATTACATAGTTATCTCATCGATCTGCTTAAGCTCTTCTTCGCTGAAGGAAGTGTTCTCGATTGCCTTGAGGTTCTGAAGCAGCTGCTGCCTGGTGCTGACGCCTATGAGGACGCTGGTCACGGCGGGGTTATTCAGCAGCCACGCCAGCGCCATCTGGGCGAGGCTCTGCCCCCTGCGGCGGGCTATGGCGTTCAAAACCATTATCTTTTCCATGTTCTTTTCCACGGTCTCGGGCTTTAAGAACGCCGATTTGCTCGCCCTGCTGCCTGACGGTATGCCATTAAAGTACCTGTCGGTGAGAAGGCCCTGGGCGAGCGGGCTGTACGCGATTAGCCCTTTGCGCTCTTTTGTCAAAACATCGATGAGCCCTTTTTCTGTGCCGCGGTTTAACATGTTGTACACCGCCTGGTGAATTACAAACGGCGTCTTGAGCTCCTCAAACGCTTTTACGATGGCTTCGGTCTGCCCCGGGGAGTAATTTGATATGCCGATATAGAGCGCCTTGCCCTGCCGCACGACTCGGTCGAGCGCCCCCGCGGTCTCCTCAACCGCAGTCTCAGAGTCAGGCCTGTGATGATAGAATATGTCAACGTATTCGAGGCCCATTCTCTTAAGGCTCTGATCGAGGCTGGCAATGAGGTATTTCTTGCTTCCGCCGTTCCCATACGGCCCCGGCCACATGTAATAGCCTGCCTTGGTGGAGATAATCATCTCGTCCCTGTAAGCCTTAAAATCGGCGGCAAGCACTCTGCCGAAGTTTTCTTCCGCGGCTCCAGGCCCCGGCCCGTAATTGTTGGCAAGGTCAAAGTGGGTCACGCCGTTGTCGAACGCCGCCTTTAGAATATCCTGGCAGGCTTCAAAGTCAGCCTCTTTGCCGAAATTATGCCAAAGCCCCAAGGATATTGCGGAAAGTTTTAAACCGCTTTCTCCGCACCTTCGGTACCTCATGCGCTCATACCTTTTTTCGTCAGCTATGTAACTCATCCAAAGTGTTCCCCTTTTTTATATTTCATAATAATCAAATATTTAAATATACATAAAGTATCATACAAGCGCGGAATGCCTGAACGCCCCCTTGCCTTAAGTCCCCTTAAAAAAATCGCCGAGAATAAAATCAGCGAAGCGCTTGTCTTCGCTGACCATGCTTATTTGATATCCTCTTTTATCTTGGCAGCCTTGCCCTTGAGCTTGCGCAGGTAATAGAGCTTTGCGCGCCTTACCTTGCCTTTTCTCACGACCTCGATACTGCTTATCTTGGGAGAATGGAGCGGGAAGGTTCTCTCCACGCCGACGCCGAAGGAAATCCTCCTCACGGTAAAGGTTTCACTCAATCTCCCGTGCTTTTTCGCGATCACTATGCCCTCAAAGGCCTGGATTCTCTCCCTCGAGCCCTCGACGACCTTGACGTTTACCCTCACCGTGTCGCCGATGTTGAAAACGGGGATGGATTGCTTCATGTTCTCTTTCTCAATAGCCTCGATAATGTCCATGACTTTTACCTCCGTTAAGGATGTTCGTGCTTGCCTGCAAAACAGAGGAACATCCCTTGTGAAAACCTTCATAATTTTATCACAATGCCTTCCTTTTTGCAAGTATAATTGGTGCCGTTTTCTCAGAAAATATATATAAAATTCTTCCAAAAAGGGCTTTTTTTATTGTATAATTGTCTTGACTGGAGAGAAAGTATGATAAAGGTCTGCTTTTTCGACACAAAGCCATACGACAAGGTGTATTTTGA
>JAAYQN010000093.1 GCA_012519285.1 Clostridiales bacterium
AAACCATACAAGACTCCTTATACCCTACTTACAAAAGAGCGGGAAACAGCGGAGCCTGGACAGCGGAGAATGCCATCCACTTCAGCGTATATAACGGGGAAACTGGCAACCTATTACATGGCATCTACGGCTACAACGCCGTTACCTGGCTTATATGGGACGGTGATCTAATCGCCAAAGCCTACCGGTACCTGCCCCCCGCTTCCGGTTTTTCTGGCGGGGTCAGGCAGATCAAAACCTATCAATGGTCAGGCGAGATATTAAAACGGGGGGTGGTGTAATGTTTGGCTCAGAAGAGATTCTGGCTTTTATCCGTCGTTCTGTCGGTGTGCGTGGGGATGCAGCCGATGCCGCTGGGAGTCTGCATTCAAAGATCAAAAAGCTAAGTGACGATGCTTTAGCAACTCTAGCAAAAGCTCCTTGGAATGGTAAGTCAGTTACCGTAAACTCTGGCTATGTCTACTCCAACGTGGATGGCGACGGTCTGTATCATGATGTCCTGAGAATAACTGGTCCGAGGATTATATTAGATGGATATATCAATTTTGAGCAGAGCTCCGATTACCTCTACAGGCGGATAGTGCTAGATGGTAACACGATAGCCAACTTTAACGGTGATGATATTCAGTCTTACAATCTCTACAGCTGGAATCCAAGCAGTGATTCTCGTAAAAACACCCATAGTTACCGCTTACCCTACGGGTATGGCAAATACTATAACTCTGGTGCTGTAGATTATAGTATTGGTACTAGGGGCGTAATGATCAAATTACCAGCATTACTGCCGGTACAATCGTCATTGGTGGTTGAGTATATGGTAACCAGTGGTAATACGAGACCTATTAACACTCAATACGGTATCTGGCATGTGGCGGCTTAGGAGGGAGAATCATTGGAGATAAATGAAAATGGTCTTATCTATGAAATACAGATGGAAAACGGGGTTGAGGTGGCCAGATTCATCAAGTGTGCCTTCCTGCGGCTTGATATATGCTGCGCGGACACAGTGGTTGTTAATCAGGAACTAAATGTAACCATCGCCTACTTGGACTACGAGGGTAATCCCCAGGTTAACAGCGAGGATATTACAGTACAGGTAATTATAGAGGGTGAGGTTGTTGCCGAAAAAACGATTACCCCTATCAACGGGACTGAGAATCTGGTCCTGGAATTTGCCGGTCCCGGAGAATATCGAATCAGCGCGATAGGGAACTGCACCTGCGAACCCGCGGAAAAGAAGGTGATCGTCAATGGCTGAGAAGCTAGTGGTGGCTAAGACGCAAAAGCACCTGGCGGCTGAAGCGGAGGCGGTCAAAATATCCGACAGAGCGGCTAAAATAAAAGCCTTAACGGGCAAGGCCAACAAGGATGTGGTGCTTACTGATATCTATGAGCAAAATAAACTTATTTTAGAGTTTCAAAACGAAATACTGGGACTATTGAGAAACAAATAGTACCTGTCAAAGATGTGTGAGCCGCAGGGCTCTTTTTTTATTGCTATAACCAAGGAGGAAAGAAAACGCATGAAAAATGCCATTAATACAATTCAAATTGCCCTTTCGGCCTTTGGCGGCTGGCTGGGCTGGGTTTTGGGGGGCTGGGACGGCTTTTTATACGCGCTGGTAACCTTCGTGGTTATCGATTACCTGACAGGCGTCATGTTGGCAATACTGGAAAAACGCCTTTCCAG
>JAAYQN010000008.1 GCA_012519285.1 Clostridiales bacterium
ATCCGCAGAACAAGTGTTTACTCAAGAATTAGAAAATTTTTTCCTTTACCCCTCGGGGTAAAGGAAACTGAAAGAACTTATTATACAAACCGTTGCACTTGTAGTTGCAATTTAAGTACAATTTTTATCATAAATAAAAGCATTTATTTTTAATAAAAAAGGAGGTCTTATTTATGGTATTTGAGAAGGTAAGGCAGATTTTGGCCGAACATAAGGGCATTGAACCCGAGTCTATCACCATGGAGAGCACGTTTGAGAGCCTGGGGCTTGACTCCTTAGACACAGTGGAGCTGCTCATGCAGTTTGAGGACGAGTTCGGCGTTACGCTT
Organism: Clostridiales bacterium; assembly: GCA_012519285.1. Lineage (GTDB taxonomy): Bacteria > Bacillota > Clostridia > Christensenellales > HGM11417 > JAAYQN01. The sequence continues at coordinate 330 of JAAYQN010000008.1, forward strand.
CAGGCCGACGACAGCCTCAGGAACGTGGGCGATTTCGTCAAGCTGATAGAAGGTAGCAAATAATGATAAAAACCCCCATCTGCGATTTGCTCGGCATCGAGTACCCCATAATTCAGGGGGGAATGGCGTGGATAGCCGACGCCGACCTCGCGGGCGCCGTTTCTAATGCGGGCGGGCTGGGGCTTATCGCCTCTATGAGCGCCGACGCCGAGTGGTTGCGCGGCCAGATAAGGAAAGCGAGGCAGCTTACGGACAAGCCCTTCGGCGTAAACATAATGCTGATGAGCCCGCACGTCGACGAGGTGGCTCGCGCCGTCATAGAGGAAGGCGTGAAGGTGGTGACCACAGGCGCGGGCAGTCCCGTAAAGTTCATGAAGGACTGGCTCGCCGCCGGCATAAAGGTCATCCCAGTAGTGCCCTCCACCGCAATCGCAAAGCTCATGGAGCGCAGCGGCGCATCCGCTGTGGTGGCGGAAGGCGGCGAGGCGGGCGGCCACGTGGGAGACCTTACAACTATGGCGCTCGTCCCGCAGGTGTGCGACGCAGTGAGCATTCCCGTAATCGCCGCGGGAGGCATTGCCGACGGAAGGGGAGTTGCAGCGGCTTTCATGCTTGGCGCCGTCGGCGTGCAGCTCGGCACGAGGTTCATAGCATCCAAGGAATGTAACGTACATCCCGTCTACAAGGAGAAAATCCTGAAGGCAAAGGATATCAACACCATAGTTACCGGCAAGCGCTTCGGTCATCCCGTGCGCTGCCTAAAGACGACCTTTTCGAGGGAGCTCTATTCCATGGAATACAACTCCGGCGTCTCCAACGAGGAGCTCGAGAAAAAGGGCTTAGGGGCGCTTCGCCTTGCCGTCCTTGAGGGCGACGAGAAGAGGGGCTGCTTCATGGCGGGCCAGTGCGCCGCGATGATAAAGGAAGAAAAGCCCGTAAAGCAGATAATCGAGGAGATATTCGCCGAGGCGGAAGAGCTGCTGCTTGGAGGGGCAAAATGGGTAAAAGGGCGATAGTTTTTTCGGGCCAGGGCGCGCAGCGCGCGGGAATGGGAAAGGAGCTTTACGAAAACTTTTCTTCGGCGGAAAAGCTCTTCGAGCTCGCGGAGAGAATCCGCCCCGGCACCATCAGGCAGTGCTTTGAGGGCAGCGCAGAGGAGCTTTCAAAGACCGTAAATACCCAGCCTTGCCTCTTTGCGGTGGACCTTGCCGCGGGATACACCCTTTTGGAGGCCGGCTTTAAATTTGACGGCGCCGCGGGTTTTTCCTTAGGGGAGCTCGCCGCCGCGGTGTTCTGTGGCATGCTGGGCTTTGAGGAAGGGTTTAGACTGGTCATAAGGCGCGCCGAGCTGATGCAGGAGGCAAACGAGAAATTCAGCGGCGGCATGGCTGCGGTGCTCAAGCTTTCCGCGGTGCAGGTCGCCGAGATTTGCCAGGAGGTAGGAGACGTGTTCCCCGTCAACTTCAACTGCGAGGGGCAGACCGTTGTGGCGGGCCTTTCCCATAAGGTGGACGAGGTGGTGGCACTCGCCGCCCAGAGGGGCGGAAGGGCCATAAGGCTTCCCGTGGGCGGGGCTTTCCATTCGCCGTTCATGGAGGAGGCTGCCTCGCGCTTTTACGACGAGGCAAAAAAGCTGACGTTTAAAACGCCTTCCATCCCCCTTTACTCCAACGTCACGGCGAGGCCGTACGAAGAGGGCGCCGCTGAACAGCTTTCCCGCCAGATAAAGAGCCCGGTGTTGTGGCAAAAGAGCATAGAGAACATGATATCGGACGGCTTCGACACATTCGTCGAGGCGGGCTTCGGCGAGACGCTTGTCGGTCTCATAAAGAGGATATCAAAGGACGTAAAGGCTTTTCCCGCAACAAACAGGGCAGAAATAGATATGCTGAGAGGTGCGCTATGAATTTAAAGGGCAAAAAAGCGTTGATCACAGGGGCCTCGAGGGGCATCGGGAGGGCAATAGCCTTAAAGTTTGCCGAGGCGGGAGCTGACCTCGCCCTCGTCTACGCCGGAAGGGAGGACGCGGCGAGGCAGGTTGCCCAAGAGTGCCAAAACCTGGGCGCAAAGGCCTTTACCTACAAGTGCGACGTTTCGGACTTTTCGCAGGCAAAGGAGACCGTCGCCGCCGCAATAAGGGATTTGGGCGGCCTCGACATCCTGTTAAACAACGCCGGGATAACCATCGACAAGCTGGTAATGACCATGTTGGAAGAGGATTTCGACAGGGTAGTCGCCGTAAACCTCAAGGGCGCCTTCAACATGATAAAGCATACATACATGCACTTTGCCAAGCAAAGGGGCGGCCGCATAATAAACATAAGCTCGGTTTCGGGGCTTGCGGGCAACGCCGGCCAGGCAAACTACGCCTCCGCCAAGGCTGCTCTTGTGGGCTTGACAAAGTCGCTCGCCAAGGAGCTTGCCTCGCGCAGCGTCACCTGCAACTGCATAGCGCCCGGCTTTATCAGGACCGATATGACTGACGCCATGCCGGACAATATCAGGGAGCAGGCGGTGGCCAATATCCCCCTAAAGAGGATGGGAAACCCCGAGGACGTGGCGGCGGCGGCGCTCTTTTTGGCGTCCGACCTTTCCTCTTACATCACCGGCGAGGTGATAAAGGTGGACGGCGGTCTGTACATTTAAAGGCCAAACAGGCAAAAGATATTAGCAGGCTTCGCGCCTTCTTTCAGGGCGAAGCGGCTTTATTGAAAT
>JAAYQN010000026.1 GCA_012519285.1 Clostridiales bacterium
TGTCCCTCGCTGAGGAGTTTTCGGAGCCGTATATAAAGAAGATCGTGGATTCCGTCCAGGACGAGAATTTCATCGTGGTTTACCACAACTGCGGAAACTCCACCATAAACATAATTGAGTCCATACTCAGGACGGGCAGCGCGGCGTATCACTTTGGCAACTCTATCGACATGGATGAGATGTTAAAGCATATCCCGCCCGAGACAGTCGTCATGGGCAACATTGACCCGGCGGGCCAGTTAAAAAACGGCACACCCGCCTCGATAAGGGCGGCAACGCTCGGGCTTTTGGGCAAATGCTCCAAGTACCCCAACTTCGTGATATCGTCGGGCTGCGACATCCCCCCGCTCTCCAGGTGGGAAAACATTGACGCCTTCTTCAAAGCCGTAGAGGACTACTACAAAGGCGCCTAAGCCGGGAAAGAGGTTTGTGATGGATGGCTTTGTGACCATAACGGTAAAAGGCGGCGGCGCCTCAAAGCGCTTTGCCGCAAAGAAAGGCGGCAGCCTTATGTCCGCCCTGGTTTCCCAGGGCTATTTCGTGTCCGCACCCTGCGGCGGCAGAGGAAGGTGCGGCAAATGCAAGGTAAAGCTTTTGTCGGGAGCTGTGGACAAGGCTCAGCCCGACGCCCAGGGTTTTGTCTTAAGCTGCCTTGCCCGCCTGCGCGAAGACATAACGGTGGAATTTGCCGAGGCAACCGGCAGCGGCCTCACGCTGTCACGTGGGGCGCTCGCCGAGCTTGACGGCGGTCCGGGGTACGGGATAGCGCTCGACATCGGCACCACAACGCTCGCCTTTTACCTTATGGACCTTGCCGATGGAAGGGAGATTGACGCATACAGCTGCCTCAACCCTCAGGGCGCGTTCGGCGCCGACGTGATAAGCAGGATAAGCGCCTGCGCAGAGGGTAAGCTCGGCCAGCTCAACGCGCTGATCGTAGGCAAGGTAAACGAGGTCATCGCCGCCCTGACGGAAAAGCACGGCATCGGAGGCATCGACAAATTGACAGCGTGCGGGAACACCACCATGCTGCACCTCTTTGCCGGGGAAGACGCTTCTTTGCTGGGCGTCTATCCCTTTACCCCCGCCTTTACCGAGATGAGAAGGTACGAGGGCGGCCGCCTGGGCGTGCGCGCGGGCGAGGTCGTGCTCTTGCCTTCCATCGCTGCGTACGTGGGAAGCGACATAGTGGCGGGGATATTGAGCACCGGCATGGTTCAGCAAGAAGGCAGCCTTTTAATTGACATCGGCACTAACGGGGAGATAGCCCTTAACGCCGGCGGCAAGCTCTACTGCGCTTCCACCGCTGCGGGTCCTGCCCTTGAGGGAGCCAACATCTCCTGCGGGATGGGCGGCGTCGCCGGCGCCATTGACAGCGCGAGAATAGCTGGCGGCAGGCTCAACTACACCGTGATAGGCGACGGCGAGAAAAAGGGCATATGCGGCTCGGGGCTCATCGATATAATATCCATAATGCTCGAGCTCAGGGTGATTGACGAGACAGGAGCTTTCTGCGACGGGGCTCATCCGGGCATAAGGGATGACAAATTTTACATAACGGGCGAGATCTTCATTTCCCAGCAGGACGTGAGGCAATTCCAGCTCGCGAAGAGCGCCATCTGCGCGGGGATAAAGGCAATCGCCGCCAAGGCGGACATAAGCCTTGAGGATGTCGGCAAGGCATACGTCGCGGGAGGAATGGGCTATTACATCGACTACAAGAACGCCATCAGGACAGGTCTTTTGCCCAAGCAGCTCGACGGCAAGATCGAGGTCGTGGGCAACAGCGCGGGGGCGGGCGCCAAGATGTGCCTGCTCTCCAAAAGGCAGCTGGAGCTAAGCCGGCGCATCGCGGGAAGCTGCGAAAACGTCGAGCTTTCGGCCGAGCCGCTCTTTATGGAAGAGTACGTGAACAATATGGGTTTTGAGGGCTGACATGAAGAACGTTGAAGAAATACTGCGAAAGGAGCTGGAGGGCAAGGCCTTTGAGGTGGCGGTGATTTCCGCAAATGACATCCCGTTTTCAACCGAGCTTATAAAGGCGTGCGAGCTGAACCGCTGCGGCAGATACAAAAAGAGCTGGATGTGCCCTCCCGCTGTTGGCGAGGTTTCCGAGCTTGAGAAAAAGTATAAATCGTACAAGTACGCCCTGGTCTTTACGACTAAAGGCGAGCTTGAGGACTCCTTCGACATCGAGGGGATAGAGAAAGTGAGGAGGCGCCACCTCGAGCTAGAGAGAAAAGCCGTGGAGAAGGTGAGGGGATACGGCGCGGAATGGCTTTCTGCGGGCAGCTGCGTTATATGCGACCAATGCACCTATCCCGACGCCCCATGCAGATTTCCCGACCTTGCGAGGCCTTCTCCCGAGGCTTGCGGAATAGACGTCACATCGCTTGCAAAAGTTTGCAATATGCGCTATTATAATGGGGAGAACACAGTTACCTTCTTTTCGGTGTTTTTCTTCAACTGATAGAGTATGTTGCGCCCTGAATACAAGCTGAACGAGATATTTGACTTTAAGGAGCTTGCCAATCTCTTTAAACATTTTACCGTAACGGTTGGCCTTGACGTCGCGCTGTACGACGCTCAGGGCAGTCTCGTATTGCCCTTTTACAGGGACCAAAAGGCCAGCGTGTGCAGCCTTGCCAACAACTGCCCCACGTGCCAGGAGTACATAAAATACGGCGGCGAAAAGGCATGGGAGCTCGGCGAGCCCTACATATTCAGGTGCGGCTGCGGACTTATCATGTGTTCCTCCCCTGTGGCAATAGGCGATATCCTGATAGGCTCCATCGCGTGCGGTCCGGTCATGCTCTGGGAAGCCGACGATTACGCGGGGCAGGAACTCGATAAGAATTTAAAAGCGATGGGCATAGAGTGCGAGGTTGACCCCGGCAGCATACAGCAGCTCTCCTGCGTGAACATGACGAGCGCCGCGCAAATCTTGTATATCTTCGTCAACTACATCTGCAGGGAATACGAAAAGTCCGCCCGCCAGAAAATGGAGATAGCTCGGCAGAAGGACACGATAGCCGAGCTTGCCAAAAAGGGCAACTATAGCTGCGCGTACCCCGCGGACCTTGAGAAAAAGCTCATTTTATACGTGCAGCTCGGCGAAAAGAACAAGGCTCGAGAGATAATCAACAGCTTTTTGGGGGAGATATTCTCCTACGCCGGGGGGAACCTCGACATAATAAAGGCAAAGCTTTACGAGTTTACGGCGTTTTTGTCGAGGGCTGCGGTCGAGGCGGGCGCGCCGCTTTCCGAGATGGCGACCATAAGGAAGTCTGCGCGTTTTTTGTCGAAAAACATCGAATTTTTAGACGTGTGCTCCCTCACCATAGAGATACTTTACGACTTCATCGACATCGTGTACAGAAACAGGCTCAAAAAGCAGTACAACAGGCACCTGATTTCAGCAATAGATTACATTGACCAAAATTTCAGGAAGAGGCTGACCCTTAAGAGCGTGGCAAAGAGCATCTACGTCAGCCCATATTACTTAAGCCACATCTTTCGCGACGAACTCGACACCACCTTTTCCGACTACGTAAATTCCAAGAGAATTGAAGAGGCAAAGAGACTTTTAGGCGAGAGGAGCTACGATTCCAAGACGCTGAGCGAGCTGGTCGGCTTCAACGACGTAAACTATTTCATCAAGATTTTCAAAAAATATACCGGCACCACCCCTTCAAAGTACATCGGCGCGAGGTAGCGGCGCCTTTTTCTTTGTAAAATGCCCCATTTCAAAAAAATTTACAAAAAATCAAAAGCGCTCACAAGATTTTTTTGCCCCATTTTTCTATAATATAAGTGAAAATGCAGAAAAAGGGGAAATCTTTTATGAGAAATCTTGTCAAAACTGCTTATTCCGATTTGAAGCACTTTGTGTACGGCAAGGCGCTCTCGCCTGTAAAATGCAGAAACGGCGTGGAGATAGGCGGGGGGGATGTTTACCCCGAGCTCAATTTTACCAAAACAGAAAAAAGCCCGCATGGCAGGGCGATTTAAAATTGACTAAAGCGTCCGTTAAGAATATACTATTATGGAATGATTTTTTAAAAAGGCGGGATCAGTTTTATGGATCTTTTTGAGGTGAGCGCAAAGTTTAAGATAAACGGGAGGGCTGTCAGCATAACGCCCTACGGCGAGGGCCACATCAACGAGACTTACCTTTTAGTGACCGATAAAGGCTTTAAATATATCCTTCAGAAGATTAACCACAGGCTGTTTAAGGATGTGGAAAAGCTGATGAGGAACATCGAGCTGGTCACCGCCCACGTCGCGGAGAAAGTGAGGCAAAAAGGGGGCGATGTAAGCAGGGAGGTGCTGACCATCGTCCGCACCGATGAGGATAAGACATACTATGGCGACGATGAGACAGGGTACTTTCGCGTTTATATATACATATACAACGCCACCGCTCACCAGGTTGTGAAAAAGAGCGAGCATTTCTACCAGAGCGCATACGCTTTCGGCACTTTCCAGAATCAGCTCGCGGATTTCGACGCCAGGAGGCTTCACGAGATTATCCCCAACTTCCACAACACCGTCGTCCGCTTTGAAAACTTCAAGAGGGCGGTTGAGGCCGACAGAATGGGAAGGCTCAGGCTCGTCAGGAGGGAAGTTGACTTCGTGCTCGAGAGGGAAGGCTACTGCGGCAGGATAGTAAAGCTGCTCGAGTGCGGGCAGATGCCCTTAAAGGTTACCCACAACGATACCAAGCTCAACAACGTGATGATCGACGACGCCACCGACAAGGCAGTGGCGGTGATAGACCTCGACACGGTGATGCCGGGCAGCAGCTGCTACGATTTCGGCGACAGCATACGCTTCGGCTGCAATCCCGCCGCCGAGGACGAGGTGGACCTTTCCAAGGTAAACTTCAGGCTGGACCTCTTCAAGGCCTATACAGAGGGTTACCTCGCGGCGCTGAAAAATATCTCGGAGACAGAAAAGGAGTACCTCCCCTTTTCCGCAATCCTCATGACATATGAGTGCGGGATGAGGTTTTTGACCGACTACCTCGAGGGGGATACATATTTCAGGATAAAGAGGCAAAACCACAACCTCGACAGGGCGAGGACGCAGTTCAAGCTCGTGTCGGATATGGAAAAAGCGCTGGGGCAGATGAATGAGATAGTGTATTCTTTTAAGTAAAAGAATATTTTAAGAAAATATCTTTAAAAGGGTTGGAGCAGCTCCAATCCTTTTTTATTGCCTTTTCCATTGCCTCCCCCTCGCTTCTAATTTTGTCAATTAATGTCTAAAAATGTTTAGGATGTAGTTGTTTTCCGGGAATGTGCTATAATTAAGGGGAGGCAAATTATTGGATGGGATTATGGCAAGGAAGATCGTCATCACCAGCGGTAAAGGAGGCGTGGGAAAGACCACCGTGACCGCAAACCTCGGGGCAGCGCTCGCTTCAAGGGGGTTTCGCGTGGCGCTTATGGACGTGGACATAGGCCTCAACAATCTCGACGTCGCCATGGGCATCGAGAACAAGGTGGTATACGACATCGTTGATGTCGTAGAGAACAGGTGCCGCCCCAAGCAGGCGCTCATTCAGGACGAGGTTTACTCCACGCTCTACACCATGCCTTCCTCCCATTCCTACGACAAGACCTCGGTGACCGGCCTTAGCATAAAGAACCTTACAGACCGTCTCGCCCAGAGCTTCGACTACGTGCTGCTCGACTGTCCCGCAGGCATCGAGCTCGGCTTTCACCGCGCGGTCTCGGCGGCGGACGAGGCAATAGTGGTCACCACCCCGCACATCGCGAGCATAAGGGACGCCGACAAGGTATTTAGCCTGCTCTCCACTTACGACGTCATCCCCCTGGGGATAGTGGTAAACAGGGCGAGGGGAGACCTCATCGCATCGGGGGACATGCTTTCCATAGAGAACGTCGAGGAGCTTTTGAAAAAACACGTGATAGGCGTGATACCCGAAAACGACGACATATCCTTTGGTAACGCCATGGGCAGGACGCTTTACGGCGTGAGGGAATGCTTTGCCCTGCTCGCCGAGAACGTCTACACCGGCAGCAGAAAGCTCCTCGATTGCACCCAGCCTTACCGCGGTTTTTTCGGCACGATAAGGCGCAACATAAAGAAGAGGGTATGACATGGCAAAACCGGTCGAGATCGAGCTTTCAAGGCTCAAGAAAATGCTGATGCAGGACAAATCCAGCGCCCCCAGCCAGCTCGCCGAGGTGATAAAGAGCGACGTCTACTCGGCGCTCTCGAGCTACATGGACCTTTTCTCCGACGACCTTAAGGTGCTGATTGACTGCGACGACGCGGGCTACCACGTGATTATCTCTGCGAGGACGCACAGGTTCAAGCAAATAGGCATACTGCCAAAAAAGCACGAAGGCAGGTAACGGCTTTTTTGTTATAACTAAGGAATTATCGCCTATCGGCAACGCTCAGGCGTTGGCATTTGGCAGAAATTCCGTCGGTTTCAGCAAGGCGGCGTGTACAGGCGCGCTACGGCGGCGCTATGGGCAATCATGCCCTTGTTCTATCTTTAGGGACAAAATCATATATTCATAGTACAAGCAAATTTAAAAGTAAGGTGCATACTATGATATGTGAAAACCTTGAACTTATTACCCTCGAGCCCGTAAGGTACGAGCTCGCCCAGATAACTTATGGGGAGATCCCCTTAAAGAGGCGCTCCGGGCAGGCGCGCCGCAGGGCAAAACCCTTCAAGGCGGAGGGCATTATCGACGCCGTCATAAGGAGCGGCTTCATCCTGCTCATCGCGCTCGCGATGATTACCGCCATAAACTTCATCGGGTTTGAGAACTTTATCGAGAACCTGAGGCAAGTGGTTGAGAATCAGCAGATAGAAGGTTTTTGGGTGGACGCGCAGTTCGTGTAAATGAGATTTAAGTTCCATCCCCTTTTCCTCATATTCGGGGTTATCCTGACGCTGCTCGGAAACGGGTATCTTTTTCTGGTATACATGTTCACCGCGACGGTGCACGAGCTCGCGCACGCCCTCGCCGCGATGTATTTCAAGTGCCGCCCCGAGGAGATAGTGCTCTACCCATACGGGGCGGTGCTTTACGGGGAGTTTTCCTCCCTAAAGCCCTATCAGGAAGCGGTGGTGGCGCTGTGCGGCCCCCTTTTGAACCTTTTTACCGCGGTGGTCTTCACCGCGCTGTGGTGGCTCTTCCCCGAGCTATACGTCTATACCGATACCGTCGTGATGGTGAACGTGTCCATCGCGGCGTTTAACCTGCTTCCCGCCTATCCCCTCGACGGGGGGCGCATACTGCTGGCGCTGCTCAGGCCAAAAATAGGTCCGAAGCGCGCCTTCAAGGCAGTAAAGGCGCTCGGCGTCATTTGCCTTTTGGCCTTCCTCGCGCTGTACTTTTACAGCTTTGTCATTGAGGCAAACTACACCTTCGCGGTCGTCGCCATCTTCCTCTTAAGCTCGTTGCTTGACGGCGACGCCCACAGGGAAATAGAGAGGGTGATTTACCCTCCCTCCGGGAAATTCCTGATGAAGGGAGTGGAGAAAAAAACGCTGCGGGTTTCCGCAAGCCTCAGCCTGCTGAAGATGATGCGCCTGCTCGACGTAGACAGTTACTACGTGATAGAGGTAATCGGCGAGGGCGGCAAAAAGCTCTTTTCCTTCGAGCACAGCGAGTTCGAACGCGTCTTTTTAAAAAACCCTCCCCAGACGCTTCTCAAAGACATCTCAAGGTGAAGGCCATTTCGGCAGCGTCCCCCTAAAGCCCTTTTGTAAAAGGGCTTTAACTTTGTATTTGATATATTTTTTTTATTGTGATAAAATAATTAGGTGAGCACCTTTCAGAGAATCTACGAGGTCGTAAAGAGGATACCAAAGGGCAAGGTGGCCTCGTACGGCCAGGTGGCTGCAATGGCCGGCAATCCCAGATGGTCGAGGGTGGTGAGTTACGCGCTGCACTGCAATCCCGACCCCGAAAAAATCCCCTGCTACAGGGTGGTCTTTCAAGATGGGAGGCTTTCTCCCGCCTTCGCCTTCGGCGGTCAAAACGCTCAGGAAAAGCTGCTGCGGCAGGAGGGCGTGGAGGTCAGGGAAGGCAGGGTGGACATGGCGGTTTACGGTTGGGACGGCGCCGATACCGATAATTCATAATTTACACAACTTACTATAAAAGGAAAAAAGGAATATGAAGAGGGTTTGCAGGTTTTTTGCGTTTGTCATGCTGATATTTGCAATATCCGCATCATCGGGCTGCGAAAGCTTCAAGGCTCCGCCCTCGATGATGGTTGAAGCCAATATTTTCGTGCCCATATTTTCCACCAATTATCCCGATAGCCCAAACATATTCAATAAATATGGGTTTGAGGCGGCGCAGCTTACCATAAATTTCGACGGCAGTGGCCATATATACTTTTTCATACGCAATTCGACAGTTGAGGAGAGGAAAAACTCCATTTATACTGCCATCGAAGAGATAAACGAGAAAGCATACACCGAGGGAGACTTTCAGGCGGGATATCGCCTCGTCTGGGTGCAGGAAAAGAACATCACCCAAGAAGGGAACGACGTCGGCATAATAGTGGAGTTTAAAAACGCAAATTTCTTTAACAATAAGATCGGCAGGTCCAGCGACGTCAAGCTCCAAAGCCTCGAGGAATACCTCGCCGAAAATGCCGGCGACGTCGAGGGCAACAATAATTTCACCGACGCCTCGACGAGAAAAAAGACCAGTATCGTCAGCATAGAGGACAAAGAGGGCTACAAGGTGGTCACCTTAAGCAAGCTGCCAAACCATATCCCGGTTAAGTTTGCCGGCAGCCTGATTTACGCCTATTACCTCAATGACTATAACGGTAACGAAGTGGTGGAGATAAACAGGGACACCATAAAGAGCTCGCTGCCAAACTACAAGGTGCTGATAAAGCCTTCGCAGACCTCAAAGGCGCTGATGATTATCGCCATACTGTTCGGCGTATCCTTTGCGGTATCTCTCACAGTTAAGCTCATTCTGGACATCAACCGCAGAAAGAGAAGGACCATTGATATATACACACATTCTAAAAAAAGTAATTAAACCCGCGCGCTACACCGGAGGGGAATACAACAGCTGCGACCCCGCTAAGCCCCACGAGATTTCCTTTTGCTTCTGCTTTCCCGAGCCGTACGAAGTGGCCATGAGCAACCTGGGGATGAAGATACTCTATCACATGCTCAACGACCGCCCCGACACCGTGTGCGAAAGGTGCTTTATGCCGTGGCCCGACCTCTCGGAAATATTGATAAGGCAGGATATTCCCCTCTTTTCCATAGAGAGTAAGAAGAGCCTCAGGGAATTTGACATACTCGGTTTTTCCATCCACCACGAGCTGTGTTACACCAACATACTCCACATGCTGAGGCTGGCGGGCCTGCCTTTCTACGCGAGGGAAAGGGGCGAGGGCATGCCGCTTGTCATCGCCGGAGGCCCCTGCTCCGTCAACCCCGAGCCCTACGCTGAGTTCTTTGACCTTATAGTGGTGGGCGAGGGTGAGGAATGCTTAAACAGCCTGCTCGGCCTCTACCTCGAGGAAAAGGGCGACAGAAAGCGGTTTTTGGAAAGGGCCGCCGCCATTGAGGGTGTTTATGTTCCCTCTCTGCTCGAGGTGCAATATAGCAGCGACGGCACGATAAGGGGCTTTTTGGACCCAAAGGTGAAAAAGACATTTGTGCGGGACCTTGACAACTCATATTTTCCCGAGAGGATGATAATACCCAACATCGAGGCGGTGCACGACAGGGCAGTCATCGAGCTTTTTAGGGGCTGCAGCAACGGGTGCAGGTTTTGCCAGGCGGGCTTTGCGACGAGGCCCATCCGATACAGGAGCAAGGGAAAGCTCTCCCGCCAGGCGGCAAAGCTCATCGAGAGCACGGGCTACGAGGAGATAAGCCTCTCAAGCCTCAGCACAGGCGACTACCCCGAGCTGAGAGATCTTCTCGATGAGCTCAAGCCCCTCAAGGAGAAGTGGACAAATATATCCCTTCCCAGTTTGCGCCTTCGCGGCTTTTACGGGGAATTTGCAGCGGGAAGCCTCACCTTCGCGCCCGAGGCGGGCACCCAGCGCCTGCGCGACGTGATAAACAAGAACATAACCGACGAGGACATAGAGGCCGCCTTCAAAGAGGCATTTTCGGCGGACTGCTCAAACCTCAAGCTTTACTTTATGACCGGCCTTCCCACAGAGACTATGGAGGATATAGAGGGGATAGCCCAGGTGGCGCTGCTCGCAAAGCGGCTGTCAAGGAGTGAGGGCAAAAGGTCCCCTTCCATCACGGTAAGCTCCTCTGTATTTTTGCCAAAGCCCTTTACCCCATTCCAGTGGGAGGCGATGGACGACAGGCAAGCGACGCTCGAAAAGCAGGCATACCTTAGGCAGATTTTCAGGAAAAACCGCATTAAATACAGCTATCACGATTACGACATGTCCCGCCTCGAGGCAATCTTCTCGCGAGGGGACAGGCGCCTTTCGGAAGTCATCGTGGCGGCGTACCGAAAGGGGTGCACGCTCGACAGCTGGACGGAATTTTTCGACGCCAAAAAATGGGATGAAGCCTTTTCCGAGTGCGGAATAGACCCCGGGTTTTACCTGAGAAAGCGCCCCTTCGACGAGGTTTTGCCGTGGGATTTCATCGACGCCCACATATCGAGAAAGTACCTGCAAAGAGAGTGTGAGCGCGCTTACGCCGGCGTAACCACAAGGGACTGCCGCCTGGGCTGCAACGGCTGCGGCGCGAGCGCGGGAGGCTGCTGCGCACTATGCTGACATTCAGGTTTCAAAAGGTGGGTGCGGCGGCGTTTATCCCCCACGTGAACGCCATGCGGCACATAACGAGGGCGATAAGGAGGGCGGGCATAGAGGCGGCATACTCGCAAGGCTTCAACCCTCACATGAACGTATACCTTTCCCCCCCCATGCCGCTCGGCTTTGAGTCGCTGTGCGAATACTGCACGGTAGACACCAAAACGGGCGCAGAAGAGTTTATGCGCCTCTACAACGCGCACTGCCTGAAGGGCATGGAATGCCTGGAGGCTGCTGAGGTTGTGGCAAACCCCAACATAGCGGCGGCTGCAGCTGCAGCGCTCTATGAGATAGAAGACCCCGCCCTCATCGGGCGCCTTGACGAGCTTCAACGAGGGCGCTTTACCGTCGAGGAAAAAGATGGCGGCGCGGAAAAGGACATAACGGAAGGCGTCCTTGCCATAGAGAGGACGCCAAGAGGAATATCCGCGCTGCTGAAGTACGGCAACATGGGCAACCTGCGCATCGACAGGTTTTTAGAGGCGCTTGCAAGGCGCATCCCCGATTTTAAGCCGCAAAGGGTGGTAAAGGCCCGCCTTTACTGCTGCGACGGATCGGGAGAGATAATCCCCGCGCAGCAATACATCTCGAAAATCTTAAGATAAGCTCATTTATTAGTTTAGGCTCGTTTCCCTTGAATTTCAAGAGAGAGGCGCAAAGGCTGTCGTTTTTAAGCCTGTCTGAGGGATCTTTGCCTTTGCCTCAACAAAAACATTATGGGTCATGGATAAATGAACAAAAAACTGCTCATTGATGTCCAGCAGAGAAGGACAAAGGTTGCCCTCGTCGAAAATTCACAGCTTGTGGAATTTCACGTCGAAAAATCCGATTCCTACAACATAGTGGGCAACATCTATAAGGGAAGGGTGATGAATGTCCTGCCCGGCATGCAGGCGGCCTTCGTCGACGTCGGCCTGGAGAAGAACGCCTTTTTGTACGTGGGCGACATGATGGCGGACAAGAGCGAGCTCGTGGGCGCCGACCTTCCCCAGGAGCTCTCCGTCAAAGAGGGCGACGTGATAATGGTACAGGTGGTAAAGGATCGCATGGGGACCAAGGGAGCGAGGGTGAGCCACAACATCACCCTGCCCGGAAGGCTACTCGTCCTCATGCCCTCGGTGAACTACATCGGCATTTCAAAGAAGATAACCGACAAGCGCCTGCGCGAAAACCTGTACGACGCGATGCAAAAGATTAAACTCAAGGGGATGGGCTTTATCGTGCGCACCGCCGCCGCAAAGGCAAGGTTTAAGGATCTAAAGGCCGAGGCTCAGCTTTTAATCTCCCACTGGCAGGAGATTTTGGAAAAATTTGAAAAGGCCAAAGTGTCGGACGCGCTGCATTACGAGGACGACCTGGTCTCCCGCACTCTGCGCGACCTTTACACCGACGACATAAACGAGATAGTGGTAAACGACGGGGGAATAGGGGACAGGATAGCCCGCCTGCTCGGCCCCAGGGCGAGGAAAAGCATTGTGGTGTTCCCCAAAGACAGGGACATGTTCCATGACATGGGCCTGACCGAGCAGATAGACAGCATGCTCGACCAGAGGGTCAAGCTCGAGAGCGGCGCATACCTTATCATAAACAGGACGGAGGCGCTCACGGTAATTGACGTCAATACGGGCAAATACGTGGGCGATGCCAA
>JAAYQN010000009.1 GCA_012519285.1 Clostridiales bacterium
AATCCTTGACGTTAGTCTTTAATAAATATATAATAACAGTATATATTGCGAAAAATAAGGGGTAAAATTGCCATGTTTATGGAAGATATTGTCCTATTCTACGAACCCCAACTCGACGTCGAGCAAAAGCTCTCCTCCGTGGATTTTCATAACATCAGCGTCAGGCTGCACTTCCACAGGGCCATAGAGCTGGTGTGCGTCCATTCGGGAAAGGTGCGGGTGAGGAACGGGCAGAGAGCATATGAGGCGGGGCAGGGGCAGATAATTTTTGTGCCAAGCTACTTCGCCCACTTCATGGAAAGCATTGAGGACAACTTCTGCACCAACTTCATCATACCTTACAACCTGTACAAGTGCTTTGAGATTGAGAAAATCCCCCTTTACTACTCGCTGCTTTCCGACCCGCAGCGCAACGGGGAGATATTCGAGGCAATAAAGCTTGCCAAAAAGAACCTCGCCGACGCGAACCCTCCGCTTGCTGAAGGATTTGCCAAGGTGGTTCTCGGTCTCATTGTAGAGCGCTATGAGCCCGAGGAAGCCGACAAAAACGACAACGATTTCATAATACGGCTGATAGAATACATTGACCGCAATTTCACTGAGGAAATCACTCTGGATATAGTAGCCAAGGAATTTGGATACAGCAAATACTATTTTTCCAAGCTGTTCAACAGAAGTTTCGGGTGCGGCTTAAATTACTACGTTAACCAGGTGCGCTGCAACTTTATAGAGAACGAAAAGCTAAAGGGCGGCCATAAAATGGGCGACCTTATCCTGAAAGCGGGCTTTGGCGAGCCCTCAAATTATTACAAGTTTTTGAAAAAGCTAAAACTCAGCCATATTTGATTAATTTTTCTTTCCTTCACGTATGCGTTTTCGTTTATGAGGTTGTCGAGATACTTATGCAGTTTTTGGATGAAAATTTCATGGGATACTATTAAATCGCCTATTATTTTTATTCAAACAAAAAAGCCGCGCAAACTTTCTTTACGCAGCGTATTTGGAGCGGGAAACGAGGCTCGAACTCGCGACCCTCGCCTTGGGAAGGCGATGCTCTACCGACTGAGCTACTCCCGCAAATTTCAGGAATATTATAGCACAGGTTATTAAATTAATCAATAATTTTTGCTCAGCTTTAAGCCTGACATATTGCGGGTTTCCATTATTGCTCTATCATCCAGTCGGCGTAGAGCCCGTATCCGCGCGTGGGATCATTTACGAATACGTGGGTAACCGCGCCGCAGAGCTTGTCGTTCTGAATTATGGGGCTGCCGCTCATGCCCTGGACTATCCCCCCGGTCACCGAGAGAAGGCGCTTGTCGGTCACCTTTATCACTATGCTCCTGTCGCAAGGCTTTGCCTGAAAATTGGTCTTTACTATCTGTATCTCAAACTTTTGCGGCTGGCTCCCGCTTAAGGTGGTGAGAATATATGCTTTGCCGGGCTTTATGAGCGAGCGCGGCATTATCTCTATGGGCTCGGGGTAGAGCTTGTTGGGAATAATCTCGTTGAGGCTGCCGTAAACGCCGAACGTGCCATTCTTGTCAATTTCGCCGATGGGCTCATTGCCCTTCATGATAAGCCCCTTTATCTCGCCGGGTTTGCCGCGCTCTCCCTTGACGCAGCCCGCTATACTGCAGGGCAGCGCCTTGCCCCCCTTAATCAGCAAGATGTCCTTTGTATCGCTGTCCACCACGGGATGGCCGAGCGAGGCGAAGCGCTTGTCTTTCCTTATAAACGTCAGGGTGCCCACGCCGTAGGTGTCCTGCCGCACCCAGAGCCCCGTCTTGTACAGCTCCGTAGAAGCATCCTTTGCGGGCAAAATCTTTGTCATAATTGTTTGCCCCTTGCGCCTTATTTCCACGCTGAGCTCCCTGCCTTTAAATTCCTCCCTGTTCAGTATCTGGGAGAGCTCATCGGCGGTGTTGACCTCCATTCCCTCGACGGACATGAGGATATCCCCCACCTGTATGTCGCTGTGCTTTGTGGGATTGGCGGGCCCATCCTCAGTAACGACGTCGGTTTTGCCGATGATTATGAGTCCCCTCGTCTTAAACTCCAGCCCGATGGGCATCCCGCCCACGTAAACCGACTCTCTGGGTCTTAGCTTGGGCAGCCTGCCATGCACCTGGGGCGAGCTGCCATCGAGTTCTTGCGCCCATGCATGTATTGATTTGTTATTATTTTGGATGTATTGAAAGGGTTGTGATGCTATGTTGAGCAGCAAAGCCGCGATTACTAATGCCGAAACCTTAAAAAGCCTTCTCATGATTATTCTCCGAAATGTTTTGAGCCTGATACCTTAAAAATAGTGTATTTAAGTTTAGGTAAAATATGCGGTTGCCAAAAAAGTATATTTTTCAGAAAAGGGAATATTTTTCAGAAAATAAATAGTTTGACTTTTTATGGATAAAATAATAAGATATATGGAAATTTAGCGAAATTTTCTGTATAATGTTTACTATTAAAAGGTTTTTGCTCATATCAGATGTAGGAAGCGGTTAATTTTATTGTTCTGCTATGCTTACTACAATAATTGTTCTGTTGTGTTCACTGCATAATGGCTTAAGGGGTGATGGTATGTCGGAGCTTTTGTCTGAATTCGATTTCAATTTCGGGAATGAACTGGTGTATCTTTTAAGGGTGATCTGCGCGGCGATAAGCGGCTTTCTCATCGGCTTTGAGCGAAAATACAGGATGAAAGAGGCGGGGCTGAGGACGCACACCATCGTCGCCATCGGCTCCGCCCTGTTTACCATAGTATCGGGCTTTGGCCTTGAGGGAACCGATCCGGCAAGAATCGCAGCTCAGATCGTCACAGGCATAGGCTTTCTTGGCGCGGGCATGATCGTTTTTCGCAAGAATACCTTGTATGGCCTCACCACGGCGGCGGGAATCTGGGCGACCGCGGGCATAGGCATGGCAATGGGCGCGGGGATGTACGTGCTGGGCTTTTCCGTCACCATATTGCTGCTGTTGTTGCAGTTTTTCTCGCACTGCAAAAGCTCGCTCTTCGCGCAGAAAAAGACCACTACGCTGCTGATTGAGTGCGAGGCGTCGGAGGACGCCATTGAGCAGATAGAGCGCATATTCGACATCGAAAACGTCCAGCGCAGCAAGCTCGTTAAAGACGCTCAAGGGCACACCATGCTGCTGACCATCGAGAGCTTTAAGGATTGGAGCGTCGAGACCCTGCTGAGGATAATGAAGGAAAACCCGTTTATAAAAAAGATAGACAATACAGAGATATAAGAGAAAAACCTTTTCAGATTGATTAACATATCTCTATATTATAATATAATGTTTTGAAAAACCTCGCCTCGATAGCTGAGGCGGTCTTTCGAAAAATGCTCTTGTCAGAAACATAAAGCGCGCCCGTTTTGGGCGCGCCTTTGTATAAGCGCATAATAATTTCATGGGATTCCGTTTTGCCTCTCAATAATCCTTAAAATGCGCCTTGTAGTTTTGGATGGATTTTTCGATGATCCTCAGCGCCTCTTCCTTGGACTGCACCTCGTGGACGGCGGTCTTTTTGCCCTCAAGCTCCTTGTACACCTTAAAAAAGTGCTTCATCTCGTCGAAGATGTGCTTGGGCAGCTTGGAGATTTCGGAAAACGTGTTGTAGTTGGGGTCATTGAAGGGTATGGCGATAATCTTTTCGTCCACGCTCCCGCCGTCGATCATGTTTATCACGCCGATGGGGTAGCACCTCGCCATGCTCATGGGCTGCAGCGCCTCGGAGCAGAGGATGAGAACGTCCAAAGGGTCGCCGTCGTCGGCGAGCGTCCTCGGGATAAAGCCGTAATTTGCCGGGTAATGGGTGGAAGTATAGAGTATCCTGTCGAGTATCAGAAGGCCCGTGGACTTGTCGAGCTCGTATTTGTTTTTGCTTCCCTTTGATATCTCAATGACCGCGATGAAATCATCGAGCTTAATCCTGAAATCCTCTATCGCATGCCAGATATTCATATACTGTACCCCTTTCCATTTTAACACATAAAAAGCACAGACAATCCCTATTTAATAACATCTGCGCCTATATTTTTCCTCAAAACCTCCGGCACTGTGACGGTTCCATCGGCGTTTTGGAAATTCTCCAAAATAGCGGCCACCGTCCTTCCCACCGCAAGCCCGCTGCCGTTTAGGGTGTGCACGAATTGAGGTTTTTCCCCCGAGGCGGGCCTGTACTTTATGTTGGCGCGCCTCGCCTGGTAGCTCTCGAAGTTGGAGCACGAGGAGATCTCCACGTATTTGCCATAGCTCGGCATCCATACCTCGATATCATAAGTTTTCGCCGAGGAAAATCCCAGGTCGCTCGTGCACAGCAGGCTGACGCGGTAGGGAAGGCTGAGCAGCTGAAGTATCCTCTCGGCGTCTCGCATCATCTTCTCAAGCTCCTCGTAGCTGCCCTCGGGTTTACAGAACTTGACGAGCTCCACCTTGTTGAACTGGTGCTGGCGGATGAGGCCCCTCGTGTCCCTTCCCGCGCTGCCCGCCTCAGCCCTGAAGCACGCCGAGTACGCGCAATAGTATATGGGTAGCTCGCTCTCGTCCAAAATCTCGCCCCGCAGCAGGTTGGTAACGGGCACCTCGGCGGTGGGGATGAGATAGTAGTTGGTGCCCCTCACCGCGAACATGTCCTCTTCAAACTTGGGCAGCTGCCCTGTACCAATCATGCTCTCCCTGTTAACCATAAAGGGGGTAAATACCTCGGTATAGCCGTGTAGCGTATGGGTGTCCAGCATAAAGTTGACCACCGCCCTCTCGAGCGCCGCTCCCAGCCCCCTGTACACGGTAAACCTCGCGCCCGCTATTTTGGCGGCGGAGGCGGAGTCCAAAATTCCCAGCTTTTCCCCTATCTCCCAATGGGGCTTTGGCTCAAAGGAAAACCCGGTGGGTTCGCCGAAATACCTTATCTGCACGTTGTCTGCGTCGCTCTTCCCTTTGGGCACGCTCCCGTGGGGGATGTTGGGGATGGAGAGCAGCGCACTGTTCAGCTCCTGCTCAACTTGAGAAAGCTCGGCGTCCAGAGCCTTTATCCGCTCGCCCGCCTCCCTCATCTCGACGATGAGGGCATCGGCGTCCTTTTTCTCCTTCTTGAGCCTTGCTATATCCGCCGAGACGCTGTTGCGCCTCGCCTTAAGCTCCTCGACCTCGACGATTATGCTCTTTCTCCTCTGGTTGAGGCCGTACACGGCGTCCACGTCGTAGCTGCCGCTGCGGCGGTTTATCGCCTCTTTGACGTAATCGAGATTGTCGCACAGAAATTTTAAATCGATCATCTTGCTACCTCATTGTTTTTGCTGCGTTTAATTATACCATATTTACCTGCTTTTATGCAGCATATAATACAGTCCTTTTTTGCTTATGAGCTTCTCGTGCGTACCCGCCTCGGCGATGCCCTTGTTGTCGATGTACAGGATGCAGTCCGCCCTGATTATGGTGGACAGCCTGTGCGCTATGATGAAGCTTGTCCTTCCCTCGAGCAGCACCTCGAGCGCCTTTTGAATTTTCTGCTCGGTGTTGGTGTCTATGCTGCTCGTGGCCTCGTCCAAAATCAAAATCTTCGGGTCGCGCAGTATCACCCTGGCAAAGGATAAAAGCTGCTTTTCACCCGCGGAAAGCCCTTCGCCGCGCTCGCCAAGCTCGCTGTAATAGCCGTTTGGCAACTTTGAGATGAACTCGTGGGCAAAAATCTTCTTTGCGGCCTCGATGCATTCCTCGTCGGTGGCGTCTTCCCTGCAATAGCGGATGTTGTCGAGCACCGTCCCCTTGAAGATGAAGGGATCCTGCATCATTATCCCAAGCTGCGACCTCAGCGACTTGAGCGTTACGTCGCGCACGTCGTGCCCGTCGATGAGCACCCTTCCGCCCGTAACGTCGTAAAAGCGGGGGATGAGGTTTACCACCGTGGATTTGCCTGCCCCCGTGGGGCCCACCAGCGCTATGGTCTTGCCTTTTGGCACGTCGAGGTCAAAATTTTCCAGCACGTTGACTTTGCCGTCGTAGGAAAAGGTCACGTTCTCGAAGGTGACGCGGCCCTCGATGGGGGGAAGCTCTATGGCGCCATCTTTATCGGAAATCAGCGGCGGCGTGTCCATGGTCTCAAACACCCTCTCGAGATTGCTCGAGACCGAGGTAAACTGCTGCAGAATCATGGAAAGCTGATTCAGAGGCCCCCAGAATGTGCCGATGTAGTTTATGAAAGCTATAACCGTTCCCACATGTAGGTCTGCTCCGCCTATTATAAGCGAGAGCGCCGCGATGTAAATCAGCATATTGCCGATGTTCCAGATGGTCTCGACGCCGGGCACAAAGAGCTCATTGACGAGATGGATGTTCCGCCATCCCCTTAAGGATTGGTTCACCAGGTCGCCGTAAATTTCCATGTTCTTCTGCTTCCTATTGAAGCTCTTGATAATGGTCACGCCGAGGATGTTCTCGCTGGTAAAGGCAACCCTGTTGCTGTCCTTGTTCCTCACGTTGCGGAAGAGCTTCCCCAACTTCGACCTTATAAAGAGCACGAAGGCGCCCATGGGTATCATGATGGCGAGGATGATCGAGGCGAGCACGTAATTCAGCGCGAACAAGAATACCATCAGCACCGCAATCTTGAGGATATTTATCACAAAGTTGAGCAGTGTGTTCGCGAAAAATCCCGCAAGCTCGTCGATATAATTGGTAACCCTTATGAGGATTTTGCCCGCCGGCCTGTTGTCGAAATAGTCAAAGGAGAGCTTTTGCAGCTTTTTGAAGATGTCTCCCCTTATGTTGTAAATTATGGTGTGACCGGTCTTGGACATCAGCCTTCCATGGAAAAACTGTATAATGATATCCGCGAGCCCCGTGAGCAAAAAGAGGCAGATTACGAGGGAGAGCCCCTCGTAGCTGCCGGCAGGTATCACCTCGTCCACTATGTGCTTTATATAGAGCGCGGGGAGCAGGCTCAGCCCTATGGCGGCGAGCATCATCGCGCCCACCCCGATAAAGATCTTCTTATAGGGCAGCGCGTACCTTAAAATGCGGAGCAGCTGCTTTGAATTAAATTTTTCCTCAAGCACCTCGTCCTGAAAATACGTGTTCCGCGCCATGTCATTCACCTATCCGGTCAGCAGTCTGCCGCCTGTAAATGTCGGCGTACCTTCCGTTAAGCTCCATGAGCTCCTCGTGGGTGCCCCGTTCCGTTATGCGGCCGTCCTCGAGGTAAATTATCTCGCAACCCTTTACCGATGTGGCCCTGTGCGCCGTTATTATTATGGTCCTGTCCGGGTATCGGGAGAAGATGTCCTCGAGCAGGGTTTTTTCGGTATTGGCATCAAGCGCGCTGGTGACGTCGTCGAGCATCAGCACGGGGGCGTCCTTTGCGAGCGCCCGCGCCACCGAAATCCTCTGCTTCTGGCCGCCTGAAAGGCCGATGCCCCTTTCGCCCACAACGGTGTCGTACCCTTCCGAGGTTTTGAGGATGAAATCGTGCGCTTGAGCCGCCTTTGCGCACTCTATCACCTTCTCGTGCGGCATATCGATGTCGTACAGCGCTATGTTGGAATCTATGGTGTTGGAGAAGAGGAAAACTTCCTGCGGCACATAGCTGTAAATCCTCCTCACCTGCTCCAGCCCGATCTCCTTGAGGTTGACGCCGTTCACATAAACCCTTCCGCCCGTGGGATCCATCAGCCTTGTCAGGACCTTGAGCAGCACGCTCTTGCCGCTCGAGGTGCTCCCCATAATGCCGACCTTTTTGCCGTAAGGGATGTCAAGGCTGATGCCTTGAAGGATGGCCTTGCCGTCCATCGACAGCGAGACGTTTTCCAGTCGGATGTGAGGCGGCATGGAGATTTGCTTTGGGCTGAGCGGCTCGTCTATGATGTTTCCGGTGTGCAGGAAGGTGTAAATCCTCTCCCCGCATACGAGGAACCTCTGGAACTCGAAGGTGAAGTTTACGATGCTGGTCGTGTTGTCGAGGATGGAGAACACGTAGGAGATAAAGGCGGTAAAGGCGCCGATCCCGATTTTGCCCACCATGCACAGCGCGCCGCCCGCCGCGATGCAACTTATGTACAGAAGCTGCCTTATCAGGTTAAAGCCGAAGCCGTACTTTGTCACGAATTCGGCTTGCCTGAAGTAGGCGTTTTTGAAGGTTGAGGAGTGCTTGTCAAATTTTTTTATCTCGAAATCTTCGGCTGCAAAGGAGCGGATTATCCTGACGCCGTTGATGTTTTCCTGAACGTTCCTCGACAGGTTGGCGGTAGAGTCCCTTATCTCGTTGTTTATCGCCCTCGCTTTCTTTATGTACCTGACGAAGAGCGCGAGCTGGAAGGGTATCGCGAAAAGGGGCAGCAGCGCCAGCGGCGCGTAGATGTTGAACAAAAAGTATACCGATATGCCTATCGCGAACAGGGCATCGAGCATATAAGGGATTATCCTCATGTAGAGGTCCCTAAAGAGGACGGTGTCGCTCACCATTATGGTCATAAGGTCGCCCGTATTGTAGCGGGAGAGCACGGCGTTGCTCGTGGAAAGCAGCTTGTCAAAGGTTAGCCTCTTCAACTCCCTTTCCATCTTAAAGCCCCAGACGAGCTGAAGGCTGTTGCGGGAGTACATTAAAATATGCTTTGCCGCCATGAGGGCGACGGAGAGCAGCGCTATGTTTACCATCAGCTCCATGGCGCCGATGCCGCCGTAGCCATCGAGCAGGAAGGAGAAGATGCCTTCCGCCGCCACCTCGCTGCCCATGTAGGTTGAATCCAGGGGAATGAAGACGAAATCGATTATCATCCGCGCAAGCTGCGGCATAAGGAGGGAGAGGAAGATCAGGCTAAAACCCATCAGTTGAGTCAGCAAGGCCAAGGGCAGGTACTTTTTGAAGAACTTAAGCCCGAACTTGAGAATTTCCATAACAGACCCCGCGATATTTCTTGCATAAAAGTATATACAAAAGGCGGATAAAAGTAAAGGATAAAAAGGGCAAAAATACACTGCCGGAGGGTGAAGGGGTATGTTATTATTTAACACGCTTTTGTAAAATACAATCCTAAAGTTGAAATTTTTTTTCCATTATGTTATAATGTAAAAAATTCCAGAAGAGGTTCAAAGATTTGAATACCGAGAGGATAAGCAAGATAAGGGAGCTCATCGAGGCGCAGGGCAGGATTTCCCTCGACGAGTTGACGGAGAGGTTTAAAAAATACTCTTCCATGACATTGAGGCGCGACCTCATTTACCTCGAGGAGCAGGGCGA
>JAAYQN010000027.1 GCA_012519285.1 Clostridiales bacterium
AGTATCTGGGTCTTGCCGCTCTCGTCAAGCTGCTTTAAATATCCCTCGTACTTCTCTTTGCGCTGCTTTAGCTCAGCGACAACTTCCTTTATCTGCTCCGCCGAAAGAGCGGGGGTAAGAATTAATATCTTAAAAATACTTACTTTTTGTTCTATTATTTTTTTTAAATTAAAAAAATGTTCCTTTTTGTTGCAATTACCTATGCAAAAGGGAAGGGAAGCTTCAATAAATCCCGGAAATTGTATGACTCCAGTAATTGCAAGAGTGTTGGCACATGTTAAATCCCCTAAAGATTTAATGCTCTTTAATATTAAAATATTTTCTTTTGCTTTTGCATTGTCGCGGATTCTATCTCTTTTCATAAAATATCTCGACAAAGAAAAAGTGTCGTTCCCTGACGACACTTCCAAAAATGCTTATTTTAATATTTCCAAGTTTTCCCTCCTCAATTTTAAACATAAAAAAGACGTCCAAATAGCGAACGTCTTTTTTAAAATTAAGGAGGAGTTTAATTTGGCTGATTATTTTTGGATTTTATGATCCGCCTATAAAAGCCTTAAAAAATAATTTATTTTATTCTATTTCTGCCCATTTTGCGTAATACGTACCATCGGGAGTATTGCTGTCGATATTATCAAATTTATCTCCGCTATAATCTTCGGAATCATACCATCCTTCAAATGTATAGCCTGCACGGTAGGGTGCGTTAATCTCAATAATATCCGCTGTTTTGGTTATTGAATGTACGTATGTCTTATCATCTGATAAAGTGCAATTCCAAATAACCGTGTTATCATCATTAAGCTATTTGATTGTCGCCCATTTTAACAATGGTATTGGGTATTACCAAACTTTTTAAATTTACAACATTGGTAAATGCGCAGTTTGCTATAATGGTAACATTTTCAGGAATCTCAAAATAAGTTTTTTGGTTTTTTGCGGCATATTAAATTAATTTCGTGCCGTCTTTTGAGTACAAGTTCCCCTCTACCGATTTGAAATTTTGATTGTCTTCATTGACTGTAAAGGATGTTACTTCTTTACAGTAAGTAAAGGCATAAGATCCTATCAAATTAATCGACGAGGAGCAACTTGAAAAAACTAAGGCAAACAGTAAAATAACGGATACGAAAAAATTTTTTCTTTTGTTAATCGTTTTCATTTCTCTCCTAATAAATATTAATAAGATTATGTTTTTATTTTATAAACGAATAAATAAGTTGTTACTCTGCTTATATCCATTTTGCATATACTGTTAAATCCTGTGTAACAGTGTAATTCTCATCAAAAGACAGCTGCCATTCATCTTTGTCAACATACCACCCGCCAAATGTATATCCTCCTTAGTAATCTCTCTTAAAATTATTTTATAAACCCTTGAGCGTTGGAGTGCATTTTAAGGTATTTTGTCGCTTAAAAAAATCCCCTATCCTTATTATTATAGGGGATTAAAAAACAATTTTCCATACACCGTTTGGTATATTTTTTGATTAAACTATAACCTTGATAACTATGAGAGAAAAATGTTTTTATATTAATTTCAATAGCTCGGCTCTTCTGATGGCGTCGGTCTTGCCCTTTGCGTCAAGCTTGGAGTAGATGTTGTGCAGATGGATCTTAACGGTGCCGGGGGCAAGGAACAGCCTTTGGGCAATCTCGCTCCTCGTGTAGCCCTCCCCGGCAAGACTTAAGATCTCGCGCTCCCGCTTGGAAAGCGAGACCACGTCCTCGTTGAAGCGTTTTAGGCTTTCTCTGAAACGCAGGCAGGCATTTAAGATTTCGGTAAAATAGGACTCGCTGCCTAAGAGGCAGATTGCCTTGACCATCTCCGTAATCTGCGGGGCGTATTCGGCGTATATCAATATGATGTTATCGGATTTAGTCTCTTCCATAAGCTCCTTTAACTCGCTTATCGCGGCTTCCTTTTCGTACAGGTGATACCTCGCGATTGCCCTCAAAATCCTGCTGTGGATAAAGCCCATCCTGTTTTTGAATACGGAAAAATACTGCGGCAGCGTCTCCGACAGCATTTCCAGCTCAAGGAATTTCCTCGTAAGCAGAACGGCCTTTCCGTGCACTATATAATTGAAATAAATGCCGTCGAGCAGCCAGCATGCGTCCGACATCGTGCCCTCTCTCAGCCATTTTGGGATTTCGTAGGCATTTCCAAGTATTGCGTGGATATAACCGGTTATTATCTCAAGCGTCATGTTGCGCAGGGGGTTGTTTTCCCTCTTGACATCCTCCCTCAGGCGCCTCATCACCTCGTGCGTATGCTCCACCTTGCCTTGAAAGACGTAGAGACGCAGGAGTACAAAATTTGCGTTTATTGATATGCAGTTTTGATTTTGCATCCTCGCCTTAATTATGGCCTTTTTGGCGTTGAGCTCGGCTCCCTCGTAGTCGCCGGTTTCGAGAGCGTATTCCGCCCGAATGAGATAGTCGCTGCCGGTGCCGATGCCGTTGGCGATTTCGGAAAACAAGGGAAATTCCCTGGCGCCATAATCCGCAGTCCGCTTGAGTGTACCCGGCTCCATATAATATGTATAGAGAAAATGGGGGCAGCCGAAGGTATATTCGCCTTCCCGCCTCATTATCTTGGACTGCCTGCCCTTTAGCAGCTTTGCCGCCTCGGCAGTGTGGAACACCATCTGCTCGAAGTCATTGAACACAATAAACACTCTGTTGACGCATATTTCTGCGAGAATGAGGTCCCTATGCTCGGGGTTCAGCGAGTCGTCGTTTGAAAAGTGGGCATAGACCTCCTCAAGCAGCTCGACGCCCCTTGAAGCTTTTTCGGGGTCGCCGCTTCTTAGCAGAAAGCCGATATACTTTAAATAGGCAAAGGGATATCTGTATAAAAGCTCCTTTGGCGCACCAGAAAACAGCTCATCCGCCATCGAAAAGCCTATGTCATCAAAGTCGGGCAGGCTGTCATCCTCAAACAGGCCCAAAATGGTTTCGGTATCTCCCCCATAAAACAGGTTGGTATACGCTTGCAGATACTCATTTTGAGAGAGAAACCATTGCCCAAGCCTTCTGTAGAGAGCCTTTTTTTCCTCCTCATCCGTAAACCTTGAGCGCAAAAAGTCCAGCATTATGTTGTGAATCTTATATGTGTCATTCTTGTGATCGTACACAACAAAGGCGTTATCGCGCGCCAGCCTCCTGATGATTCCTGACGTATGTTTTTCCTCGGTCACAAACCGCGCCTGATTTTCCGTAAAGATATCCATTATGGACAGCTTAAGCAGAAAGTGCTTCACGTTTTCATCGTAGACATTGTAGAGCGCCGTCTCAATGATGTTGTCGATTACGCTGTTTCGCTTGATCTCAAGGCCATGCTTTGCTCCCATTATCATCAGGTAAACGAGGGAAACCCAACCGCCAGTCAGCTCGTAAATCTCTCCAATTTGCTCTTCGGTAAGGTGCAGCCTTTTGAGTTTGCATAACTTTCTCACTTCAGGCAGGGTAAACGCGAGCTGTTTTTGCGGAAAGATGTAGACAAGTCCCTTTGCGAGAAATTCCGCAAGGTCAATATTGGCAGTATTTCTCGTAACAAGCACGATGTGAAGGTCTTTGAACCCTGAGCTTACAACCGTCTTCAAAAACAGGTTGATATCAGGTTCATTCAGCAAATGGAAATCATCTAAGATTATTACCGTTTTCTTGGGATACTCCACTTCCTCTAAAATGGAAATGATGTTGGCAAGTTTGAGCGCGTCATCGGGAAAACCCAGACCCTCGAGTTTTTCGCCTTCCGCTCTGTCTATCTTTCCGATGACCTCGCAAAAGGATTTCCAGAAGAAGGGTAATACGTTTTTCTCGGATAGAAAGTTAATGTAGAAGGCATTGCATTCCTCGAAAGCAACATAATCCTTTATTGCCGTGGTTTTACCGTATCCGATGGGTGCCTCTATTATGGAAAAAGGGTATTCAAAAATATTTTTAAGTTCCGAATTGAGGCGACGCCTTTCGACTTTTACCGCTTTCATCTAACTTATCCTATAAAAAATCGTTTTTCTTTTGTTAATGAACAAAATTTAATAGGTTATTGAACCTCTATAAAGGATTATAATACAATACCCATTCAAATGCAAATCTTTTCCTTAAATGCATTTTGTAAAATAATATTGCAGATAATACTGCTACACCATCGGTGTGCGTGATTTTTTATTGCAATTGCTTTTGTTGATATTTGCGAAATCTCAATACATCACGCGGTCATGCTCTTAATAGGCCTGTTATTGATTATTAAGCAAAACTTTTAAGCTCGATTTCTATTTTCAGCTTGGCGACAAAAAAAAAGTTTTACTGATATTTACATTATCCATTTTGCGATTTCTATTGTCTGGCACGTCATAATGGCTTTAGGCGGCTTTCTTCCTGTTTACTTCTTCCCGTTCGATGGAAGGAATATTATCGGGACATTGGGCTTTCAGTTACTTTTGACGGGTCTGCCGAAGAAGTTTTATACCGCGCGCTGCCGATTGCTTTGCTGATTTTTTCTTTTGGAAAAAGCGTAAAGATAAAAGGCGACCTTACATTGGAAGTCTTGCTTGCTTCGATATTGTTTGCTTTCGGTCATACAAAATGGTCCTTATCTCCCCTATCTTTTGGGGCCGATTATTTTCAGATAATCTATTCCTTTGCTATCGGAACAATACAGGGAATAGTGTATCAGCGGAGCAAAAGCATACTTTATCCGGTACTCATGCATAATTTTATAATGGTAGGAACGGGGTATTTTTTTTTCACGTTGTTTGCATGAGTTAATCTATAAACCATATAAAAGCAAAAGGAAGTTATTACGGACGCCTGCAAGCCAGTGCGCGGACAGGTACAGGAGCGGAGTGAGAATAAGAGGTTGAGCTTAAAGCCCTGACACAAGGGTCTGATTTATCCGCCGGGCCAAAGTTTGATTTTTGGTTCAATACCGCCATAGACGGACGGCAGAACGGGATACCAGACGTTCTGCCGTTTTTTTGCTGTTTAAGGGATTTTTGGGTTGTTTTTAAAGGTGCCTTTCATCCCTGCGAATAAGCTTTTTATGCTTGGGTTTATCAAAAGCTTAATCAATCGGGTAAAGGGGACGTAACTAATTGCAGGTAATATAGAGTAGTATAAAGAGGCTGGCATGATTCCATTAACATAATTTTCTGCTGTTTAATATCATATTTATAGATAAACAATTTTTTTACAGTACTGCTGAAAAGGAGATATATATGAGTTTTTATTATCATAAATGTGAAGAATTTATGAACCTCTGTAAAAGGCGTCCAATTAGCTTCTGATATCGCAAAAGCAACAGGCAATATATTATATATTGTAGGTCAAGGCTCGCTTGAAAATCCAAATGAAAGAATTCATTTAAGCAATGAGGAACATATTGTCTATCATCCTGCTCTCGAGCCTTTTGGAGGAGTGAATGTAGAGGCGCAATTATGCGGCACCCCTGTCATAACAACCGATTGGGGAGCGTTTCCCGAAACGGTATTGCATGGGCAAACAGGTTATCGCTGCAGAGTGTTTGAAGAATTTTGTTGGGCCGTTAAAAATATTTGGCGCATAAAACCGGAAACTTGCCGCCAATGGGCAATAGCAAATTATTCAATGGAACGGGTAGGAAAAATGTATGAAGAATATTTCCAAAGGGTTTATCGCTTATATGACAGAGGATGGTATCAACCCAATGAAGTGAATTAAATTGGTTGGAACGGTATTATCCTGATGTTTAATTTTTTAAGCTTTTAAATCTGGCAATATAGTTTTTTCCAAAACCTTAATTGTATTTGATGTACATCCGTCAACAGAAAAAATCCCCTATGCGGGAACATAGAGGATGATAATATTTCTTATATTATAAATATGTTTATAATTCCGCAAACTCAATGCGTTTTATAATATGGTTCTGGTATTCTATGTCAAGCTCGTTGAAGTAGCCGCTCCAGCCCCATACTGGGCGGCTTATGCCCGCCCACTTTGAGGATGTTACCAAAAGCGCCGTCAGGGGAAAATGCCCAACTTTTGCGCTCCAAATGTCCAGGAAATATTCGCATGTTGCAGGGAAGGTTTTAAAAAACAATGATATTGCCAGGGAAAAATCCCATTAAACCCCTTGCAAACAAGGGGTTTTTATTGTATAATAGGCGTAAATTACGGAGGGCTACCGATGTACGCTAAGCCGCTATTCGAGATAACCTTATACGAAATCTTCTTCGTGGGAGGGCTGCTCGCCGCCCTGTATATACTCGCCGCCTATACTTCCAAAAAGAAAATGCCAGGCGCGGTACAGAACTTTTACATCAACCTCACAGTAGCAGCAATGGCCGCGGGGTATCTGTCGGCGTTTTTGTTCCAGGCGATATACAACTTTTTCGACTACGGCGTGTTTGAGTTTAAAGGGTTAACCTTTTTGGGAGGGCTGATAGGAGGCGCCGGCGCCTTCCTTTTGGGGTACAAGCTGTTTGCGGAAGAAAAGGAGAGGCAATACTTTCCCATGGTGCGGGAAGTAGCGCCCTGCGCCATCCTTTTGGGACACGGCCTGGGGAGAATCGGGTGTTTCTTTGCGGGCTGCTGCCACGGCATTGAGACGGAAAGCTTCCTCGGCGTGTATTTCCCCGTGCACCTCGCAAAGATGTACCCCACCCAGCTCTTTGAGGCCGCCTTTTTGTTTATAATGTTCGGGGTGACAAGCTACCTGTTCTTTAAGGAAAAAAAGATAAACCTGATAGTGTACCTCTTCAGCTACGGCGCCTTCAGGTTCTTTATCGAGTTTTTGAGGGGGGATGACTCCCGCGGAAAATTCATAATCAGCTTCCTCTCCCCTTCACAGACCTGGTCAATCTTGATGGTTATAGTCGGCGGGGTTCTGCTGTATTTTTATCTCAAAAGCAAAGGCGAACAAAGAGGGCCTTAAGTCCTTTCGGATAGAAACCAAAAGCCTGGGAGATAACCCAGGCTTTATTTTTGCGCATATCTGAAAGCACAGCCGCTCTTATTTTCTGTCCATTATCTCTCTGATCAAATCCTCGAGGCGGGGCAGGTCCTTGGGGTTTAACACCTCGTTGAGGTCGAGGCCGGAGGGCGAGATGGTGGCAGCGCTGTCTTCCTCAAGGCGCCTCTTTTCCAGCCTCCTGTTTTCGTCGAGAAACTGGGCGACGATTGAAGGGTCTTCTTTCTTGGCAAATATCGGGCTGTTGAGCCCCAAGATGACGTCCATTTTCCTGAGCATCGCCTCTGCGGCGAGCAGCTCCTCGGTAATGGGAAGCTTGCTCTTTATCTCCGTATAGTACGCCACCCATTTGCTGTGGAAGAGCTTCAGCCTCTCCACCTCCATGCGGTACCTTGCCGTGGCGGCGTCCTCGATTTCCTTGGCCTTGGCGATGGCCGCCATCAGCGCCTTGGAAATCTGGGCGTCCCTGCCCTTCAGCTCAGAGAGCTGGCTGGAGAGCTTCTTGTTCTCCTCGACGAGGTTGAATATCCTCTCCTTCTGCTCGTAGAGCTTGTTTTCATAGGATTCAATCAGCTTTTTCAGGTAGACCTCATACTCTGCGGAAGACAGGGGTCTCTTATCAGGCATCATTACCCCCCATTTGCCTTCAATAGTTTCTGCTTAAGGTTATATAGCTTATCGGATAAATCCACTTTGTATATATGCGGGTTGTCAATCCTCTTGTACTCAGACCAGAAGGTGGCAAGGTCCTCCTTGGCGTACTCGGCTATTTGTTGAATGGCGGGCGAGGTGTACACCAGGTTGCCCTTATCGAAAATCTTAAGGTGCAGCTTCTTAGCTTTAAAGTCGGTGAGTGTCATCTTCTTCCACGTCTCTATGGGATGGAAGATGGTGAGCGGCTTCGTCGTGTCAATTTCCTCATCGTGCAGGCAGATGAGGTCGGCTATCGCCATGTCGCCTTTGTCATAGAGCCTGTAAATGGTCTTGAACCCGGGGTTGGTGATCTTGACCATGTTGTCTGAAATCTTTATCTTGGGGGCCAGCCTGCCGTCCTCCTCGACGGCGACCAGCTTATAGATGCCCCCCAGCGATGGCGTCTTTTCGCTGGTAATCAGCCTGGTGCCGACGCCCCACAGGTCAATCCTGGCGCCCTGGCTCATCAGGGACTGTATGGAATACTCGTCGAGGTCCCCCGAGGCGCATATTATCGCGTCAGGAAAGCCCGCCTCGTCCAGCATCTTCCTCGCCACCTTGCTGAGGTACGCGAGGTCGCCCGAGTCAAGCCTTATGCCAACGGGCTTGTAGCCCTGCTCCTTAAGTTCTTTAAACACCGTGATGGCGTTCTTTACCCCGCTCCTTAAAGTGTCATAAGTATCCACGAGAAGCAGGCAGCTGTTGGGGTTTGCCTTTGCGTAAGCCCGAAAGGCCGTAAGCTCGTCGGGGAAACTCATGATATAGCTGTGCGCGTGCGTTCCGCTCACCGGGATGCCGAACAGCTTACCCGCCAGCACGTTGCTCGTGGAAAAGCAGCCGCCGATGTACGCCGCCCTCGCGCCGTATATCCCCGCGTCGGGCCCCTGCGCCCTGCGCAGGCCGAACTCCATCGCCTTGCCCCTCGCCGCGCCGACGATGCGGGAGGCCTTGGTGGCGATCAGCGTCTGGTGGTTTAGGATGTTGAGCAGCGCGGTCTCGACGAGCTGCGCCTGCGCTATCTTTGCCTTGACGACGAGTATGGGCTCTCCGGGAAATACCACCGTCCCCTCGGGTACCGAATAAATATCGCCGTCAAAGCAAAAGTTTTTTAGGTAGTCGAGCGTCTTTTCGCTGAAAAGGTTTAAGCTCTTTAAATACCCGATGTCGTCGTCGAAAAACTTGAGGTTCTTTATATAGGTCACCGCCTGCTCCAGCCCCGCGAAAAGCGCATAGTTGAACTCCTCCTTATTCCTAAAGAAGAAGTCGAACACCGCCAGCTGGTTTTCCTTGCCGCTCTTGATGTAAGCGTCAATCATCGTGAGCTGGTACAGGTCGGTCATAAGTGTCAGGTTTCTCGCCGGCGTCTTCATTTTGGGTCCCTCGTTTCTCTTTTGATTTTACGCCGAAAAAAAATAAGGGGGCAAATTCCCTCCGGCATTACTTTTTCTTGTCTACGCTCTCTTTCTGCCTCTTTTTTTCTTCAATATCCATCATGAGCAAGGCCTTTTCTTTCTCTTTCAGGCGAAGCTCCTTCTCAAGCTCCGAAATCTGCTCGTCTATTTCCTCTTTTTCCTTCTCCTGCTGCCTTACGCGGAAGTTCTTGTAGCCGAGCTTCTCGTTGTCGCCCGCGTCCCACCGCCTGATGTTGAAGAGGTATCTAAAGAGCGCGAATATAGCCAAAAAGCCGATGCCTATGGGAATGTATAGCCACTGCTGCTCTTTTGGCAGCAGCTGGAACTCCAGCCCCGCCCATATGGCCGCGCCCGTTATCAGTATGGCGGACAGAATGAGATAAGTATTTAGCTTGCTCGCAAGAGACTTCACAAGCAGGATAAGTCCCCAAGCCGCGGCCAAAATCATAACGCATACGGGGATGGTGAACATTCCCATCGCATCTGGCAATAACACGCCGAGTATATAGAGCGCAAGCGCGGCTATGAAAGCGAGGACGGCGAGCGCCCTGTATATCAATCTCCTAAGCATTTGCAATCCTCCCGTTTTAATCTTTTAAGAAAAGCAATTTCTTTAGGCTCATTATTTTTGAATGTTTTTTCTCACCTTTACGATGCCCTTTTCGCGCAAGACTATATAAGCTCCCAGGGCGAGACCGACGACGATCAGGATTATGGAGAGCAGCTGCGAGGCGCGGATGGCGCCGATATATAAGCTGTCGCTTCGCAGGCCCTCGATTACGGAGCGCACTATGCCGTAGTAAACGAAATAGGCGCAAGTCACCAGGCCTTTATATCTGCCCTTCAACCTGTACGCGAGCAGGAACAGCAGCGCAAACCCTATGATGTTGCAAAAGGATTCATAAAAAAAGGTGGCCTGGAAATGCCCTCCCTCGCTCTCGATATACACGGCGTAGGGGAAAAATTGCAGATTAGGGTCTGTAACGGGATTCCCGTACGCTTCCTGGTTGAAGAAGTTGCCCCACCTGCCTATGGCCTGCCCTAAGATGAGGCCTGGAGCGATGGCATCCATCATGTCGAGGATGTTTTTGAAGTTAAACTTCTTGACGGCGCAGGCAATTAATACCCCCGCCGCTCCCCCGATCACCCCGCCGTAGATGGCCAAGCCGCCGCTTCTGATATCTATTATCTCGGCAAAGGTCCAGTTCCTGTCCAGTGTGAACAGCACATAGTACAGTCTCGCCCCCACTATCGCGAGCGGCAGGACCAATATTGCCAGGTCGATAACAAGGTCGGACTTGTAACCCTTCCGCTTGAGCAACGCGGACGCCGCGAGCATTCCCAGCAGCATCCCCGTAACTATCATTATTGCGTACCAGTACACTTCAAAGTCGCCTATCCTAAAAGCTACCCTGTCCAATATGCGCTCCTCGTTTGCAAAGCAAAGAAAATTTTAAATGTTGTAAACATAATTATATTACTATTTGTCCCTTATGTCAATAACAAGCCCCATTTTTTAAAAAGGGCACAAAAAAAACGAACACTTAATAATGTCCGCTTGCTGTCGCAATATTTTAAAGGCGACAATTAAAAAACCTTCTATGTATTTTAATTGTCGCCCGTCTCTCCGTTTTCCTTTTCATAGGTCATTAAGGAATACTTCTCATCGAAGCCCAGGCTGATTTTCAGGGCGTTGTTGACCTTCTCCATCGTTTTGGGGTCGAGTAGGCCTACCCTGTCCTTTAGCCTGCGCTTGTCGAGGGTGCGCAGCTGCTCAAGCAAAATGACGGAATCCCTCGGCAGCCCGTATTCGCTGCTGGGAATCTCGATGTGAGTGGGCAGGCGAGCCTTATTCAGTTTGCTCGTCACCGCAGCCGCTATTATGGTAGGGCTATACTTGTTTCCAATGTCATTTTGAACGATAAGTACCGGTCTTATGCCGCCTTGCTCGCTGCCTACCACAGGGCTGAGGTCGGCGTAGTATATTTCACCTCTTTTTATCATAGCCGCATCTCCGTTGATCTCCTTTTACTAATATCTTATGCTGATGATTTTGAAAAGGTTTTCGCTCGCGGGAGCCTCCAAAAAATCCATCCTTTTCGCTATATATATTTGACCAAAATTCAGAAAATATACTTGGCATTAAATATTTTGCTCGCCCATTTGAAAATAGCGCAATAAGGCAAAAGAAAAGTACTTTTTTGTTCTGCTGTTTCTTCACTTCGACTTCCCTTTTACATACTCGAGTTTGCTTAAAAAATGCCTTGGTCTTTTCTAAGCGCGGGCGCAGAAAACCTCGTCGGCGGTTTTGTATTCCTTTGTCTTGCCGTTAGCCATAAAGAGTACCTTGTCGGCGACGTTCCTCGCAAATTCCAACTCGTGGGTGACAACCATCATAGTTCTATCCTTGCTCTTTGGACAATGGGAGTTTGAGAGATAGAAAGTTTAAGATTGAATTTTTTGAAAACGGTGCATTAAAAATAAAAAAATGATTAAACTAAAGATAGTATAGCATTTAAGGAGGAGCATATGAGTAGCGAAGCCAACATAACTCTTACGCAGAAGGATTTAAGCCTGTTATCAGACCTTATGACATACGAGCAGTGGGCTGCCAAAAAGAGCATGCTGTGCGCTGACATGGTAAAGGACGCGGATATCCAGAACATCTGCAAGACGCTTGAGGAAAACCACACCAAGAATTTCAACGAGCTCTATAACTTTTTAAACGCATTTTAAAAAATAAAGGAGAACGGCTATGAGCAGCATTAACGAAAAAGACGCCTTAAACGACCTTCTGATACAGGAAAAATCAATAATCCAGGTATACGGAACCTTTCTCGCGGAGGGCTCCACCCCGCAGCTCAGGAATATCTTAAAGAAGAACATGGACGTAGTTGCCCAGCAGCAGTACGACATCTTCACCGCCATGCAGGAAAAGGGCTACTACCAGACGAAGGAAGCCGATGAGCAGTCGATAGACGAGGCAAAGAAGCAGTATGCAAAGAGCGGGAAGTCCTCGTCAAACTAAGACCCATAAAATACCCTTATTCTGTATGGGCTTTTTTAACACAAAAAAGCAAGGCCGCCGGGATTTTCCGGCGGCCCGCCCATTTAAACCTTAAATTCGCTGATGTTCAGCCTCAGGAATATATCCAGAAATCTCGTAAGCGACTGCATCATGGAGAGGTTGAGCGTGTAGTAATGGCGCACTTTTCGCTTCTCACACGACACAAGCCCGCATTCAGTCAATATCTTCATGTGGTAGCTCAGCGTGGGTTGAGTTATGTCGAAATATTCCAGGATGTCGTTGGCGCAAAGTTTACCGTTTTTCAACAAATCAACTATTTTCACCCTTGTCTCGTCCCCAAGGGCTCTGAAACACGCTGCAAGTTCCTTTGCATTCATACCAACCTCTTAGGTAAACTTTTTTAAATTGTTTGGTTATTGTCAGCACATTCCCTCAGATAAGCAATCCTCCCGATCCGATAAATTTTTTGTTGTATCTTCTGTATAAAAAATTTCTAAAATGCAGATAATTAAGATAAAAGGAGGTTTAGGAAAATGGAAAACAAAAACAATCAAAACAAGCAGGATTCCAAAAACACCCAAAACAAACAAAATAAGCAAAACACACAGAACAAACAAAACACCCAGAACAAGCAAAACACACAGAACAAACAAAACACCCAGAACAAACAAAACACCCAGAATAAAGAAAAGCAGTGCTAAACGGGCAAAAAAGGCAATCTTTTTTGGCAAGTGCCGCCCGGCACTTGCTTTTTTTCTGCCTTTTTCCCCTCACGGAAGCGGTATTCCCTCTTTATACTTTTTCAAAAACAGCTCGAACTTTTCCCTGTCTTGGGGCCTCGAAAAGTAGGGGCCGCTCAATAAGGGGACTTTCAGCTCCCTCGCGATGTCAAACTCCCTTTTGTTCTCAATTCCCTTTGCCAGGAGGGATATTCCGTTTTCAAGAAAGCTCTCGATGAGCTTGTTAAGCGCCTTTAAGTGCTGAAGGCTTTGCCCCAGCTCCCATATGTTCGCCCGCCTTAAGGTTGAGGCGGCGCCGATGTCGAGGCTGCGAACGCCGCACTCCGCCGCAAGCTCAAATCCTTCCAGCTTTTCCGCGACCTCAGGCAGCTTTTCAAAGTCCCGGGACGACAGGCGCAGGTTTATGGAAGAAAGACCTCGTCGGGAGAGCATGTCCCAAAGCTCGGACGCATCTAACTCTTTTAGCGTACCTTCGCTCAAGGCAACCTCGACGAAAAAGCCTTCCGGGACAAGACCCGATCTTAACCAATCTTTAAGGCAATCCAGGCCCTTTTCAAGTACCCTTTTTTCGATAAGGGAGAGCAGACCCTTTTCCACTGCTATGGGCGCAAACCTCTTCGTCATGATTTCGCGGTATACGTCCTTGTTCCAGACGCATATCGCGCTGCAGCCAGCCACCTTGAAGCTCGCGGCATCAATTACAGGAAAAAAAAACGGTCTGAATTCGTCCTTCTCCAGGCTACTCCCAATATCGCGATATAGCTCGTAGGTGTCGCGCTTTTCAAGCTCAAGCTCGGGGCCGCATTCGAGAAAGTCCAGGCCCTGCTCCGCAGCGCGCCTTACGGCAAAGTGCGCGAGCTCTATGAGTTCTTTACGGCTCTTTGCCCTCACGTTGCTGCTGCGCACAAATCCTGAAAAAACCCTGCTGCCAAGGAGCTGCCCCAAGTAATTTCGGCAAAGCTCAAGCTCCTCAAGTTGACCCTGCTCCCGCTCAAGCACCACGACAAACTCGCCGTGACCGTACTCAAAGGCCTTCTTCCTGCCATAGC
This sequence comes from Clostridiales bacterium, assembly GCA_012519285.1. GTDB lineage: Bacteria > Bacillota > Clostridia > Christensenellales > HGM11417 > JAAYQN01. Next base: position 13,878 of record JAAYQN010000027.1, read on the forward strand.
GCTTTTTAAGAAAGCGCAACGCAACTTCCAAGGCCCTCTTGTGGCCCTCGCGGCAAAAAAGGTGGGAGTAAATCCCATCCGCCGCTTCAAGGAATGCCACCAAGATGCCTTGGGCAACTTCCTTCCCTGACCGCTCCTTCCCGTGTGCCCTGGCTATATTCGCCGCAACCGCGACGGCGAATACAGCCAGCATACAGGTGGCGCCAATCAGGATTGGCAAAAAGTAGTCCATTATTCTATGGGTTTAATGAAATAGTTTCCTCTATTCTTTAAGAGAACCTTGGTACCCTCCACGATAGCGGTGAGCGGGTCTTTGGAAACGTAGACATTAAGCCCTATTTGCTTTTGGAAGAAATCGTCAATGCCGTCTATCAGGGCGCAGCCGCCGTTTACCAGTATGCCGCCCTCAATTATGTCCGAGGAAAGCTCGGGCGGGGTCTGCTGGAGCACCTTGAGGACCACGTTGGATATGTTCGTGAAGGCGGGCTTTAACACTTCCCTTACCTCGGACTGATTTAAGACTATCTGGCGGGGAAGGCCGCTCAAGACGTCCCTTCCGTTGACCAGCGCGGTCTTGTCCTCTACGAGGTCCTCGCGCAGGCTGGAAATCTCTTCCTTGACGCGCTTTGCTGTGAACGGGCCAATAAGCAGGCCGTGCACGTATTGCACGTAGTTCGCTATCTCGTTGTCGAAGTAGTTGCCGGCTATCCTTATGGATTCGCTCACCACGATGTCGCCGAGCGAGAGGACGCCTATGTCCGTGGAACCGCCGCCGATGTCGATTACCATGGAGCCCTTGGAGCTGAAGATGTCGAGGCCTGCGCCTATGGCGCCCGCCTTTACTTCTTCCTCGATGAACACGTCGGGGATGCCGAGCATTTGGGCGAGCTCTATCATGGCGTCACGCTCAAGCTGCGTAACCCCGCTGGGGCAGCAGATGAGACAGGTGGACTTTCTTAAATCTATCTCTGTGTTTTCGGCTTTCCTTACAGCTAATATGATGAGCTGCTTGGCAGCCTCCATGTCGGAGATGACTCCCTGGTTCAGGGGGCTGACTACCCTTATGCCTTTGTGATTCCTGCCTATCATCCTCTGAGCGCTGAAGCCGACGGCAATGACCTCGTTGGTCTCGGAGTCAAGCGCTATGACCGAAGGCTCGTTGAAGATTATGCCTTCGCCCTCCACGTGCACCAAAAGATTGGTTGTGCCTAAATCTATGCCTATCTTGGTCTTGTTGCTCTTCATAATCTCACCCCTTTGCAATTACAGTTGTAATGGATTGATAAGGTAATCCCCGCGGTTCTTAAGCAGGTACTTGGCGCCTTCCGCCACACAGGTGAGCGGATTGTTGGCTACCCTTACAGGAACCTGTATGCGCTTCCAGATGAAATCCTCTATGCCGCGGATGAGCGAGCCGCCGCCGGTTAGCAGTATGCCGTTCTGATAGATGTCGGCAGAAAGCTCAGGCGGGGTATCCTTTAATACCGACATAATGAGCCTTACTATCTCTTCGTAGGTGGGGATGATTATCTCGCGGATGTCGTCGCTCGATATCTCCACGTACTTGGGAATGCCCTTTACGATGTCGCGGCCGGCGTAGCGCACTGTCACCGTGGGGGCGTTTTCCCTCAGGTCGGAAAGCTCTATCTTGCACATTTCGCTGGTCAGCTCGCCTATCTCTATCTTGTATTTTTTCTTTATGAGCTTGATTATCTCTCCGTCTATGTAATTTCCGGATTTCCTTATCGTCCTTGAGATGACGATGTCGCCGAACGACAGCACGCCCACGTCGGTCGTGCCGCCGCCGATGTCAACTATCATGTTGCCTCTCGACTTGAATATGTCGATTCCGGCGCCCAGCGCTCCCGCCTTGATTTCTTCCTCAATGAAGATGTCTCTTATCCCCATTTTCTTGCCAAGCTCTATCATTATGTCCCTCTCTATGGGGGTGACTTCCGAAGGACAGCACATTACCGTCACGGCGTTGGAAAGTTCCCTGGATGTGAGGTTGTCCACCTTTTTGAGGACGTACGTGAGCAGCGCTTTGGCCGCCTCCATGTCGCTTATTACGCCGTTCTTGAGAGGCTTGACTACGGATATCTTCTTATGGGATTTGCCCACCATCTGATGAGCGTCGAGACCCGCGGCCACGATCCGGCTGCTCTCATAATCGAAGGATACGACCGAAGGCTCGTTGAAGATTATACCCCTCCTTTCCAAATAAACCAAAAGGTTTGAGGTGCCTACCCGTTAGCGAAGCGAGGTGAACCTTGATCTTATCCGCCACCGCCGATGTCAACAACCATGTTGCCGAAAGGCTGGTAGATGTTGACGCCCGCTCCGATGGCTGCGGCCTTGATCTCCTCATCGATGCGGGTATTGGCGACGCCCAGCTCCTTGCCGAGCAAGATGAGCGCCTGCTTTTCCGTCTCGGTGATCTCGGAAGGCATGCAGATGAGGAGCTTGTTGATGCTTGAAGTGCCCTTTGAGAAGAGCTTGTTGAAGGTGAATTCCAAAATCTCGCGGATCATGTCCACGTCGGAAATCACGCCTCCGTTCAAGGGCTTAATAACCTCGACCTTGTCATGCACCTTTCCGACCAGCTCGGCAGCCTCATAACCTACTGACACTACCTTTTGAGTGGCCTTATCGATGGCAATTATGGATGGTTCTTTAAAAACGGTGCCACGACCCTCAACGTAGATCAGCAGGTTACTCGTTCCAAGATCAACGCTGACGTTAATCTTATTCTTTTCGTTCTCAGCCATATGGTCCTCCTTAAGTATATAATCTAACCGGAATAATCCGGCAATAAACACCAAAAGAATGCGTCGGCATTTTTAAGAAAAACATAATCAGGCGTTCCGAAAGAACGCCTCGATTTTTTAAAAAAAATATTTTTTACAGGCTGAATATTGCGTTGAGAAATACCGCTGATATGGGAGATGTTATTCAATTTAAAGCCAATATTCTCAAGCATTTCCCATGGTCCTTATCTTTGGCAAGAAAACTATTATTTTTATAATATCACAATTTAAATGGCCTGTTAATAGCTATTATAAAATTTTAATGCGCAAGATACCGAAAAGACGGGCTTTCGGAAATCAAGACCAGGCCGCTTGCAAAAATTTATACGAAATCCTTCATCTTGTAATGGTACACCACTTTTCCGTCAATTATGGTGTAAAGCGTTTTGGTTAATATTTCCATGGGATTTCCGGAAAAAACGGCGATGTCGGCGTCCTTTCCCGCCTCGAGGCTTCCCACGCGATGGGAAACGCCGCATATCTCGGCGGCATTGGTGGTTATGGCCTTCAAACCCTCATATATGCCCAGCCCTTCCCTTGCGGCAAATCCCGCGCAATTGGCAAGGTACTGTATCCTCGACACGGGGTGGTCGGTGGTAATGGCAACCTTGACGCCCGCTTCGTGCAGTATGGCGGCTGTCTTGAAGTCAATAAACTGCACCTCGATCTTGTTGCGGGAGGATAGCGAAGGCCCTATTATGGCGGGGAAACCCGCCTTTGCGATCTCTTCTGCCACGAAATGGCCCTCGGTGCAGTGGTCGAGAGTCATGTTGAGGCCAAATTCCTTGGCGATCATTATGGCGGTGATTATGTCGTCCGCCCTGTGAACGTGCGCCTTCAAGGGAATCTGCTTCTTTAACACGGGTATCCAGCACTCTCTACGGAACTCGGGGATAAAGCGCTCGCCGCGGCGCTCGGCCTCCTCCTTTCTCTCGAGGTAGTGCCTGGCCTCGTAGAGTTCTTCGCGCAGCATGGCGGCGATGGCCATTCGAGAGGAGGGCATCATGCCCTTTTCAAAAAAGCAGTTTTTGGGGTTTTCGCCAAAGGCAACCTTCATGGCTGCGGGGGCAAGTACGGTGACCCTTTCGATATTCCTTCCGTAGGGTTTTATGATGATGAATTGGCCGCCCACCACGTTGGAGCTGCCAGGGCCCACCATCATCGAGGTTATGCCCGCCGCCACGGCGTTATGAAAGGCGCTGTCCATCAAATTGACGGCGTGAAGGGCACTTAAATACGGGGTTATTGGATGGTTTTTCTCGTTGCTGTCCTCGCCCTCAAAGCCCTTTTTCTCCTCGCTTATGCCGATATGGCAGTGCGCCTCTATGAGGCCGGGTATTATCCAGCCGCCCTCGGCGTCAATAGTTTGGTCGGGCTCCTCGCCCTCATAGTTTCCCTCGCCTACCGCCGCGATCTTTTTTTCTCGGATGAGAACGTAGCCGTTTTCCAGCTCTCTTCCCGCCATGGTGAGCACTCTTCCGTTCTTAATAAGGAGCATCCTCAACCTCTTTTCTGAAATATTTAAGGCAAACCTGGGTTTGCCTTAAATATTATGTGCAGAATTTTAGCTTTTTTTAAAAGTATTTTACCGAAGCTCTCCTTCTCTTACACTATATAATCATCATTCCTTAATTGTACATTGTGCATTGTCAATTGTACGCTGTTTTCTGCAAAAGGAACAAAAAGCGCAGGTTTGGCAAGAGGTTCGAGATGGTTTCAGGATGAGGTAAAGAAGGTAAGAGGCAAGCAGGAAGCATAGTACGATTGAGAGCGAGGGAAGCAGCGGGGCGGCGTAGAAGAGAGCGCTGCCGAGGTTAAATATGGCCGCGCCGACGACGTAGGCAAAGGCAAACTGGAAACCCGCGGCGGCAAGAGTGCGCCTTGTTCCGCCGAGCTCTCTCCTCATAGCCCCTATGGCAGCAAAACATGGCGGCGACAGCAAAATAAAGGCCAGGAAGGCGTACGCCGCGGCGGGGTTGGCAAAAAGCAATGCTACCTGCTTCCGCGCAAGGGGAGCTCCCTCTGCGCCAAGCCCCAAGATTATACCGAGCGTCGCAACTATGTTCTCCTTGGCGACGGTGCCTGACAGCAGCGCCACCGCGGCCTGCCAGTTTCCAAAGCCCAGGGGTACGAACAGGGGGGCTATCAGCTTCCCCAGCCAGGCGAGCATGCTTTGCTCGGCGTCCACCAAATTAAAGGAAAAGTCAAAAGATATCAAAAACCATACCACGGCGGAAGCGGCAAGGATGACGGTGCCTGCCTTCCTTATAAAGTCCTTCAGCCTCTCCCACATGTGTATCATCAGCCCCTTAAGCTTTGGCAGCTTGTACTCGGGCAGCTCCATGACAAAGGGGGAGCTTTCGCTTTTAAAAGCTTTCCCCTTCCTGAGCAGAAGGCCGCCCGCCACTGCTGAAGCGATTCCGAGAAGGTACATTGAGGGCGCCACAAAGGGGTATTGAGGAAAAACCGCCCCCACGATAAAGGCGAAGACTGGCAATTTGGCGCTGCAGGGGATAAACGGCGCGAGGGTAATGGTCATCTCGCGCTCTCTGCTGCCCTCGATGGTGCGTGATGCCACGATGGCGGGCACCGAGCAGCCCGTCGCTATCATCATGGGAATCACCGATTTTCCCGAAAGGCCAAGGCCGCCGAATATCCTGTCCATGATAAAAGCCACCCTCGCCATGTAGCCCGAATCCTCAAG
>JAAYQN010000028.1 GCA_012519285.1 Clostridiales bacterium
CTTATATTGTCCAAACTTTGGGTTTCATATCAAGTAAAGCGCCTTTTTAGTGCCATCTAAATCAGCCCCCTATCGCTTCCAGATACTTTTTCAGGTATTCCTTTGCCCCCGCAAGGTCATGCTCCCTGTAATTTCCACACTCCTTCTCGGTGGCGCCGGGCACCTGCTCCATATCAAGGCATGCCTTTATTCCCTCGACGAGCGCCTCTTTGGCTTTCTCATAACCGAGGCCGCTCGTCAAAAGGTAAAACCCCGTGCGGCAGCCCATAGGCCCGAAGTACACGATGTGCTCCTTGTATCGGCCGTTCCTCAGGGCGGTGGCCAGCATGTGCTCGATGGAATGAAGCGCGTCGCTTGGGATATACCCGCCGCTGTTTGGCTTGACGAAGCGAAGGTCAAAGGTGGTTATGCCTTTATCGGCCATCGACACCTCGAAGCCGGGCACGATGCTTCTATGGTCTTTCTGAAAGGAGGGTATCTTTTTCATCAAAGCGCCTCAATGATTTTCGGCAGGTACTCTTCTATACTGAGGCAGGACCTTATTAGGTTTTCCTTAAAGTCCGCCGAGGCGTCGCCTTCCGCCGTGTCGGACACGGCCTTTATCCCCACAAAGGGCACTTCGCTCAGGCAGCACACTTGAGCTATGGCGCCGAGCTCCATCTCGCGCATGTCGGCGCCCAGACTCCTGATAAAGCTTGCCTCCTCTCGTTTTGCCGAGAACCTGTCCGCCGTGGCGACCACAGCCCGCTTGCCCAATATGGCAAAAACTTTCTCAAACAGCGCGGCGTCGCTGAAGATGTACTGCCGTTTGAGGTTCTGTATGTAGCCCACGGGCACGTCGTCTATCGCCGAAAGGTCAAAATCGTACTGAAGGACCTTTTCCACCGCGCAGATGTCGCAGATTTTAAGCTCGGGGTTAACGGCGCCCGCCACCCCGTAGTTTACGATTTTGTCGACCTGCGGAAACTTAAAGAGCAGCGCCTGCGTCGCGCTCGCGGCGTTTACCTTGCCGATGTCGGAGATAATCAGCGCCGCTTCTTTTCCGTACAGCCTTCCCGCGTAACAATCCCTCGAGGTTAGCTTAAAGCGCTCCTTGATTTCCATTTTTTCGAGCAGCGGGCGAGCCTCAACTTCCATCGCCACCACAAAGCCTACCACGCCGGAAAGCCTCCTTTCGTTTTTTCATTGCTATTATAACAAAAATAATTGAAAAAAACAAAAGAATTATATATTTGCTTGCATTTTTATGCAATTTGTTATATTCTTATTCAATAAAGGCTGGGCGCCGCTAAAGGCTACCTCGATGCCTTGGTTGGCCTGCAGAACACGCTGCTCATTTCGGTGGCGGCGCTGGCTATCGGTCTCATCATTGGCACGCTGATGGCCACCATAAAACTGATTCCGTCGTCAGAGAAGCTCCCCGTAAAGGTGCTGAAGAAGATTGTCGATGCCTACGTCGCCTTGTTCAGGGGAACTCCCATCGTCGTGCAGCTTCTTATAATGTATTTCGTCGCCCTTCCATTGATTGGGCTTGCGAGAGTGCCGCCCCTCATCGTGGCTATGATTGCTTTCGGTTTAAACAGCGGAGCATACGTGTCAGAGATGGTGCGCGGCGGCATCCTCTCGGTGGACAAGGGCCAGATGGAGGCGGGAAGGACGCTGGGCCTTACATACGTTCAAACGATGAAGCTCATCATCCTGCCGCAGGCGATAAAAAACATCGTGCCCATGATAGGCAACGAGTTCATAGCGCTGATAAAGGAGACTTCCGTCGTAAGCTTCATTGCCGTCATCGACCTTACCAAGGCATTCAAACAGATAGGCGACGCCACGTACGAGTACATAATCCCCTACCTCATGCTCGCCCTGTGCTACCTTATCCTTGTGCTCGGAATAACTTACCTGTTAAGGCTTGTCGAAAGGAGGATGAGAAGAAGTGATAGAGACTAAGGGGATAAGCAAATCCTTTGCCGGCAAGCTGGTCCTCGACGACATAAGCGTAAAGGTGGAAAAGGGCGAAAAAGTGGTCATCGTGGGCCCCTCGGGAAGCGGCAAGAGCACCTTCCTGCGGTGCCTCAACCTGCTTGAAGTCCCCGACAAAGGCGAGGTCTGGTTTGAGGGGCAGCAGACAAACCGCCCCGGCGTCAACATCAACGAGGTGAGGAGAAAAATGGGCATGGTGTTCCAGAGCTTTAACCTCTTCCCCCACCTCACCGTTATGAAAAACCTCACCCTCGCCCTCACCACTCTCGGTCTCAAGCCAGAGGAAGAGGCGCAGGAAATAGCGCACGGCCTTCTCAAAAAGATAGGCCTTTCGGAAAAGGCTTACCAATACCCGAGCAAGCTTTCGGGTGGCCAGAAGCAGAGGGTGGCCATAATAAGGGCGCTTGCCTTAAATCCCGACGTAATGCTCTTCGACGAGCCCACCAGCTCGCTCGATCCCGAAATGGTGGAGGAGGTGCTCAAAGTGATGAAGGAGCTTGCCGAAGAAGGGATGACCATGGTGGTGGTGACCCACGAGATGGGCTTTGCGAAAAGCGTAGGCACGAGGATACTCTTTATGGATGAGGGCAAAATAAAGGAGAACGCCCCACCCGAGCAGTTCTTCAACGACCCTCAAAACGACAGGCTGAAGGAGTTCCTGTCAAAGGTGCTTGTAAAGATTGTTTAAAGGCGAAAAAAATTTCCCAATAAAAATGCCCCGAAATTTTCGGGGCATCAGAGCGTAGAAAAGGCGGTTTAGGTGAAAGAACATTCCGATATGTTTATGTTCTACATATATGTCTCATTACAATTCCGAATCATTCAGCGACATGATGTACCCGGGTTTGAATAACCGCTACGAATATGCTTTGCCTATGGCAAGAGGCGACAGCGGCTTTAAGGAAAACGAAACGGGATATTTTATATATTATTCTCCTTATATTCTTGAGGGCTTTGAGGAAGCCTAATCACAGGATGTCATGGGAGGAGCAACACTTGACAACCTTTATATAAGTAATGTATATAGGCTTTGAAGCTCCGGGAACATATGATACCCAGATGACATTCAGCAATCTGGACATAAAGGTTAATTTCAAATAGAATATTATGTTTTTGTTTAAAGTATAAAGGGAAAAAGCGGCATATGATAAATTTATTTGAAAAATATCCTGAACTTAAAAGAATTCAGGCAAATATCGAATCGGCAATAAAAAGAATAAAAGAATGTTTCCGCTCAGGCGGCAAGCTGCTCTTGTGTGGAAGCGGGGGCAGCGCCGCAGATTGCGAACATATCTCGGGTGAGCTGTTAAAAGGCTTTTTGTCTAAAAGAAATGTTGATGAGAAATTCAAATTTAAACTAAAAAGCAATTACGTCTCAGATATAGCAGACAAACTGCAGGGCGGTCTGCCAGCAATATCGCTTGTATCTAATGCGGGGGTTATGACGGCAATAACAAATGATATTGGCGGAGAAATGATCTTTGCACAGCAGGTGTTTGCATTGGCAAAGCCGAAGGATGTATTGATCGCAATAAGCACTTCGGGAAATTCGTTGCCTGTGTATAATGCGGCAGTTGTGGCAAAGGCAATGGACTGCTCTGTAATCGGTTTGACAGGAGAACACGGCGGAAAGCTTAAAGAAATTTCTGACATTATTATAAATGTACCCCAAACGGAAACATACAAGGTTCAGGAATTGCACCTTCCTGTATATCATTATATATGTGCTGAAATAGAAAGGGAGTTTTTTGGAGAGTAAAAAATGCTTATAGCAGGTTTTGATATAGGCGGAACCAAATGCTCCGTAATCCTTGCAGATGTCAAGGGTGAAAAAATTGATTTTATTTCCCGTGATGAAATTCCTACAGAAGGCAATTGGAAAACAATAATTGATACGCTTATTGAAAAAATATCGGGCAGCCTGCATAGATTTGGCTTAAAACAGGAAGATATCAAAAAGGCTGGCATCTCCTGCGGAGGCCCTTTGGACAGCAAAAAGGGAATGATAATGTCTCCTCCCAACCTTAAAGGATGGGACAATGTTCCAATCTGCAGCTATATCTCGGAAAAGTTAAACGTCTCCGCATCCCTCATGAATGATGCGGACGCTTGCGCGGTTGCTGAGTGGAAGTTCGGGGCAGGCAGGGGATATGAGAATATAATATTTCTTACATTCGGCACTGGGCTTGGAGCGGGGCTTATCCTCAACGGAAGACTATATACCGGTACCAACAATATGGCGGGAGAGATCGGCCATATAAGGCTTTCAAGCGAGGGGCCGGTGGGATATGGAAAAAGGGGTTCCTTTGAAGGTTTCTGCAGCGGAGGCGGCATTGCCCAACAGGCAAAAACATATTTTACAGAAAAACTGCAGATGGGTTTAGAATGCCCGTTATGCCCGGATTTTGAAACATTAAAAGAATTGACAGCAAAGGATATAGTACTTGCCGCAGACAGGGGAGATGAAGACGCAATAGAGATTTTAGACCGGACAGGCAGATATTTCGGCCTTGGTTTATCAGTGCTTATAGACATATTGAATCCCGAAATAATAATAGCCGGCGGCGTCTTTATGCGGGGTCACAAACATATAGAAAAATCAATGGCAGAGGTTTTGGAAAAAGAAGCGTTAGCGTTGTCTTTAAAGCATTGTAAGATAGTGCCGTCAGAACTTAATGAAAAAATAGGCGACTACGGAGCAATATCGGCGGCTCTATGTGGATTACGCCATAGAGGGGTACAGGCTGATCTACGACATAATGTGCGTGGCATTTGAGGGCAGCCAGACTTCAATAATTAGTTACTCTTCAAAGACTGTCACGCATTCGGCAAACTGGCCCAGGGTGAAATACACCTTTATTCTCCCTCAGAACACCAGCGACGTGAGGTTTGTTTTTACCGCCTACAACAGTTCCGACGGCACGAGGGCGGTATGGATGCAGTAGATTACAAAAGTGGACCTCTATTATTTTTAACCGCATTTCAGGTTGACAATTCCTGCGGAAACGCTTTCCGCAGGAATTGTCTTTTGAGCACAATTTCAAAAAAAGTATCGGCAGGAAATGAAAAGATTTCCCGGTTCCCATATCGAAAAAAGCAATTTTTTTGTCAAAAAGGTTTACTTTTGGGTTTATTGAGTTAAATAAACAATGTATACTTAGGATAAACTTTTATTAAAACCGGGGGATTATTTTCCCGGGTCAAATTCTTCAATAATAAAAAATGGTGTTTTTTTTATAAATATTGGGATGTTTTTCTGTGCTTTGCGTGTTATTATGGGAATACAAAATGCGGATCAGCCTGAAAAATCGAGGAGATGCTCTACAAGGATAAAATCCGCTCCGATATAAAGAATTATTTCAAGGAGAGCGACGGAAAATACTACGGTTTCTTTACTCCCACGCTGTTTTACGGGCTTATATACGATATAGACCACAACGGCATGCTGTTTGCTCCCAGCATCATACCTTCGATCGCCATGGTGACGATGTACAAGCAATTCGTGGAGAACGCAATACCCGCGTTTGCAAAGACAATCTTCGGCGTAGCCATGAGCGGACTGCTGCAAAATCCCGACACAACTTTCGGAAGCATCATCTTCTACAACATATGGGTAGGTTTCGGCGTGGGGATACTGCTTTACCTCGGCGCTATGCAGAGCATACCGGATTCAATCCTGGAGGCGGCGCAGCTGGACGGGGTCAACAGCTTCCAGGAGTTTATAAGGATAGTATTTCCCCTGATTTACGGCACCTTCTCCACCTTCATGATAACCGCTTTGGGCGGGATATTCATAAACCAGGCCAACCTGTTCTCCTTCTTCGGATACAACTTCGAGGAGAACTACGTCACGGTGGGATTCTACCTGTATCGCGAGACAGTCATGAATTCCTCAAGCTACGCCTCTTTCCCATTCCTGTCGGCGATGGGATTGCTGCTGACGGCGATAACGCTGCCGCTGGTGTTCGGATTAAACCGCCTGCTGCGCAGGATCGGGCCTTCCATGGAGTGACGCAATGAGAAAAAAGATATCCGTTTCGATGATAGTCATACTCGTGCTCCTCTCCCTTTACGTGCTTTCGCTCGTTTATCCCTTTTTCTGGTCGTTCATGGCCACGTTTAAGGGAAGGCTGGAGCATGCCGAAAACCCGCTCGCCCTGCCCGCGGCCTGGAAGCTCGACAACTTTATAGGCGCGTTCAACAAGATTAAATCCGACATCGTCACCGACGACGGTATACGCACCGTGTTCATTGAGGAGATGCTGCTGAATTCGCTGCTGTACTCGATAGGAGGGGCCTTTTTCAACGTGCTCTCCTCCTGCATACTCGCTTACGCCACGGCGAGATTCGACTTTTAATTCAGCAAAGTGGTGTATTCAGTCGTCATCGTGACCATGATAATGCCCATAGTCGGCAGCCTGCCCTCCGAGATACAGGTGGCAAAGAACTTAGGGCTCTACGACAACATGATTGGCATGTGGGTCATGAAGATGGGCTTTGTGAGACTGTACTATCTGATTTTTTACGAGGTATTCAAGAGGGTGCCCAGGGATTTCTACGAGGCTGCGTATGTCGACGGGGCGTCCAACCTGATGGTGCTCGTCAAGATCATGCTGCCGCTGGTATCTGCCACCTTCGGCACGGTGATGCTCATCCGCTTTATGGATTTGTGGAACGATTATACCATCACCATGTCGCTCATGCCCAACATCAAAACGCTAGCGTTCGGGCTGTTCGAGTTCAGCACCAGCGCTCAGGTGTCGAGCATGCCGGAGCGGCTTGCGGGATGCTTTGTCCTGATGCTGCCGGTTCTGACGATTTTTCCTTATATTCAACGAAAGGATTATGGGTAATATCTCTATGGGAGGAATTAAAGAATGATAAGGCGCACGTACAAAAAGCTCATAGCAATGCTCGTTCTCTTTACGCTCGCCGCGGCGCCGCTCGCCGGATGCTCGGTGGAGCCGTCGGTGAGCTTTAAGGAGAAGAATATAGAAATATATACTTTTGAAGAATACCCGCTCGAAGTTGACGTCAAGGGCGGAAGCGCCGATGATATAGTGTGGTTTTCGCAAAGCCCCAAAATAGCCATGGTAAGCGGCGGAAAGCTCATCGGCCTCAGGACCGGCGAGTCCCAGCGATGCTGTGCTTGCTTTGGATGAGGGCGAGAGGAAAAAGATTTAGCGCTTGGCAATTAACCGAAACAAAGGCAAAGCTTTTACTACATGAAGCCTTTGAAAAAATAAAAAAACATGTCTGAAAAAACAGACAAAAGGAGAGAAAGATGATAAAAAAGAGATTGTTAGTGCTGGTTTTGTCGCTCTTAATGGTACTTGGTCTGTGTACGGGAATTGCATCAGCATTTGCCGACGAAGCAGAAATTCCCACCATTGAGGACGAGATGGGGCCAAGCCACAGCGCCAGGGAGGACACTTACTCCGCAGGCAGCGCGAGCGGGGACAGGGGCTTTGGCGATGATTCCTGGATGTCGCCTTGGCATAATAAGGCGTACGGGCCCGACCTTGGCAACTGGTGGGACGATTACGGATACGTCCATTATTCCATAGGCGGCCAGAACGTCGCTGAAATCTGGGTTGACGTTCATAAGAGGGCGCGCTATGTGTTCGGCGACATAATGGTCTTTGGCTGGGGATCCAGAAATTACGTTGCGCCCATAAAGATTGAAGAGGAAGACGAATCCGACGAATACGTCAGGATGCATTATACCTACGTTATCCCTACCAGCTGGACTGCATTGAGGGTCGTATTCACCTCGTTTAATATCGGCGATATAACTAATGACATGCAGGCTTTGACCAAAGTAAAGATATACTACAGCGAGCAGACTCCCGCCGCGCAGAACTTTGTATATGTGGACGACTGCGGCCACGCGCACGGCGAGACGAGAGGCGACGCATGGAACCTTGACTTTACGAGAGAGGATGCCAGACTGGTTGGCGATCCGGGAAGGATTGTAGTGAAAGCTGGAGGCCAAACGGAAGCGTACGTCCAATACAATGTTTATGGCTACGACACAATGATCGCCTATTTTTACCATAACGTCGACTTGGATGATACAAAACCGCCTATCTTTTTGTATTACCATGACTCCACATTTATCACGGATGTCTCAAGTTACGAACAGGTTTTCGAAACCATCGAGCCTGACGAGGAGAGCGGACTTTGGGGCATTAGCATAGTAGTTTTCAAACTTGACGACGTTGTGGAAGGCGACTGGATGAGGATTACCTTAAAGAAACAAATAGACGGAAATAAAGTCGAACTCGGCAAGGTCGAACTGTTCAATTCCGAGTATTTTGATGCCGGAAAGCAAATCGCCTTCACCAAGCTGACCAGGGCGCTCCTGCAGGTGGATGAGGCCGAGTATTCCGACGAGAAGTTCAGCGAAATCATCGGCTATTATAACAGTGCGTACGAATCATTACTTGCCGCGCAGGCAAGCGAGGTTGAAGACATACTTGACGAGGCCATCGAGAATATGGCGGGCGTCATGAATCTTGAAGAGGAGTTTGAATATACAAAGCAGCAGAAAAAGGCCGAACTTCAGGCATATGTTGACGCACTGAACGAGCAGGATTACACCGAGGATAATTGGGCTTTGATACAGGCCGCTTTGGAAGAGGGTCTGGATGCTATCGAGAACGCGACCTCCATCAGCAAGATCATAGAGGCCTACGAAGAGGCTATAGATGAGATAGACTCCGTAGAGAAGATTCCGGCTGACGAGGAAGAGGAAGAGGAAGAGCAGCAGGATGCCGGCTGCAGCTGCAGCTCCGTCGTAAATCCCTTCCAGCTCTGGACGGTAATAATAATTTTTGCTGCGGCATTTATTATGCTGTTTCGCAAAAGGGTTCAATAAAAAAACGGTTTAACTTGGAATAAATTATTCCAACAAGAATTCATCCTCCATGGTTTTTTCATGGAGGATGATTGGGCAATAGGCTATTTAATGATGTCAAGTTCCTTGTTTTGCATTGCGTATTGCTTGGGCGACATCCCGAACACCTTTTTAAACTCCTTGGCGTAGTTTTTCGGATTGTCCCATCCCAATTCGTTTGCGATCTCAATGATCTTATGCGTATTGAGAAGGTTTCGCGAATACAGCACCTTGTTTTTGTTATGGTACGCGATGAGCGTGGTATTATAATACTTTTTGAACATTTTGCAGATGTAGCTGTGCGAAAAGCCCACGATTTCCTTGACAGACATATGTATAAAATCCATGTAGGTGAGCCTTAAGAAAAGGTTTTCAAGCCAGGGGGGTGCCTGGTTGTGTCTGCTCTTTATCATGGATTCGCTTATCTTGCAAAGCAGGATGGTTATTATAGTGGTGTGTATGCATTCCAGCTCGGATATCGCGGACTCCTTGTCCTTTGCCAGGTTGGGGTGTAAGAAGAATATTGCCTTGCTCTCGATGAAGTTGAACTCGTCCACTGTAAGGCTCAATTTGCCGAATTCCTTCTGCGCCATCAGTTTGTCGTAAAAATCCAGCCCCATGGGGGCGCAGATGCGCTTCATCTTTTCCTCGGTAACGTAGAAATCCCGGTAGGTGCACAGCTTGTCCTCAAACTTGAAGCTGTGGAAATCCTTGAGGCGGATAAAGACAAAGCTGCCCTTTTCCAGGTCCTCGTAGGGCTGGCCGTTCATCGAATGTTTGCACTTGCTGCTCAGGACAATCGCAAACTCAGAGAAAGTGTGCGCGTGCGGAGGATAAGTGCGGCTGAATATGTTGAGGCGCATATAGGGATTTTCCTTGATTACCTCGTCGTTGAGAACATCCACATTCATATATATATTATCGCCTATGCATGCGGCTTTGTCAATACTTAAAGAATCAATCGGCGCATAAATTAAAGTGAAAAAGCTTGATACAGGTATGAGTCACGCTCAACATGTTACTATCTTCATTTTGTATATTCGGCAATATTTGCGAGTTTGAATTATCTTGTTGCCATTAGGATAATATTTTTTCTATATGGGTATCCCTGTAGGGGAATATTAGTTTGTCGTTAATCGAATGATACATATTAAAAAGGCGGTTTTGATGTTATCTAAACCGCCTTTTTCTACTTTCTGATGGGATGTAACTTTTTGTTAAAACCCCTCAATTATGATACTTTACGAAAGAGTACTTTGTATTGTGATACTTGTTGAAATGTCCTTATAACCGAAGTTGCTTCTGTAAATTGCTCTTACCGTAATTATAGATGTATCGTTCTTATTGGGAACAAACAATATACTGTTATTTGTCGAATATTTAGTTAAATATACCAATCCTTTGTTTGCTGTTTGTAAGGTAAACATATACAATACATCTTCATCAGGGTCATAGTCTTCACCGATATAATTTGCCACTATTTTATACGGCACACCGGTGGTATATGACGCGGCTTCTTCATTGGTTACTCCGTCAAAGACGTTGACATCTAATTCGCCAGCAAGTCCTCCGCTTGTAATAGTATAAACCTTAGTTACTGCATTTTCATAGCTTCCGGCATCATCGGCTTTAATTCTTACCTGAATTTTATAAACACCCTTTTTTAAAGGCGTCCATTCTAATACATTGTCTGAAGAATAATCTCTCATCAAAACCCATCCGGAAGCATCTTCTCTATAGAATGCAAAAGTGTAATTGCCTTCCTCAGGTCCGGTTGCTGTTATTGTGATGGTATTACCTAAACTTACCTCATAACTTGAAGTAGTTTGCGTAAGATACGTGCTTCTTGAATATTCATCGTAATAATATATGATGCCGTCATCTTCAGCGGTCACAGTATTTCTTTTAACCGAACCTACCAACTTATATATGCCGTATTTGGTAATATCAGTTTTAGTATATACTACTTCCAAAATTTCTCCATTTTTTTGGAATTGAGGATGTATTAATTTCTTTCCCTCAAAATAAAGATTGATATCAAAATTAGCTGCTTCTTCAATGGAGATATTTGAACCGTCGACATGGGGACTTTGTCCCCAAACCCCTACGGTTTACCGCTTTTGTTTTCCAAGGGAATGAAAAAAGGAACAAGGTAAAACCTCATTCCCTAGCCAAACCTTGTTAGCCGCTCGGGTCGCACCTCTGCGTTGCCCTATCCTGCCAACAAGTAAAAACATAACCATTTTAACCAAGTAACAGACAAAAGTCAAACAAACGTTGACATGCACTACACATAACGCTATACTATATTTGTCTAAACCGATATCCACTA
>JAAYQN010000029.1 GCA_012519285.1 Clostridiales bacterium
CCGAAAGAGTGGCAGATAATGTCCGCTTTTCCTATCCCCAGGGCGTCCATCAGCGACAGCACAAGATCCTTGTAGTCGTCTACGGTGTAGTCTCCCTCAAGCTCGCTCGAAAGCCCAAAGGGCGGAAAATCGGGGATTATGACGTCGAAGCGCTTTGAGAAATGCTCCGCCGCGGCGGAGAACACGCCGCCGTCCGCGCCCCAGCCGTGCAGGAGCAGCAGCGGAGGCCCGTCCCCCTGCCTGCGGTAGTGCACGGATACGCCCTTATGTACAAAAAACATCCTTCCCCCTCACCTTAAATTTTTCCACATTATTACGCCGTCCTCATCGCCGTAAAACTTCTTCCTCACCCCCGCCTCGAAAAAGCCCATCTTTCCGTAAAGGCTTCTCGCGGGGGCGTTTGAGGCGCGCACCTCAAGCGTAAGTCCTCTCATTCCCTTTTCCTCGGCGAGGGCAATCAGCCTCTCTATAAGGCTCATGGCGACGCCCTGCCTCCTGTATCCCTGCCTTACGGCGAGGTTGGCGATGTGAACCTCGTCGGCGGCTTCCTGAAAAGTGACGCTCCCTATTACCTGTCCCCCTTCCTCGGCGACGAGGCAGCAAAAAGAGGAGCTTTTGAAACTATCCCTCAGCATGCTTTCCGTCCAGGGGGCGGAAAAGCAGCTTTTTTCTATTTCGGCGATCTGCGGGACGTCGCCCTCAGTCCACGGCCTTATTTTTGCCATAATTTTCTTCCGCCTGGCTGAGCGCCGCGTACGCGGGGAGTGCGAGGCTGTAATGGGTGGCCTTCCCTTCCCTCAAGAGCTCGTCGCACGCCCTGATGTAAGGGGGCTTTTTTGACGGCTCGAGGCGCCTTATGCCGCAGGGCTCTCCCTCGTATATAACATACGCCGCCTGTCCGCTCTTTTGCTCTATATCCTTTAAAAAATTCTCAAGCGCCCCCCGCTCGGCGAGGCGTGGCTTTGCTATCTCTTTTCCCCCGAGATAGGCGGCGCAGTAGAACTTTCCCCTCACGGCGTCGATGAGCGGCACCGCCACTCCCGCCGCCTCTACATTATATGCTTTCAGCCACAGGCTGTTTACCGCCAAAATGGGCTTTTCAAACACCTGGCAGAACGCCCTCACGGTGGTAAGGCCTATCCTTATGCCGGTAAAAGAGCCCGGCCCGACGCAGCAGGCGAAACAGTCCATCTCTTTGAGGGGGCAGCCGCTCCTCTTTATCAGCGCGTCAACCTTCGATATAAGGACCTGCGAGTGCTGGAGCCCGCAGTCTTCCGAAAAATCCTCGAAAACCTCTTCCCCCCGCCTTATCCCCACGTAGAGGCACTTGGACGAGGTGTCAACTATCAGGTAATTCATCGCAGCGCACCGTTATCCTTCTCTCGCCTTCCGATACCCGCTCGAGCTCCACTTCGATGAGCTCTTTGGGCAGAATCCCTCTTATTCGGGAAGGCCACTCTATGACCATCACGCCCAAAAGGTCGGCGAGGGCGTCGAAAAAGCCCGTCTCCGAAAGCTCTTCCTCGCCGCCTATCCTGTACATGTCGCAGTGGTAAAGCCTAAGCCTTCCCTCGTAAACCTGCATTATGGTAAAGGTAGGGCTTGCCACGGTGTCGGCTACGCCGAGGCCCCTCGCTATCCCCTTTGCGAAGACGGTCTTTCCCGCGCCCAGCTCGCCCCAGAGCGCCACAACCTCTCCGCCGCGGAAAGCCTTCGCCAAATCCTCGGCTATCTCCATCGTCTGCCCGGGGCTATCGCTCATAAAAAGGCTAATAGCCACTGCTCATCAGCCCCCTGGCTATGTTTGCGGCGCCTGAGGTTCCTATCCTGTCAGCCCCCGCCTCGACCATGGCGGCAAGGTCCTCCGCCGTCCTTATTCCGCCGGCGGCCTTAACCTTTATCCTGCCGCCGCACGCCTCCTTCATCAGGCGGACGGAGTCCACGGTGGCGCCTCCTCCAAAGTAGCCCGTAGAAGTCTTGACGAACGCCGCGCCCGCGTCGATGCAGATCTGGCACGCCCTTATTATCTCATCCCTCGAAAGCAGCGAGCTCTCGATTATCACCTTTACGGGAAGGCCTACCTTGACGACCGCCTCTATGTCCTTTTGACAGGCTTGATAATCTCCGTTTTTGAAGGCGGAAATGTTCATCACCATGTCGAGCTCCTGCGCGCCCGCCTCAAGCGCCCTTTCCGCCTGGAAAACCTTTACCGGCGAAAACTCGGCGCCAAAAGGGAAGCCTATCACCGTGCCGCACTTTACGCCTGTGCCGTCGAGCAGCCTTCTTACCTGCGGTACGTACCACGGCTGGGTTATCACAGAGCAAAAGCCCCACTGCTTTGCCTCGAGGCAGCACCTTTGCACGTCCATGAGCGTGGCGTCCTGCCTTAATAGGGTGTGGTCAATGATTTTGAGGTATTTTTTATTCATAATATTCTATCCCTTCCTCCGTAACGTATGCGTAAAGCAGCCTGTCATCCGCCTGCGGGCCGTCCGAGAGCTCATAGCTGCCCTCTATCAGCGCCATCGCAGCCTCGGATTTTTTAAGGTCCCTCGCGTAGAGGGTGGCGACGGCGTCCCCCTTTTCCACCTTTTGGTTGAGGCGCAGCTTAAAGCTGATGCCCACGGAATGGTCTATGAGATCGCCCTTTTTCTCCCGACCGCCGCCGAGCGCCACCGCGGTCTTTCCTATCGCCTCGGCGTCTATCGCCGACACGTAGCCGCTTCCCTTAGCCTTTACGGTGACCTTGAAGGAAGCGTCCTTAAACAGCGAGGGGTCGTACACGTATGACTTGTCGCCGCCCTGCAGCTTCACTATTCGGGCAAACCTCTCCAGCGCCAGGCGCTTTTCAATGGCCTCGTCGAACCTCGCCCTCGCCTTTTTCAGGTCCTTTTCCTTACCTGCGAGGGTGAAAATCCTTGCGCAGATTTCCCTCGCCACCTCGTAGAGGCTGCCCTTTTCCCTGCCGTGAAGGATAGAGAGCGCCGATTTCATCTCGAGGTTGCAGCCCACCGCGTCGGAGAGCGGCTGCTGCATGGAGGAAACTATGGCTGCGCAGCGCTTTTTTGCCCTCGAGCCGATGGAGACCATGCACTTCGCGAGTTTGAGCGCCTCTTCCCTGTCCTTCATGAAGGCGCCGCTGCCGTATTTTACGTCGAGCAGGATTACGTCGCTGCCGCTCGCCAGCTTTTTGCTCATTATGCTGGAGGCGATCAGCGGCAGGCTGTCCACCGTGGCGGTGACGTCCCGCAGAGCGTAGAACGCCTTGTCTGCCGGGGCGAGGTTAGCTGTCTGAGCCACAATGACGGCACCGCACTTTTCAAGGCCTTCCTTTATCTCGTCGAGCGTCAGCGAAGTCCTAAAGCCCGGTATCGCCTCCAGTTTGTCGATGGTGCCGCCGGTGTGGGAGAGGCCGCGCCCGCTCATCTTGAGCACCTTTAGCCCCGCCTGTGCCAGCACGGGGACTATGATGGGCGTCACGGTGTCGCTTACGCCTCCCGTGCTGTGCTTGTCCACCACGATGCCGCCCGCAAAAGACGTGTCCACAGTCTCGCCGCTTTGCGCCATTGCCCTCGTCAGCTCGTAGGTCTCCTCCTCGTCCATGCCCTTTAGGCAAATCGCCATGAGCAGCGCCGAAAGCTGGTAGTCGGGCACGCTTCCGTCCGTGGCGCCCTTTACAAAGGCCTCAATCTCCTGCCTTGAGAGCTTTTCCCCCCTCTTCTTTTTATGGATAATGTCGACAAACACTTTTATTCCCCGAAAAAAAGTTTTTAACCGCGGTTATTATTCGCCTATTATCTTGATGAGTATCCTCTTGTTCCTCATGCCGTCGAACTCGCCGTAAAAGATCTGCTCCCACGGGCCGAAGTCCAGCCTGCCGTCTGTCACCGCGACCACAACTTCCCTGCCCATTACGGTGCGCTTTAAGTGGGCGTCGGCGTTGTCCTCAAAGCCGTTGTGATGGTACTGGGAATAGGGTTTTTCGGGGGCAAGCTTCTCAAGCCACGCCTCGAAATCCCTGTGCAGGCCGCCCTCGTCATCGTTTATGAAGACGCTGGCGGTAATGTGCATGGCGTTGCAAAGGAGCAGCCCTTCCTTTATGCCGCTCTCCTTGAGCGCCTGCTCCACCTGCGGGGTGATGTTGACGAAGCCCCTCCTCTTGGGGTAGTTGATGACGATTTCCTTCTTGTAGCTCTTCATGCGCTCCTCCTTTTAAAGGCAATCTGAAAAAAACGATATATTTCGATTTTTACCGTAATAATAAAACAATTTTTGCCCCCGCAGCCACTGTATAATGAGGCTATCTCGTCTTAAGGGGGGAAACCATGTTAGCGCTGCAAGTTGAGGAACTTTCCGCCGTTGAAGGCGGCATAATACTGATGATAATCCTGCTGATTGCCACCGCCGTGGTGTTTTCCGTCAAGTTCGCCCTCGACATCGCCTTGAACAAAAAGCTAAGCGCGAGGGACGAGCAGTTGCCCAGGCAGGACACGCCGACGCTGTACGCCATAAGGGGCAACACCCCGCCGAAAAGGAGAAGGGCGGGCGGATACACCATTGTACCCGGCGACAAGCTGTTCATCCTCGAAAACCCCTCCGAAAGGCGCCGCAGGGAGCAGGGGCGCTAACTTGAGGCGGCCTCTCTTTGCAGCGGGTAGCGCTCTATGTTGTCCGAACTCGCCCACAGCCTTTCGAGGTGGTAAAACAGCCTGGTGTCGTCTTTAAAGATATGGACAACGACGTCGCCAAGGTCCATGCATATCCATCTTCCCTCGCTGTAGCCTTCCTTGGAGCGGGCGAACACGCCCTTTTTCTCGAGTTTTTCCTCAAGGTTGTCGCACAGCGCCTTTACCTGCGTGGCGCTCTGCGCGCTGGCTATCACGAAGTAGTCGCAGATGTCGGTTTTGCCCGAGACGTTAATTAAAATGATGTCCTTTCCCTTCTTTTCGTCGAGAGCCTTACAGCACTCTATCGCCTTTTCCCTCGGAGTCATGCTTTCCTCTCCAATTCCTTATAATATTCAAATGCCTTGAAAGTGAGGTCAGAGACAGGCCTTTTGCAGTCATCCTCCATCAGCTGGTTCATGGTGAGCTCCATGCACATTAAAAAGCCCTTCTCGAAATCCTCTTCCACGGCCTTCCTCAGCTCCTCCACCCCTTCGTAGTTTCTGGTTTCTTCTATGCAATCGGCGACGTAAATCACCTTCTCGAGCAGAGACATCCCGGGCCTTCCCGTGGTGTGGTAGCGGATGCTGTTTAAGATGTCCCTGTCCTTTACCTTAAAGATGGTACGCGCTATGAAGCTGCCCGAGACCGAATGGGCCGCCGCCTCGGGAACGTCCACCGCCAGCACGAAGCCGAGCTCTCTCAGCTTTTCGTCGGAGAGCTTTTTGGTGCAGTCGTGAAGCGCCGCCGCTATGAATGTCTTTTTGAGGTCGCAGCCCACCCGCCTTGCCAGCTCCAGCGCCTTTATCACGGTGAAAATGGTATGTACATACCTCTTTTCCGAGAGCATTCTCTTAAGCCTGTCAATGTAAAACCTGTAGTTTGAGTAGAGGTTATGCCTCTTAATATAACGCAGCACCCCCTCGTCGAGGTACTCGCTCACGTCGACGCCGAACTCTAAAAATACCTTGATGGCGGTGGAGGAAACCTTTTTGCCGCGGTAAGAGCAAAAGAGCGCCCTTTTGCCAAACCTTTCCTCCACCTCTTGAGCGGCATCAGATAAATCGAAGCCTTCCCTGCCGCACACGATGAGAGAGCATTCAGAGAGGATGGCGCCCGGCTTTTTCCAGCTTAAGAAACCTGCGAAGCTGTCACCGCCCATTATGAAGAAGAGCTTGTCATTCGGGTAAAGCTGCCTAAAGTGCCTCAGCGTGAGGTAGGTGTAAGATGGTCCGGGCTTTTTTATCTCGTAATCGGAGACAGTTACGCCCTCGTGGGCGGAAAAGGCGATCTTTGCCATCTCGAGGCCGTGGTGAGCGTCCGCCGTCAGGCCGACGCTGCTCTTGTGGGGGGAGACGCCGGAAGGTATGACTATGACCTTGTCGAGATCGAATTGCCTCTTTGCCCAAACGCAGATGTTTACGTGCTCTTTATGAACGGGGTCGAAAGCGCCGCCGAATATTCCTATCTTCATATTCTCATATTATACAATATTTTGGATTTTTTTCAAACCAAATGGCTTGCTGCCAGGGCGCGTATTTTTTTGCGGCAAAATGTCAATAATTGAACAAAAATATATTGGTTTGGTTGGAATTATGAAAAAAAACGCCCTGGCAAAAAAATTTGACCTTATTTTCGTATCGATCGTCCTTTACGCGCTTCTCTACATCGTATATTATGCCTTGTACAGAAATACGGTATTCAGCCTGACTCTCGCCTTTATGACGCTGGCTGCGCTCCATGTACTGTACTGGGGGCTCACCAGGGGGCGCAGGGAAAGGATTGCGAAGGAAAAATGCGAGAGGGAACACTGCGAGGCGGTGTTTTACAGCCTGCCTTACCTGAACGAGCAGGCGCTTGCCTCTTTTTTTCAGGCGCTGTTTGAGAAGGCGGGCTACCGGTCGGAATACTTTGAAGGCAGCCTGGTTGTTGAAAAAGGAGGAAAGAGGAGGGCGGTCTTTGCGAGCTTTGCCGGCCCTTGCGGCGAGCGGGAGGTCTTTTCCGCGGAACACCTTCGCCAGCGGGCGGATTGCGTGGGATTTATTTTGCTGTGCGACAGCCTGGGCGAGGGGGCAAGGGATGCCCTGTCTTCGCTTATTGGCAACGACAACATAGCGCTGCAGAGGGCGGACATATACGCGCTGATGAAAAGGCACGATACCTCCCCCCCCGTGCTGTACAAAAAGCCCCAGGGAAAAAGGTCCCTTAAAGAAATATTCTCCTACATGTTCAAGCGCGAGCGCTTTAAAAGCTTTTTCCTCCTCGCCCTGATTATGTTCCTGTTCTCTTTCGTGTCGCCGTTTAAGATGTATTATCTGGTGTTTTCGGGGGTGCTGTATATCTTTTGCCTGTTTACGCTCTTGTTCGGGGGAAAGAGGGATATGGTAAAGAGCGAGCTGGATAAGGTGTAATTTAAGGCAATTCTATATGCTTTACGTCGCGGCCGCTTCGGCGGTATAGCACGATATTATTTCCAATCGCAATCACGGGCTCGGCGGAAAGCTTGTCGGCAACCTCATCGATGAGCTGCTTTGAAGGCAGTTCGCTGCCCCGCTGCACGCTAATCTTTATGAGTTCCCGCGCCTCGAGCAGGTTGTCAGCCTGCTTTATTACGCTTTCGGTAACGCCCTCCTTTCCTATCGACATGGTGGGCGAGAGCTTGCTCGCAAGCGCCTTTAAAAAGCTTCTCTGTCTGCTGGTCAACATGGTTTTTACTCCAAAAAAGAAATCAAATTCGGTATCTTTTACTCCACGAAATCAAATTCGGTATCTTTTACTCCACGAAATCAAATTCGGTATCGCCTATTATTATGGTATCGCCGTTCTTTGCGCCCATCTCGCGCAGCTTGTCGATTACCCCCCTGTCCTTAAGCTGCCTCTGGAAATAGTTGAAGGAATGGTAGTCGTCCAGCGTAACGTTTTTGGCGAGAATATCCACCAGGCCTCCGCGCACCTCGAAAACGCCTTCCTCCAGCTTTGACACCTCGAAGGAGTCATCTCTTTTCTCTGTAAACATAAAAGGCTCAAAACGGAGCGGTTGGGGCTTGGGAAGTATTTTAAGCATCTGTATGCACTCGTCGAGTATGGGGGAAAGGCCCTGCCTTGTCGCCGCCGAGCAGGGAAAGACCTTTACGCCCCTTACCTTTTCCCTAAAGCGCCTTAAGTTTTCCTCTGCCTCGGGGATATCCATCTTGTTGGCGGCGACGATTTGCGGCATATTTGCCAGATCCTCGCTGTATGAGCCCAGCTCGCCGTTTATTATCTCAAAGTCCCGGCAGGGGTCGCGCCCCTCTATGCCCGACATGTCTATTACGTGGATGAGCATCCTCGTCCTCTCTATGTGCCGCAAAAACTGGTGGCCGAGGCCCTGGCCCTGCGAGGCCCTCTCAATGAGGCCCGGAATATCCGCGGCGACAAAACTCTCTTCCCTGTGGCTCACCACGCCGAGGTTGGGGGTGAGCGTGGTGAAGTGGTAGTTTGCTATTTTGGGCCGCGCGTTGGAGATTGCGGCAAGTAAGGAGCTTTTCCCGGCGTTGGGAAATCCCACAAGCCCCACGTCGGCGATCAGCTTGAGCTCGAGAAGCACCTTTCTGGGCTCGGTCTTTTCGCCCTGCTGGGCGAAAGAGGGCGCCTTCCTCGTGGAGGTGCAGAAGCTTGCGTTTCCCTTACCTCCCCTTCCCCCCTCGAGCACATTTACGCTGTCGCCGCTGCTGACGAGGTCGGCGATGACCCTGCCGCTCTCAAAGTCCTTTATCACAGTACCAGCGGGAACTTTAATGATAAGGCCCCTGCCGCTCCTGCCGGTGCAGTTTTTTGAGCCGCCTCTCTCGCCTTTTTCTGCTATAAACTTTTTCCTGTAAAAAAATTCGGCCAGGGTGTTTATGTTTTCGTCGGCGACAAAGATGACATCGCCGCCCTTTCCGCCGCAGCCGCCATCGGGCCCGCCGCACGGCACGCCCTTTAAGCGGAGAAAGGACACCGCCCCGTCCCCTCCGTCACCCGCCTTTATAGTAATCACCGCTTTGTCGACAAACATAATTACCTGACCTTATTGTATGTTAAAAGATAGAAATATATCTATGGATTATAACCTTAAATACGCTTTAATAAACAAAAAACAAATATTAGAATTTACAGTTATAAGAGAGAAAAACGAAAAAAAGCCTTATTCCTTGGGCAAGGACCCCATCTCCATCAGCATATGCCTTGCCGCCTTCTTTCCCGCGCCCATTGCCAATATGACGGTGGCGGCGCCCGTCACGGCGTCGCCCCCCGCGTACACCTTCTCGACGTTGGTCCTCATGCTCTCCTCATCGACTATTATGGTGCCCTTTTGGGTGGTTGCAAGCCTGCTGAAGCTGTCTTTTAGCAACGGGTTGGGGCTGGTGCCGATGGCGACTATCACCTGATCGCACTCGATGAGGAACTCGGTGCCGGGTATCGGCAAGGGCCTTCTCCTTCCGCTTGCGTCGGGCTCGCCGAGCTGCATCCTGACGCATCTCATTCCCTTTACCCTGCCGCCTTCTCCCTCGATTTCCAAGGGATTGGTGAGAAGCTCAAATATGACGCCTTCTTCCTCGGCGTGCCTTACTTCTTCCACTCTCGCGGGCATCTCTTCCCTGCCGCGGCGGTACACTATTCGCACGCTGTCGGCGCCGAGGCGCACCGCCGTCCTCGCGGCGTCCATCGCCACGTTGCCCGCCCCCAGCACCGCCACGTTTTTGCCCTTGTACACGGGAGTATGGGCATCTTGTCGGTACGCCTTCATTAGGTTAACCCTGGTGAGGTACTCGTTTGCAGAGTACACGCCGTTTAAGTTCTCGCCAGCAATGCCCATAAACTGCGGCAGGCCCGCTCCGGTGGAAATGAATATGGCGTCGAACTCCTCCAGCAGCTCCTCCATTAAGATAGTCTTTCCTATGACGGTGTTGGTCTCTATCTTTACGCCGAGCTGAACGAGCTCGTCAATCTCCTTTTGAACCAGCTTTTTGGGCAGCCTGAACTCGGGGATGCCGTACACCAGCACGCCGCCGGGAAGGTGAAACGCCTCGAATATCGTGACGTCCACGCCTGCCGCCGCCAGGTCGGCGGCGCAGGTGAGCCCCGCGGGGCCGCTCCCTATGACGGCGGCCTTTTTGCCGCACTTTTTTTCCGCCTTGTTTATCGTGGGCTGGTCGGCGTTGTCCGCGGCGAAGCGCTCGAGGGTGCCGATCGCCACCGGGCCTTCCAGCTTATTCCTGAGGCACTGCACCTCGCACTGGGTCTCCTGCGGGCACACCCTGCCGCACACCCCCGGCAGGTTGTTTGTCTGCTTGATTATTCGGTTTGCCTTATCTATGTCGCCCTCTTTGAGCGCCGCTATGAATTGCGGGATCTGGACGTTAACCGGGCAGCCCTTTACGCAGGGGGCGTGCTTGCAGCTTAAGCAGCGCGACGCCTCGGTTTTTGCCTGCTCCAAAGTGTAGCCGAGCGCCACTTCCTCAAAGTTTTTCTTCCTCTCCTCGGGGGGCAGTTCCCTCTGGTGCTGTCTCTCAATTCTTGGCATTTACCTTCTCTCCCGTTAATCTGCAGATTTCCTCTCTCTCAAAATCCCTGTAAAAGGCGGAGCGCGCGATTGCTTCCTCGAAATCCACCTCGTGTCCGTCGAATTCCGGCCCGTCGACGCAGGCGTATTTGGTCTTTCCGCCCACGGTGACGCGGCAGCCCCCGCACATCCCCGTACCGTCCACCATAATGGAGTTCATGGAGACGATGGTCTTTATGTCAAAAGGCCTTGTGAGCCCGGCGACCGCGCTCATCATCCTCAAGGGGCCGACGGCGAACACGCAGTCGTACTTTTTGCCCTCGGAAATAAGCCGCCTCACGGCGTCTGTCACAAAGCCCTTTTCCCCGTAGCTGCCATCGTCGGTGCAGATGAAAAGCTCGTCGCAGTTTGCGCGAAACTCATCCTCGTACATCACGAGAGATTTTGTCCTCGCGCCGACCACAGCGTCCACGCGCTTTCCGAGGGATTTAAGGTGCTTTGCCTGCGGGAAGATTACCGCGGTGCCTATTCCCCCTCCCACGAGCAGCACCGAGGAGTAGGCGTCAAGGTCGGTGGGCCTCCCCAAAGGGCCCACGAAATCGTGTATGTAGTCGCCCTCTGACAGGGCGGCGAGCTTCATGGTGGAGTAGCCCACGGTCTGGACGAGTATGGTTATCGTGCCCTTTTGCTTATCCATGTCGCATATCGTAAAGGGCACCCTCTCGCCCTCGCTGTCGACCCTTAAAATCACGAACTGCCCCGGCCTGGCGTTTTTTGCCACTCGTGGGGCGTCTATCACGTATTCCCTGACGTTTTCGGCAAGCTGCCTGATTTTTAGAATTTTGTTCATCAAAGCTTCCAAAAAATATTAGTTATCTATATGCCGTTTTCAGATTTTCGCTTTTTTCAAAATATCTTTTTCGCCCGCCCCGCTCACCGTTTCCATATAATACCTGCATATATCCGTCAATGGGCAAACCTCGCACCTGGGGCGCTGAGCCTTGCAGATATTCCTGCCGTGGAAGATCAGAAGGTGATGCGACCTGCTCCAGCGCTCTCTTGGGATGGCCTCCATGAGCTGCATTTCGGTGCCGAGTGGGGTGGGGCTTTGCGCCAGGCCAATCCTGTTTGCCACCCTCAACACGTGGGTGTCAACCGCTATGGCGTCGCCGCCGAAGGCTGCCGAGTACACCACGTTGGCGCTCTTTCTGCCCACGCCGGAAAGGGTGCGAAGGCCCTCGAGGCTGTCCGGAACCTTGCCGTCGAACCTTTCCACTATTTCGCGGCTCGCCGAGAGAATGTGCCTTGCCTTGCTCCGGTAAAGGCCGCAGGTGTAGATGTGCCTCTCGAGCTGCTCCTGGGAAAGTCGCAGCATCTTCTCAGGCGTATTATGTTCTTTAAACAGCTCCTTGGTAACCTCGTTCACCCTCTTGTCGGTGCACTGCGCGGAGAGAATGACCGCGACGAGCAACTCATAGGGAGTTGAGTATTTCAGTTGGGTCGACGCCTGGGGGTAGAGTCCCTCCAGGATATCCAGCGCCTTTATTATCTCTTCCCTCTCCATTCCTAAAGCCTCGTTAGTCTCTATATTTTAACATGAATCGCTTTTTATTAGCAATCACTTATTGTCGGTTAATTTTTTCAAAAAATGTAAGGGGGCGCTGTAAGGGGTATGTCTATTTTTGAGCGTGGTTTCGGCAAAAGAGGGAAAAATGATAGGTTTGCGCGTTTGGGCAATGCCAGTAAAAGGGCGGGAAAACGCAAAAAACAGGGGCTTTTAAAACCCCTGCTCCTTTGCCTTGAACTGTATTCAATATAGGTATCCTGGCTGCCTTGCCTTTTATCAATACGGCCGCACTATTTTGTGGTGGCCGCTCTCTTTTACCCTGAAAAAACCGGCGAAAGAGGCGTAGCCGCCTGCCTTTAAGATGTTGTTTGCGTAGCCGAAGTCCTCCATGGCAAATTTCACCGAAAGCCCGCAACTCAGCGAAGCCTCGCGCGGCGTGTTTACCACCTCCGACCTTATCCCGAAGTAACACAGCTTTTCGTGAAATTTGATGACCTGAGTCCTGGACTTGAAAACTGCGATAAGGTATTCCATATAAAACCTCTTTTGTTTGGGTTTTTGCTCGGCGCGCTGTTATACAAAGCCGTGGCTCATAATATACTATATTATAAATCTTTTACAATTGTTATCCATGCCCAAAAAAGAGGTGTTGCCATGATATATTTCGACAACGCCGCGACCAGCGGATTCAAGCCCCAGTGCGTGATAGCGGCGGTGACAGGCTGCCTTAAAAAGCTGTCAGTCAACGCGGGAAGGTCCTCCCATAAAAAGTCAATCGAGGCTCTGCGGCTGATTACGAGGACGAGAGAGCAGGTTGCTGAGATGTTTGGCGTAAACTGCTGCGAAAACGTCATCTTCACCAAAAACTGCACCGAGGCGCTCAATATCGCCATACTGGGGACGGTCAGGGAAGGGGGCGAGGTGATAATCACCTCCAACGAGCACAACTCCGTGGTGCGCCCCTGCTATGAGCTGGAGCGGCAGGGAAAAATCAGGGTAAAAGTGGCCCATCCCGCGGAAAACGGCCGTCTCGAGGCGGGCGCCATCGAGGAGCTTATAACCGAAAAGACCTATCTCGTATGCGTAAACCATATCTCAAACGTTACGGGCGGCACAGCGGACATCGAGGGCATAGCGAGGCTTTGCCGGGAGAAGGGGCTTTTGCTATTGGTTGACGCCGCCCAGAGCGCCGGCCACGTGAATATAGATATGAGAAAGAGCGGCATCCACATGCTCGCGTGCGCCGCCCACAAGGGGCTGCTCGCGCCGCAGGGGCTGGGGCTGCTGTGCTTTGACGGCGTCGGGATAAACCCCATAATGTACGGCGGGACAGGCACGGAGAGCCACAACATATACCAGCCCAGCTTGCCGCCCGAGGCTTTAGAGTGCGGGACTTTGAACCTCCCCGCGATCGCGGGGCTCAACGCGGCGATAGAATACATAGAGAAGAACAAAAAAAAGCTTGAGGATGACCTCGAGGAAGTGTTTTCCTATATCTTTCGAGGTCTCAACGAAAACCCCATGGTCAAGGTGTATAGCTTCCCGAACAAGGCGGGCATAATCTCCTTTTTGGTAGGCGGCTACAATGCCGATTTCGTGGGCGACATACTCAACCAAAAATACGACATTGCGGTGAGGGCGGGCCTGCACTGCGCGCCGCTGGTGCACAGGCGCCTCGGCATCCTAAAGAGCGGCCTCGTGCGAGCCAGCCTCTCCTCCTTCAACACCATCCAGGAAGCAAAGACATTCTTAAACGCCATTGACAACATAACGTATAACTGATTGGGAAATGCTTAAGGGAAACAGCAAAGGAAAAAATTGTGGCGGTTAAAGGTCAAGCAGATTGTAGTTTAAGATGAGTTTAAAAAGAAAATGCCGGAAGATAGAAATTAAGCACGCTTTTCGGTTTTTGCATTTTGTCGCCTTAAAAAGAGTATGCTCCCAAAAGAGGCTCATCTTCTTGACTTTTGCCAAAAAAAGCCTATAATAAATATTGGCACTCGTAATAAGTGAGTGCTAATTTTTTGACACGCTCGGGAGGATTGTATGGAAAAGAAGCAGTTCAAGGCTGAGTCAAAGAGGCTGCTCGAATTGATGGTAAACTCCATCTACACTCACAAGGAGATCTTTTTGCGGGAGCTCATCTCAAACGCCAGCGACGCGCTCGACAAGATGTATTACAAGGCGCTCACAGACCCTGACATCACCTTCAACAAGGACGACTACTACATCAGGATTGAAGCGGACAAAGACTCCCGCACCCTCAAGGTAAAGGACACCGGGATAGGGATGACCAAAAAGGAGCTGGAAAACAACCTCGGCACCATAGCAAAGAGCGGCTCCCTCGAGTTCAAAAACGCCATCGAGCAAAAGGATGAGATAAACATCATAGGCCAGTTCGGAGTGGGGTTTTACTCATCCTTTATGGTAGCCGACAAGGTGACGGTGATAAGCAGGGCTTTCGGCAGCGGCGAGGCCTATAAGTGGGAATCCGAGGGGGCGAACGGCTATGCCATTTCCCCCGCCGAAAAGGCCGAGATGGGCACCGAGGTCATCTTGAAGATAAAGGCCGACACCGAGGACGAAAATTACAGCGACTTCCTCGACGAGCACCGCGTGCGCTCGCTGGTCAAAAAGTATTCCGACTTCATAAGGTATCCGATAAAGATGACGGTGACAAAGAGCAGGCTCAAAGAGGGCAGCGACAGCGAGTATGAGACTTACAGAGAGGACGAGGTCCTAAACAGCATGGTGCCCATCTGGCGCAGGAACAAGGGCGAGCTCAAAGAGGAGGACTACGAGAAGTTTTACAAGGAAAAGCACTACGGGTGGGACAAGCCCTTAAAATACATCCATATAAACGCCGAGGGCACCGTAAGCTACAGGGCAATACTGTACATTCCAAGCGCCGCGCCCTTCGACTACTACACCAAGGATTATCAAAAGGGTCTTGAGCTTTATTCAAGCGGCGTGCTCATCATGAATAAATGCGCAGACCTTCTCCCCGATTACTTCAGTTTCGTTCAGGGATTGGTGGACAGCGAAAACCTCTCCCTCAACATTTCTCGCGAGATGCTTCAGCACGACAGGCAGCTTAAGTTCATAGCCAAGAGGATTTCGGGGAAAGTAAAGGGCGAGCTGCTCGACATGCTCAAAGGCGAGAGGGAAAAGTATGAGCAGTTCTTCAAAAGCTTCGGCAGGACATTAAAGTACGGCGTCTACAGCGGCTACGGCATAAACAAGGAAGTGCTGGAAGACCTGCTGATTTTCTATTCCTCCAGGGAGAAAAAATATGTTGCCCTTGAGGAATACCTCTCGCGCATGCCCGAGGGTCAAAAGTATATCTATTACGTGAGCGGCGACGACATGGACAGGATGCTCAAGCTGCCGCAGGCCGAGCTGGTACTCGACAAGGGTTACGAGATACTGCTGCTCACCGAGGAGGTGGACGAGTTCGCCCTCAGGATGATGGGCAGCTACAAGGGCAAAGAGTTTAAATCGGTCTCCGACAGCGGCGACCTGGGTCTCGACGACAAAAAGGAAGAGAAGGGAGAGGAGGGGCAGAACAAGGAGCTTTATTCCGCCATAAAGGAGATATTAAAGGACAAGGTAAAAGACGTAAAGCCCTCAAAAAAGCTAAAGACCCATCCCGTCTGCCTGTCCTCGGAGGGACTGCTCTCAATCGAGATGGAAAAATTTATGAGGCACATGCCGGGAGCCCAAAACCTTAAGGCCGAAAAGATTCTGGAGATAAACGAGGGCCATCCCGTGTCTGGCGCGCTTAAAGAGGCATTTGAGAAGGATAAGGAAAAATTCAACCTTTACGTAAACCTGCTTTACGGGCAGGCGCTCATCATCGAGGGGCTACTTCCCGAAGACCCCGTGGAGTTTGCGAACGGAGTCTGCAGATTGATGAATTAACTCGCAAAGCCAAGCGCTTTTATTTGGCCAAATAAA
>JAAYQN010000030.1 GCA_012519285.1 Clostridiales bacterium
AACGTGGTCATAAGCCTTGACGGCAGAAAGCATGTGCACGACGCGATGAGAAAGACGGCGGGCTTAAAGGGCAGCTACGACATAGCGATGGAAAACGCCAGGCGCTTTAAGCGCCTTCGCGGCGACAGGAGCTACTACGTAAGGGGCACCTTTACCGCCAAAAACCTCGACTTTTCCAAGGACGTGCTGCACCTTGCCGACGAGGGCTTTGACCAGATATCAATAGAACCGGTAGTGACAGGGGATGGCGAGCTTGCCATAAGGCGGAAGCACCTTTCTCAAATTTTCAGCGAGTACGAGCTGTTGGCGAAGGAATACATATTGAGGAGAAGGACCGGCAAATGGTTTAACTTCTTCCACTTCATGGTGGACTTGGATGGCGGCCCCTGCCTCAAAAAGAGGCTTACGGGCTGCGGCGCGGGTTGCGAGTACCTCGCCGTAGCCCCCTCGGGCGACATTTACCCCTGCCACCAGTTTGTTGGAAAGAGACAGTATCTGATGGGCGATGTCTTCTCAAAGAGCGTAATCGAGGGAATAAGGCAAGTTTTCGCCTCTTCCAGCCTGCTCTCGAAAGAAGAGTGCAAGGGCTGCTTTGCCAAGTACTTTTGCAGCGGGGGCTGCGCCGCCAACAACAGCTTTTACGGCGGCGGCATAGACAAGCCCTATAAGCTCTCCTGCGAGATGATGAGAAAACGCTTCGAGTGCGCTTTGGCGATATATTGCTTAGAGAACGCGGCGAGCACATAGAAATTCCGCCCGCCTTTTGCGCACTCTATAATGACCAAAAAACACAATTTTGCCCAATAACCAAAAAAAGCCTTCTGGCAAACGATAATAATTGACTACTTCACATAAAAATTATATAATTTATAAGATACTGCCCATTTTTTGATACTTTTAGGAGGAGCGGTGATGAAAGCAAAAAGGCAGCACAGCCGAAAGCGTTCCATCGTGTTTTTGAGCATAATAGCGGTACTGCTCGCGGCATTCACGGTGCTGACCGCCGTCCCGTTTGAGCTCGGGATAAGGGACTATATACCCGTCGTCGAAAACATTTCCCTAGGAATAGACTTAAAGGGCGGCGTGTACGTGGTGATGGAGGCATCCGACAAGGACGAGGATGGCAACCCCATCGAAAGCGGCGCTTACGAGGCTTCCTTAAGCGGCACGATAAGCACGCTCACCAACCGCCTCGTGGCAAAAGGCTACACCGAGGCGACGGTGGTCAAGCAGGGAGCCAACAGGATAAGGATTGAGATTCCCGACGTCGAAAACCCCGACGACGTATTCAACATCATAGGAAAGCCCGCCGTGCTGGAATTTCGCGACAGCAACGGAACCGTGCTCATTTCCGGTAAAAACCACCTCGAGAGGGCGTTTTTCACCTACGACGATAACAACAAGCCCGCGGTCGGCCTCAAGTTCAACGACGAGGGGGCGGAGGCTTTTTCCCGAGCTACCGCGGACAACGTTGGCAAAACCATCTCCATCTACATTGATGAAGAGCTGGTCTCTTCTCCCACGGTAAACCAGCAGATATCCGGCGGAAACGCCATAATAACAGGCAACTTTACCGTCCAACAGGCTCTTGACATGGCAATGCTGCTGCAGAGCGGGACGCTGCCGCTCACCCTCGATACCCTGGAAAAGGGCAACATCAGCCCCACGCTGGGCCAGAACGCCTTAAGGAACGGCATAATAGCTGGAATAATCGGCCTCGTGCTGGTAATGGCGTTCATGTGCGCTTTCTACAGGGGCATAGGGCTGATCTCCTCGATAACCCTTTTCATATACACCCTGCTCATGCTCTACGTCATAGCGGGGATGCCTCTCTTCTTCTCGCTTGCCATCATTCCCAAGGCGCAGCTGACGCTCCCCGGAATCGCGGGCATAATCTTAAGCATGGGAATGGCCATCGACGCCAACATAATCATCGCCGAGCGCATAAAGGACGAATATAAAATAGGAAAATCGCTGGACTCCAGCATAAACGTAGGCTTTAAGAGGTCTCTCTGGACAATCCTCGACGGCAACATAACCACGCTCTTTGCCGGCATCGTGCTGCTCATCTTCGGCACCGGCTCCATAAAGGGCTTTGCCAACGTGCTGATTATCGGCATAGTGCTGGCGGTTTTCTGCGGCCTCGTGGTAACAAGGCTGCTTATGAAAATCTTCCTCGGCCTCACCCAGAGCGCATCCTTCTACGGGCTCAGGAGGGAAGAGGAGATAACCCCTCGCTGGATTTTCAAGAAGGACTTTAAGGTCGTCGAGAGCAAAAAGACCACCTTCACCGCATCCCTCGCCGTAATCGTAGTGGGGATTTTAGTGTCTATCATCTTCGGGCTCAACCTTGGCCTCGACTTTACGGGAGGCAACATCATCACGGCGAGGATCGGCTCCGAGCTTAACCAGGGCGGGAACTTTGATACCCTCGTGGGCACGATCAACAGCACCATCGACGATTTTGCGCGCGAAAACGGGCTTGACATAGAGAGGGGCACCGCACAGCTCATCGGCTCCGACAGCCAGTCGGGCATCACGCTCAGGTACAGGATAAAAAACAATTTATCCAACGCCGAATTGTTTGAAAAGAATGAGGAGCTCAATGACCTGATTGAGGAAAGGCTTGAGCAGAAGATAGAAGAGCTTGGAATAAGCAAGGCGAACTTTAACTTTGAAGAGCCCACTGCCATAGGCAGCGTGGTCAGCGGCGAGATGGTCAGCTCCGCGCTGCTTTCCATCGCCATCACCGTAGCACTGATGCTGTTATACCTTGCCTTCAGGTTCGAGTGGCAGATGGGCGTGGCCTCTGTCATCGCGCTGCTGCACGACGCGCTCGTGATGTTCGCCTTCGTTGCGATATTCCGTTACCCCATTAACTCCTCCTTCATCGCCGCCATCCTCACCATCTTGGGCTATTCCATCAACGCCACAATAGTGGTGTTTGACAGGGTAAGGGAGAACACCAAGAGGCTGACGCTGAGGCAGGCGAGCGACGCCGAGATAGGCAACATCTCCATAAAGGAGACGCTCACCCGCTCCATCAATACCACCATAACCACGCTGATTACCATTGTGATGCTTTTTGCCATAAGCGGCAGCGACATAAGGGAGTTCGCCTTCCCCATCATAGTTGGCCTCATCGCGGGAACCTATTCCTCGGTCCTGCTGTCGGTGCCCATGTGGACCATGCTCAAGCATTGGACAGGGGAAATAAAGAAAAAGCTGGAGGAGAAAAAGGCGCTCTCGCCCAAAACTCCAAAAGCTCAAAAAACATAGCTTCCTCAAAGCCTTCCTTCGGGAAGGCTTTTGCAAATTGTGGGAGAAAATGATATAATATTGTTCGCTCTGTTTATAATTTATATGATAATAAACTAAAGGGGAAACGCCATGCCTTCAAGCACCGCGCAAGCGATTAGCCAAAAACTTAAGCTAAGCGAGCTCTTTTCCAGGCTCCTCGTCCAGCGGGGCTTTGACACTCCCGAAAAGGCGGAGAGATTCATCAAAAGCGGCGTCCACAACCTTCACGACCCCTTTTTGCTTGAAGGCATGGGCGAGGCTACCCGGAAGATTAAAAAGCATATCGGCGAGAAAAGGCCCATCGTCATCTACGGCGACTACGACGCCGACGGGATATGCGGCGTTTCCATTCTATACCTTTACCTTAAATCCCTCGGCGCCGAGGTTTACTGGTACGTGCCCGAGAGGGACGAGGGCTACGGCATAAACGCCGAGGCGGTGGGTTTTATCAAGGCAAGCTACGACCCCTCGCTCTTCATCTCGGTGGACTGCGGGATAACGGCGGCCGCCGAGGTGGAGTACATAAGGAGCCTGGGGATGGACGTCATCGTCACCGACCACCACAACAGCACGGGAAACCTCCCCGACTGCGCCGTGATAAACCCCAAGCTCTCCCGCTCCTACCCTTTTAAGGACCTGTGCGGCGCGGGCGTGGCGCTCAAGCTGGTGCAGGCGCTGGGCGGCGCCGATGAGGCAAAAAAGTACATAGACATCGCCGCAATAGCCACCGTCGCCGACAGCGTGGAACTGCTCGGCGAAAACAGGGACATTGTGGCGGAGGGCATTAAGATCATGAACACGATGCCCAGGCCCGCGGTGGCAAAGCTGTGCGAGCTGGCGGGCTTTAAAGAGTGGATAAACACCTATGCCCTCGCCTTCGGGATAGTGCCGAGGATAAACGCCGCGGGAAGGGTAGGCGAGGCAAAGAGGGCGGTTTCGCTCTTTTGCGAAGAGGGCGAGGAGGCGCTTGACGAGCTTTGCAGGCAGCTCGACGAGGCCAACGCCGAGCGGCAGAGGATATGCGACGAGATATTTTCCGCCGCAAAGGAGCAAATAGAGAGCGAGGGAATGCTCTCACGCTGCGTCATCGCCGTGATTGACGGAAGCTGCCATGACGGCGTGTCGGGCATAGTGGCGTCTAGGCTGTGCGAGCAGTTCTGTCGCCCCTCCTTCGTGTTCTGCGAGTGCGAGGGCAAGCTCAAGGGCTCGGGAAGGAGCATAGACGGCGTCAACATCTTCAAAATGCTCTCCCAAATGTCAGGCCTTTTTGAGAGGTTCGGCGGGCACGCGTGCGCGGCGGGTCTCACCATGAGGAAAGAGAACTTCGATGAGTTTGTCAAAAGAGCAGACGAATACCTATCCCGCGCCATCTCCCCTCGGCTCTTTTCGAGGAAAAAGGGCTACGATATGGACCTTACGGGGGAGCGGCCTGGCAGGGACTTCTTCGAGCAGCTCGGGCTGTTTGAGCCTTGCGGGACGGGCAATCCCAGACCACGTTTTCTGTACAGGGCAAAGCGCCTCGGCGCTGAGCCGATGAAAAACTACGAGCAGCACCTCGTCTTTAAGCTGTTTGGCACCGGGTTCGTGGCGTTCGGCTACGGCCGGTACAGGGAAGTGCTTAACGCCGACGCCGAGAGCGGCCTTTTGATAGAGTTTCAGCAGAGCGCCTTTAAAGGCAAAGTATACACAAAAGGGTATCTTAAGGACCTCGAGTACGGCGCGGACTGCCCATCGCTCGAGGGCAAGGCGATGGCAAATTACCTGCTTCAGCTAAGACTGCCCGAGGAGCCGCCGATCTCTTTCAAGCTGTACGATAGCGACAAGATAAATGAGCTTATAGGCGAGAGAATAAACCCCTTCGGCACCCTGATAATAGCCTTCTCAAGGCAAACGCTCGCACACTTACTGGAAAGCTGCCCCCAGCTTGAACAGGTAAAGCTGTCGTTATTCTTTGAGGGCGACGGCAACAACTTAAGCAGGATACTGCTTGCCCCCGACCCTAAAATTAGGGCGAAGGGATATAAGAAAGTGATATTGGCCGACTCGCCGCTTAAAAATTGTTACATAAACAGGTTGGCGGGAGATGGCTGCGAGGTTTACCTTCCCGAAAAGAAGCCTCTGAAATTAGCAGGGAAGCTCAGCCTCGACAGGGAGGTGTTCGCGCGCTACTTTCGCATGATGACGGACAGGAGGGCGCTCGCAAAGCCCTTTGAGGGCGTCAGCCAGTATTACTACTCGGTGAGCGCGCTTTTCCCCGACGTTCAGCTCCCGCAGTTTGCCGCCTGCTTTATGGTGTTTGAGGAGCTTGGCTTTATACAGGTTGCGGACGGCAAGATGGAGAGAGTGGACGGGGCAAAAGGCAAGCTTTCGGATTCAAGGATATACCGTATGATGAAGGCCTTGGTGGAATAAGTATGGAAGACCGCACGAACGACAGCAACTTGCTGTCCAAAATGAAATACTACTATGGCAATGCCTTCTATGAGGTGCTGGAAAAGGCTTACAATTTCGCCATGGCAGCTCATAAGGGGCAGCTGCGCGCCTCGGGCGAAGAGTATATAATCCATCCTTTTCACGTGGCTGACATCCTCGTCGATCTCGGGCTCGACGCGCCCGTTATCGCTGCCGCCCTGCTCCACGACGTGGTGGAGGACACCCTGGTTACCCGCGAGCAGCTCGAGAAGGAGTTCGGTGACGAGATATGCATGCTGGTTGACGGCGTCACCAAGCTGGAGAAGATAAATTTCCACTCGAAGGAAGAAGAGCAGGCCGAAAACCTCAGGAAGATGTTCGTCGCTATGGCAAAGGATATCCGCGTCATCCTCATCAAGCTCGCAGACAGGCTGGACAACATGCGTTCGCTCTCTTACCTTGACGATGAGAGGCAGCTTTCCATGGCGAGGGAGACGCTGGACATTTACGCCCCCATAGCGGGCAGGCTGGGAATATCCAACATCAAGTGCGAGCTTGAGGACCTTTGCCTGAAGCACCTCGAGCCCGAAGCGTACAAGCATTTAATCGAAGTCATTGCCGCCAAGAGGGTGGAACGGCAGGATATGGTGGACCGCGTCATCTCCGAGATAAAACTCATGTTAAAGGAGATAGGCATAGAGGGCGAGGTTTCGGGAAGGCCCAAGCATTTTTACAGCATATACAAGAAGATGAAGCTGCAGAACAAGACCATCGACCAGATATACGACCTAATCGCGGTAAGGATAATCGTGGACACAATCAGGGACTGCTACAACGTGCTCGGCACCATCCACACCAAGTGGAAGCCCATCCCCGGCAGGATAAAGGACTACATTGCCATGCCAAAGCCCAACATGTACCAGTCGCTCCATACCACCGTAGTGACAAACTTCGGCCAGACCTTCGAGATACAGATAAGGACCTATGATATGCACCGCACCGCCGAGTACGGAATAGCGGCGCACTGGAAATACAAGGAAACCGAGGGCGGAAAGTCTCTTGAGAGCAAGCTATGGTGGGTCAAAGAGGTCTCCGAGTGGCAGGGGGACTTTAAGGACTCCCAGGAGTTCTACAAGGGCTTAAAGGGCGACCTGGTCTCCAACGAGGTGCTGATGTTCACGCCCAAAGGCGACGTGGTGAGCCTGCCCATAGGCTCCACGCCCCTCGATTTTGCCTACCGCATCCACAGCCAGATAGGCAACAGGTGCGTGGGCGCCAAGGTCAACAACCGCATAGTGCCGCTGTCCACCCAGCTCGAGGTGGGCGACGTGGTGGAGATAATCACCTCGACAAGCGCCAAGGGCCCCTCGCTCGACTGGCTCAAGATTGTCAAGACCTCCAGCGCCAAATCTAAGATACGGCAGTTCTTCAAGAAAGAGATGAAGGAGGAGAACATCAAATACGGCAAGGAGCTGCTGGAGAGGGAGGCAAAGCGCAAGGGTTACGATTTTTACTCAATATATTCCGAAAAATTGCTCGCACCCATAATGGAAAAATACTCCTTCTCATCCCCCGACGAGATATTTGCCGCGGTAGGCTATGGGGCGCTCACCACCAACCAGGTGCTCTACCGCCTGATAGAGCAGTACGACAAATCCAGGCTCGCCGACGTCAAAAAAAGCTTGCCCGCCGCGCCCAAGAGGCACACCGGCCGCGCCGGCGTAATCATTAAGGGATTTGACGACCTGCTGGTGCGCTTCGCCGGCTGCTGCAACCCCGTGCCGGGAGACACCATCACGGGCTTTATCTCGCGGGGAAGGGGAATATCCATACACCGGAGCGACTGCCCCAACCTTAAGAATGTCGAGAAGGAGAGGCTGATCGAGGCGCAGTGGACGGAAAACAAGGAACAAAAGTACAGCGCCGGCCTGCAGATACTCGCCCACGACAGCCCTGGCCTCATTGCCAATATCGGCGGCGTGGTGTCGGAGATGAAGCTCAACATCGCCAGCATAAACGCCAGGGTAGACAAGACCAAAAAGGCGATAATAAACGTCACGGTGGCGCTCAACAACGTGCTCGAGCTCGACATGCTGATAAACAAGCTAAAGTCCAACCCCCGGATAATAGACGTGTTCAGGACCACGCTGTGAGGGTTTAAAAGGAGAAGAAGATGCAGGTAATATCCTTTAAGACCGGCCCGGTGTCCGCAAACACCTATATAGTTTACAATCCCGCCGTTATGGAAGGCGTCGTGATAGACCCCGGCGGCGGCTACAAGAGGATAAAGCAAGAGGCCGCCCAGGCAGGGATAGCGCTGAAGGCGCAGCTTCTCACCCACGGCCACTTCGACCACTGCGGTGCCTCCGCCATGCTGCAGAAAGACGGCATCCCGGCATACATCCACGAAAAGGATTTTGACAAGCCCATGGGAAGCGGATGCCTAGCGGAGAGCTTCGGCATCCCCTTTGACCATTTTACGCCCGACTGCAAGGTAAGAGACGTCGAGGTGCTTCACATCGCGAGCCTTGAGATAAAGGTTTTGCACACGCCCGGCCACACCTCGGGCAGCGTCTGCTATATAATAGAGGACGCAATCTTCTCCGGCGATACCCTCTTTAACATGTCCGTGGGGAGGACTGACTTTCCCGAGGGCGACTTTAAGGCGCTGAATAAATCCATCAGGGACAAACTCTTCGCCCTGGAAGGGGACTACGCCCTCTATCCCGGACACGATGAGTTCTCCACCCTCTCCTATGAGAGAAAATACAATCCCATGGTGGAATGGGAATGACCGGCCTCGACCTCTCTTACGACTTAAACGACATAAAGAGGCTGTTCGGCGCGGGGGATGAGGTTTGGGCGCACTGCCGCCTTGAGGGAAGCCGCCTCATCACCGAGATTGACTATGGCGGCAAAAGCTACTCTTTTTCCGACGAGATAGAGGCAGACGGCGAGATAGAGTTTAAAAGGTTTTGCCGGCGCGCCGCCAAAAAGCGCCTTTACGGCGTGCTGAAAGAAAATACCGGCGAGTTGCTGCCCTGGGGCAGCCTCACCGGCATACGCCCCGTCAGCCTGTTTTCACGCACCGTAAAGGAAATGGGCTACGAGGGGGCGCAGCGCTATTTCCTCGATTTCTTTGACGTCTCACCCAAAAAGCTGGAGCTATTAAAACGCATAGAAAAAGTGCAACGGAAATACCTTCGGGACGACCCCAAGGCATGCGACCTCTACGTGGGCATACCTTTTTGCAGAGGAAGGTGTACCTACTGCTCCTTTATATCGGCGGAGATAGAAAAGAGCGGAGGCCTGGTTGACGATTACGCCGGCTGCCTTATAAAAGAGATAGAATTTGTCAAAGATTTAATAGAGAAAAACCGCCTTGCCGTAAACAGCATATATGTCGGCGGAGGGACGCCCTCCTCCCTTCCCATCGAAAATCTTAGGGGCATACTCGGCGCCTTAAAGGGCGTAAAGGTGAGGGAATTCACCTTCGAGGCGGGAAGGCCGGACAGCTTCAGCGAGGAGCTCTTGCAGCTTTTGAAAAGACATGGCGTAAACCGGGTCAGCGTCAATCCCCAGAGCGCAAACGACGAGACGCTGAAAAAGATAGGCAGGCGGCACACCTTTTCGGACTGCGTAAAGGCATATGAGCTCGCCAAAAGATACGGCTTTGCCGTAAACATGGACATAATAGCGGGCCTTCCCGGCGAGGGCCTGAAAGACTTTATGCGCACCGTTGACGCGGTGATTTCCTTAAAGCCGCACAACGTCACCGTCCACACGCTGTGCGTAAAGAGTGGGGCAATCCTTGCCCGCATGGATTACTCCCACACCGAGTGCGCCTCCTATATGCTCGACTACGCCCAGCAGGCGCTGCATAACAGGGGTTACAATGCGTACTATATTTACAGGCAGAAAAACGCCGCGGGCAACCTTGAGAACGTAGGTTACAGCCTGAAGGGTTACGAGTGCCTGTATAATATAGACAACATGGAGGATTCCGTCTCTGCCATTGCGTGCGGCGGGGGCGCCATATCAAAGCGCGTCTACCCCTTCGGCAGGATAGAAAGGCTGGCAAACCCCAAGGACATAAGGACCTATTGCTTAAAGATAAGCGCCCTCCTTCAGAAGAAAGCGGTTTTTTTCTCAGGCTAAACCCCCTTTTAAACGGCAAAAAATTGCGTCTGCCGCCGCCCCAAATTTTAGTTTACATAAAAGCAAATATATGGTATCATACAATGGCTACCTTATCACGGGGAAGCGAGCGCTCCGACGCTCCCTTTGGTAAAGGCTGATTAAAGAGAACGGAGGTTTTTATGGACAAGAAAGAGATAATCAAGTCTTTCGCGCGCCACGAGGAGGACACGGGCTCCCCCGAAGTGCAGATCGCCCTCCTGACGGAGAGAATCAACCATCTCAACGAGCACCTCACAAAGAACAAGAACGACTACCATTCAAGGCGCGGCCTGCTCAAGATGGTTGGCAAGAGAAGGGGCCTTTTAAACTATCTCAAATCCAAAGACATCGAAAAATACAGGGAAATCATCAACAGGCTGGGGCTCAGGAAATAGAAAGACTATTTACGGCGGAAATAACGGCTATTTTCCGCCTTTTTTCTATAAAGGCAAAGGTAAAACCCTTGGCAGCACTGTGTTTTCGGCGTAATCGCCTAAGCAACCAGCAGCTGCCTTGGCTTTGCCGCCGTATCATTTTGGCAAGGCGGCATTTAAAACAGATATTGACACTCAATCGGATTTTATGGAGGATAGAAGTTAGATGACAGAAAATTACAGGGTTTTTGAGACGACGACAGCGGGAAGAAAACTGACAGTGGAGATCGGAAAGTATTGCGAGCAGACAAACGGCTCGTGCGTCGTAAGGTGCGGCGATACGGTGGTGCTCGCCAACACGACGATGTCCAAGGAGCCCCGCCAGGGAGTGGACTATTTCCCTCTCGGCGTGGATTTTGATGAAAAGCTGTACGCGGTGGGAAAAATTCCAGGCAGCTTCAAGCGGCGCGAGGGCAAGCCCAGCGACAAGGCCATACTCGTATCCCGCCTCATTGACAGGCCCATAAGGCCGCTCTTCCCAAAAGGTTTTTCAAACGACGTGTCGGTGGTGGCGACCGCGCTCTCGGTGGATTTCGACATCCCCCCCGAGATTTACGCCATGATAGGAAGCTCTATAGCGCTTTCCATTTCGGATATACCCTTCTACGGACCCACGGGCGCCGTGGCGGTGGGCATGGTCGACGGGAAGTTTATCCTTAACCCCGACGCCGATCAGAGGGCCAAGAGCACCCTGAACCTGACCGTCTCGGGCACCAAGGATGCCATAACCATGGTGGAGGCGGGCGCCGACGAAGTGGCGGAAGAGGACATGATTAAGGCCATCCTGCTAGCGCACGAGGAGATAAAGAAGCTGTGCGAGTTTCAGGAAGAGATAATAAGGCAGGTCGGCAAGCCCAAGTTGCAAATAGAGTTCTACAAGGAGGAGATAGAGAGTGAGGTCAGGCAGTACGCCGACGGATTGATCGACCACGCGCTCGACACCTTCGACAGAATAGAGAGGGAGAACAGGGAAGAGCAGGTAAAGAAGCAGGTACTCGAGTACTTTGCC
Organism: Clostridiales bacterium; assembly: GCA_012519285.1. Classification (GTDB taxonomy): domain Bacteria; phylum Bacillota; class Clostridia; order Christensenellales; family HGM11417; genus JAAYQN01. The sequence continues at coordinate 11,335 of JAAYQN010000030.1, forward strand.
GAAAAGTTCCCCGAAAAAGAGCGCGAGATAAGTGACGTGCTCTACGATATGACTAAGGAAAAGGTCAGGGCAAGGATACTTCAGGGCATACGCCCCGACGGCAGAAAGCACGAAGAGATAAGGAACATCTGGTGCGAAGTGGGGCTGCTGCCGAGAGTTCACGGCAGCGCGGTGTTTACGAGGGAGATGACGCAGGTTCTCACCACCGCCACGCTCGGCACGGTGAGCGACATCCAGAAGCTCGACGGCATCGATGAGGAAAACCTTAAAAGGTACTTGCACCACTACAACTTCCCCGGGTACTGCACGGGCGAGACAAAGCCGCTTAGGAGCCCCTCAAGGCGCGAGATCGGCCACGGCGCGCTCGCTGAGAGGGCGCTCGAGCCCGTCATCCCGCCCGAAGACGAATTTCCCTACGTCATAAGGACGGTCTCCGAGGTATTGAGCTCAAACGGTTCCACCTCCCAGGCCTCGGTGTGCGGCTCCACGCTGGCGCTCATGGACGCCGGCGTCCCCATCAAGGCGCCCGTGGCGGGAATCGCCATGGGCCTCATCAAGGACGAGGAGAGCGGCCAGGTCGCCATCCTTTCTGACATACAGGGCATCGAGGACTTTTTGGGCGACATGGACTTCAAGGTGGCGGGAACCGAGAAGGGCATAACCGCCATACAGATGGACATCAAGATAAAGGGCATCGACGAGCAGATACTGAGGAGGGCCATAGGTCAGGCGAGGGAAGGCAGGCTCTTTATACTCAAGAAGATGCTCGAGGCTCTGCCGCAGCCCAGGGCGCAGCTTTCGCCCTACGCCCCCAAGATAATCACCTTTGAGATCAGTCCCGAAAAGATAAGGGAAGTTATCGGCACCGGCGGCAAGATAATCAACAAGATAATCGACGAGACGGGCGTAAAGATAGACATCAACGACGACGGCAAGGTGTTCATCGCCAGCACCGATCTTGCGATGGCAGAGAGGGCTAAGGCGATTGTGCTCTCCATCGCAAAAGAGCCCGAGGTGGGCGACATTTATATCGGAAAAGTGGCAAGGATATTGCAGTTCGGCGCGTTCGTGGAAATCTCACCCAGCCGCGAGGGAATGATTCATATCTCAAAGCTCGCCAAACGGAGAGTCAACAAGGTACAGGACGTCGTCAACATCGGCGATACCGTCAAGGTGGAGATAATCAGGATCAGCGAAAAGGGAATAGACTTAAGGCTTTTGGAGAAGGTATCCTGAGATAGATTGGCGTGTTCTGAAGAGGCACGCCAAAATCGTATATAGGGCAAAGGCGGCCTGCCTTGTTCATATCCTTTCAATATAAATCATATCTTGATAGGGGAGAAAATACCTGGAGTGATTTATATTGAAAAGGGAAAAACTGGTGCAAAATATAATAAGCAACGTCGTCATATTCTCGCTCGTGGCAGTGGTGTTTTTGTTTTCCTTCGGCGACAAGATATCGGCGGCGATTGGCCAACCTTCCGAGAACGCTATATACAGGGGAAATCCCGAAAAGAACAACGTCTCCATAATGATAAACGTGTACTGGGGCACCGAGCACATCGACGGGATGCTCAAGGCGCTGGCCGACAACGGCGTAAAGGCCACCTTCTTCATAGGCGGCAGCTGGGCAAACAGGCATCCCGAGGTGCTCAAGAATATACACGACGAGGGGCACGAGCTGGGCAACCACGGCTACTTCCACAAAGACCACAAAAAGCTCTCCTTCGCCAAGAACACCGAGGAGATACTGATCTGCGAAAAGATCATCGAAACCATCTGCGGCGTAAAGACCGCGCTCTTTGCCCCGCCTTCGGGCTCGTACAACAATACCACGCTCAAGGCCGCGGCGGAGCTGGGATACAAGACCATAATGTGGAGCAAGGACACCATCGATTGGCGCGACAAGGACCAGGACAAAATTTACTCGAGGGCAACCAAAAACCTAAAGAACGGCGACCTCGTGCTGATGCACCCCACCGAGGCCACCCTCGCGGTGCTGGATAAGATAATAAAGTATTACAAGCGGCAGGGCTTTTCGGTGGTTACCGTCAGCGAAAACATCGCTTAGGAGAAAATATGCAGAGATACAAGGAATACGATAACGGCTTAAGGCTTGTGGTAAAAAAGCTCCCAGGGATGCTCAGCGTCTCCATGGGAATCTTCGTGGGCGCGGGCAGCGCCGACGGGGACGACTCCACGAGCGGCATTTCCCACTTCATAGAGCACATGATGTTCAAGGGCACTCCCACGAGGAACGCCTTCAAAATAGCGGACAGCATAGACAGTATAGGCGCGCAGATAAATGCCTATACCACAAAGGAGATGACCTGCTATCACGCAAAGTGCGCGAGGGAGCACACCGAAAAGACTGTGGAGATACTCTCCGACATCTTCTTCAATTCCCTCTTCGACGAGGCTGAGAGCGAAAAGGAGAAGAAAGTGATCTGCGAGGAGATCGCCATGGTGGAGGACAGCCCGGAGGACCTGTGCGTGGATTTTCTCGCGAAGGCGCATTACGGCGACAGGTACCTGGGAAGGTCCATTTTGGGCAGCGCAGAGAACGTAAAGGGCTTTACACGCGCGCACATCTTAAATTACATGGACAAGTACTACGTGCCGTCCAACGTGGTGGTAGCCATGGCGGGCGCCATCAGCTTTGACGAGGCCTCAAGGCTGGTGGATAAGTACTTCACCCACAATTTCAAGAGAAACGGCGCTCCCATAGCGAGGAATGGGGCGCGGCGCCCCAGGCCAAGACAGCTTTACAAGTTCAAGGACATAGAGCAGGTGCACATGTGCCTCGGCTTTCCCTCGATGAGGTACGACAGCAGGTTCTCAAACGAAGTGGCGCTCGCGAGCATCGTCTTGGGCGGCGGCATGAGCTCGAGGCTTTTCCAGAAGATAAGGGAGGAAAAGGGCCTGGCGTATGCGGTTTACTCTTATCCGTCGGCGTACAGGAGCAGCGGGCTCTTCACGATATACGCCGCGGTCAACCCCCAGTCCTCAAAGGCGGTCGTGCAGCTGATCGTCCGGGAGATAAAAAAGCTGACCAAAGAGGGCATAACGCAGGAGGAATTCGAGAGGGGAAAGGAGCAGCTGAAAAGCTCCCTCATCTTCGGGCAGGAGAGCACCACCTCGGTGATGAACGCCTACGGCAAGTATATGATGTTCAGGGGAAAGGTGCTGAACATCGAGAAGAAGATAAAGAGCATTAACATGATGAAGCTGGAGGATGTCAACGGCACAATAAGGAAGATCTTCGATTTCGACAAGCTCGGCGCCTCGTATATAGGCAGGCAGGAGAGCTACTTCGACATCCGCTCCCTGCTGTGAAAATGTTTAAAGGAAAAACGCGATGGACAAGCTTGACAAGATATTTGAGCTGCAGAAGAAATTCGACGAGGACCTCATAAATAACAGGAACCTGCACGGCATCACCCTCGAGCAATGGATACAGAAGGAGACGCTCGCCATCATCTCCGAGCTCGCCGAGCTGCTCAACGAGGTCAACTTCAAATGGTGGAAAAACCCAAAGCAGATTGACCTTGCCGCCGTAAAGGAAGAGCTCGTCGACATCCTCCACTTCTTCGTGGGGATGTGCCTCAAGGCGGGCATGACCAGCGATGAGCTGTTCGAGCTGTACATAAAAAAGAACGAGGAAAACTTCAGGCGCCAGCACGGCACCTCTGAAAAAAAAGGGTATGAGATAAAATGAGGGCTCTTTGAGGCCCTTTTTTTGTAGGCATTATTCTTAAGGCTCGTTAAGGCTTCGCTTGCTTGCGTAAAATAAATTGCTTATTTCAAAGATTAAGAATATAAAAATAGGTCTATCATTAAACGGAAGACCTCCCCAAACTTTCGCGCCTTTGTTCTTGTAAACGGGAGCATAAAATGATATAATATCAATGATTACCCAGATTACCCAGGCGGAGTTATGGCATTGAGCGGAGCTGACAGGGAAAGAAAATTTAAGTCCGAGACCATGATTTCGGCAAAGCTTGCCACGCAGATCGTGGCTTTCGTGTTCTCCGTGGTGGTGGTGCTCAGCCTCATCGCGGGGGGCGCGCTGTTCGGCGCCGCCGGAAGGGCCATAAACAAGTTCATACTGGGCACCCTTGGCCACAGCGCCTATCCCCTTTTCATCGCGACGATATACTTTACCGTAAAGCTCTTTGCCAATAAGAAATTCACCGCGAGGAGAAAACCCGTCGCCTGCGCGGGCGTCCTCTTTATAAGCGCCGTGTTATGCTACCACCTCATGACCTCTACCGCCATGCTGAAAGAGGCCGCAAGCTACGGGCAATACCTTTCGGCGTGCTTTGACGCGGGCAGCGGCGGCATATCTGCCGCCACGGGCGGGGGAGTGGTGTTCGGCTTGGTCGTCTACCCCGTCGGGGCGCTCTTTGACGTCGTGGGCAGCTATATCATCTACTGCCTGATTTTCGGGATAACCGTGGCGTTTATGTTCGGCGGCAGAAAAAAGGCTGAGCCCGAGGGAGTAAAGGAATATCCCTTCGAGATATTCGGCTCCCCGCAGCAGGCACCCCCGCAGAGCATCCCGCCCCAGCAGCACAGCTACGTGCTGACTGAGTACTCGACGAGGGCGTCCGAACCCCCGCAGCCGCCCGCGCCCAAAGAGGAAGAGGGCCAAAAGGGCAGCGGCGTCGTCAAGGCGCCCAAAAAACTCTTCGTGGGCTACATCGAGGACTACGTCAGTTCCAGGGGCAAAAAGGGCAGGCAGCACAGCAGGAGCTTTGACATACTTTACTCAAGGCCAAAAGAAGAGGGCGCAGCCGATGAGCAGCCCAGGCCTTTGGGAGGCTCTTCTTACGTCGACACTTTCGGCGACGACCTCGAGGCCAAAAAGAGGTACATCCTCACCCCCATAACCAACGTCTTAAATCCCGAGGAAGACTACGGCAGGCCGCCCGCCGGGAGAAAGGCCGTCGAAAAGCCCCCGAGGGTGGACCATAATATGGGCGGAATGTCGCCCAAAAAGCATGAGAATGGCTTTAAGTACTACTCAGAAGGGGATATCTACGAGAGCAGGCGGACGCCGCCCAAGCAGGACTTTCTGGGCGACCTCTCAGCCCTCATGGGGAGGGGGACGGAAAAGCCCATTATCCCGGAGGATGAGGGTCAAATGGCCCCCTTTGAGCCCCAGGGCGAAGAAACGCCGCCCATATCCCGAGAAAAGGGGGAGGAAAACTTTTCCGTCCGCATAAATCAGCCCGCCCCCTACCAGAAAAAGCAAGACCCCTTAAAGTTTCAGACTCAGATAAACATAGAGCGGGATAAGCCCTTCATCAAGGCGCCGTACATCCCGCCCCCCGCCTTGCTGATGAACGACATCAGCTTTGACCCCAACCAGGTGGCGGAAAACTACGAGGAAAAGGTTAGGGTTCTCGAAAAGACCCTCGACGAGTTCAAGGTTGCGGCAAAAGTGGTCTCCGTGACCCCAGGCCCCACGGTCACCCGCTACGAGCTCAAGATGCCGCCCGGCGTTCCCGTCAGCAGGCTGACCAGCCGCGCCGACGACATAGCTATGTGCCTCGCCTCCAACGGCGAGATAAGGATAGAGGCGCCCATCCCGGGCAAAAGCCTTCTCGGCATAGAGATTCCCAACAAAAAACGGCAAAAAGTGGGCCTTAAAGAGCTCATTGAGTCGCCCGAGTTCATGAACAACAAATCCACAGTAACCTTCGCGCTCGGAAAAGAGATATCGGGCAGGAACGTCATCGTGGACCTGATGAAGATTCCCCACCTCCTGGTTGCGGGCTCCACGGGCTCGGGAAAGAGCGTGTGCCTTAACACCCTCATCGTCAGCATCCTCTTCAAGGCAAGCCCCGACGACGTGCGACTCATCCTTATTGACCCCAAGAGGGTGGAGTTCAACGTGTACAACGGCCTGCCCCACCTTCTGCTTAAAGAAGTGATAACCGACGCCGAAAAGGCCATCTCCGCCTTCAACTGGGCGATAACCGAGATGGAAAGGCGCTTTGAGCTTTTCAGGGAAACTGTCTCCCGCGACATAGTGAGCTACAACCAGAAGATGAGGCAGAGCGGCGGCCAGACCCTGCCCCGCGTGCTGATAATCGTAGACGAGCTCGCCGACCTCATGATGATAAGCAAGAGGGAGCTCGAGGAAAAAATCAAGAAGATCTCCCAGATGTCGCGCGCCGCCGGCATTCACCTCATTCTCGCCACCCAAAGGCCGTCGGTGGACATCATAACGGGCGTCATCAAGGCAAACCTCTCCAGCCGCGTCACCTTCAAGCTTATGTCGCAGGCGGACTCGAGGACAGTGATAGACTGCTCGGGCGCCGAAAAGCTGCTGGGCGAGGGCGACATGATCTTCATCTCAAACAACATGCCAAAGCCCATGCGCCTGCAGGGCCCCTACATCACCATGGAAGAGGTGGATGCCATCGTGGATTTCCTAAAGAAGAATAACGAGGCGCAGTTCGACGACCTCATTGAGGACCAGATAATGAACTATGCCGAGGGCGAGGACGACTCTCTGGACGAGGCTTCCGACGAGGTGGACAAATACTTCATGGACGCGGTGAGGCTGGCGGTGGAGCAGGGCCAGATATCCATCTCCATGGTGCAGAGGCGTTTCGCGGTGGGGTATTCGCGCGCTGGCAAAATCATAGACGAGATGGAAAAGCAGAGGCTGATATCGCCCTTTGAGGGCAGCAAGCCGCGCACGGTGCTGATTACCAGGGAGGAATTTGAGAGAAGGTTTGGAAAGGGCGGGCAGAAGGACTTTTAACGTTGGCGTCATCTCGCTGGGCTGCGACAAAAACCGCGTCAACACCGAGAAGATGCTCTACCGCGTTCGCATGTTCGGCCACAACATAGTAAACGATATAAAGCTCGTCGACGTCGTCATAATCAATACCTGCGCCTTTTTGCAGTCCTCGCGGCAGGAAGCGGTGGAGGCCGCCCTCGAGGCTTGGAGGGACAGCGGCCAAAAGCCCATAATAATGACGGGCTGCCTGCCTCAGAGGTTTATAGGCGAGTTTTTCGACACCTTCACCGAAGTATGCGGCTTTCTGGGGACGGGCGACTACGACAGGATAAACGAGGCGATAGAGGCGG
>JAAYQN010000031.1 GCA_012519285.1 Clostridiales bacterium
ACGAGGGGGTACCTCTCAAGGTTTTCGCGGCAGTAAGCCTGCCACTTCGGCCTCGAGCAGTCCTCGCAGGCGTCAAAAAGCTTTTGCATGAACTCGCCCACGTCCGCCCAAATGGGAAAGTCTATGCTCAAGGTGGGCTTGTGCAACTCGCCGTAGTCGATGTCCACCATTATCTTGAAGGCGTTCTTGGCGAAGTTCTTCCACTCGTAGCTGACCTGCCTTATGTTGAGCCTGCACGCGAGGATGAGGAGAAGGTCGGCGTTCTGCACGGCGAAGTTGCCCGCCCTTTCCCCCATCATGCCCGGTCTTCCCGCGCACAGGGGATGGGTGTTTTCGAGAAGGTCGATGCCGCACCATCCCACGACGCTGGGGATATTGAGCTTTTCAAGCAGCCTTCTGTAAAGCTCGGCGTTGCCCGATTTTCTTATGCCTGCTCCGGCATAGATCAAGGGCCTCTTTGCCGCCTTTATCATGGAAGCTATGGCCTTTACCGTCCCCTCCGACACCGGGGGAGGAAGCTCCTTGGCGCTGTCGTCCACGTACTCGAGCTGCTTTTCGGGGTCAATCAGCGCGCTCTGCACGTCAATGGGGACATCCAGCCAGCAGGGGCCCGGCCTTCCCGTTACGGCCGTCTTTATCGCCTTCATAAGATGGTATTTTATGGTGTTAGGGTCGGTTATCATTTGGGCGTATTTGGTTATGGGACCCGCCGACCTTATTATGGGGTATTCCTGGTCGCCCAGCTGTCTAATATGTAGGTCGTAATAGTCCAGCGTGGTGGGGTTTTTCACCTGCCCGCTGATTACGAGCATGGGGATGGAATCCAGATACGCGCCTAACACGCCCGTCAGGGCATTGGTCCCGCCCGGCCCCGTGGTGACGCACACTACCGCGGGCTTGCCGCACGTCCTCGCGTAACCTTCAGCGGCGATGGCGAGTGCCTGCTCGTGGAGCATAAAGTGGCATTTCAGCCCCGAAATGCCGAAACCGTTGTTCAAAAACATGGCTCCGCCGCCCGTCAGCATAAACACGTCCTCGTAGCCGTTCTCTTTAAGGAGCCTGGCAATATAGTCAGCCGCTCTGATTATCACGATAACCCTCCAAAGATTTTTTTGAAGAAGGATAAAAAACTTTTATCCCGATGATATTTTACTTTATCCTAAATGCTGTAGAGTATCTTTTCCCTGTCTATCATGTCGAAATTTAGCGCATACCAGTCGTGCAGCAACTTGACCGCGTCCACCATGGGAGTGAAGGCGAAGTTGAGCTCGGCGCACAGCCTGGCGTTGCTCCCCGTGTACTCCAAGCCCTTTCTGGGGTTGGCAAGGTCAATGCCTATGTCCTTGTAGCAGATTTTCCTCACCAGCCTGGCGATGTCGAGCAGGCTCCACTTTTCATGGGGGGTTATGTTGTAATCTTTATACTTGAAGTCCATGGTTAAAAAGCATTCCACTATCTCCACCAGGTCGTCCACGTACAGGTAGGAGAACACCCTGTCCTGCCTCAGGGTTATGGAGTAGCCGCACAGCGCCCTGCAGGTGGCATTGGATATAAATCTTATGGTGTAGTCCTCGTATTTGCCGAACACGCCGAAACACCTTAAGTTGTAAATCTTAATTTCGGGCTCGGCTATGAAGTTGGCGAGGTACTTCGTAAAGCCCGTCATGTCGCGGGGAATGTATTTTCCGAACTCCTCTTCGCTCACGTCGCAAAGCTGCCGGCTGTTGTCGTATTCGCTGCCGCTGCCTATGTTGATAAACCTTTTCACTCCGCTTTTCGCAGCGCACTTTAAAAGCGCAGCGTACATGAGAAGGTTTGTCATCACGGCGTTTTCGGTGTTCTTCGCCGCCCTGTGGGTGGGGGCGGCTGCGGAGTGGACCACTGCGTCGAAGTTATGCCCCTCGAAAAACTCAAGCATGGCGCCGCAGTCAGTGTAGTCAATTTCCCTGTGCGAGGGAGCGACTATCTCGTGCTTTGCGCCGAGCTGCTCAGCTATGTTGCGGCCGATAAAGCCGTGGCCGCCGGTCAGCAAAATCTTCATAACAAAAGCGCTCCTTTTATCTCATGGCGCGCCCGCGCCTTCCCAAGCCGCCCTTTTACGCTAAGGCTTGTAGCTGTCCTTAAGGCCCACTATCTCGCTGAAGGCGCCCCTGTCCTTTATATAATAGCCCACCCTGATGAACTGGAAGCGGCTGCGCTCGGAGCATTGGGCAAGGTAGGGCTCGACGAGCGCATTCTCGTAAACCTCCTTGCTGGCAGGGTTGAGCCTTTCCATGAAGTCGCCTTCCTGCACGTCGGGATTGAGCAGAGGGTAATACTTTATGACGGGAACGTTTTCGCAGCGCCTTGCGTTGACCCAATGGATGACGCCCTTGACCTTGATGCCGCTGGTGTCCTGCCCGCTCCTCGAGTTCTCGACATAAGAGCACAGCAGGTGGGAGATTTCCCCCTTTTCGCCAAACACAACGTCGTCGCACCTTATGATATAGGCGCCCTTTAGCCTGACCATTCCGCCCTTTGTCAGCCTGTGGTATCTGGGAGGGGGGCTTAACGAAAAGTCTTCCCTCTCGATGAAAACTTCCCGCCCAAACTCTATCTGCCTGGCGCCGAGCTCCGGCTTGTTGGGGTTTATCTCAAAATCCACCATTTCGGACTTGCCTTCGGGATAGTTGGTTATTATCACCTTGAGGGGTTTCAGCACCGCCATTGCCCTCTCGGCGGTCTCGTTCAGCCTCTCGCGCACGCAGTGCTCGAGCAGCGCCATGTCCACCTCGGAATTGGCCTTCGCCACGCCTATCCTCTCGCAGAATTCAATTATCGCCTCGGGGGGGTAGCCCCTCCTCCTTATGCCGCACAGCGTGGGCATGCGCGGGTCGTCCCATCCGTCCACCTTGCCCTCGTCCACCAGCCTCTTTAAAAAGCGCTTACTCATTATGGTGTTCTTGATGTTGAGGCGCGCGAACTCTATCTGCTTGGGTCTTTTCTCAAACCCGCAGTTTTCCACCGTCCAGTCGTAGAGGGGGCGGTGATCCTCAAACTCCAGCGTGCAGATGGAGTGGGTTATGCCTTCCAGCGCGTCGGATATGGGGTGCGTGAAGTCGTACATGGGGTAGATGCACCATTTGTCGCCGGTGTTGTGGTGGGAGGCATGGATTATCCTGTACAGCACGGGATCCCTCATGTTGAGGTTGGGCGAGGACATGTCGATTTTGGCCCGCAACACCTTTTCGCCGTCCTTGTACTTTCCCGCCCTCATCTCGCGGAACAGCCGCAGGTTCTCCTCCACGCTCCTGTCGAGGTAAGGGCTGTCTTTGCCCGGCTCGGTGAGCGTCCCCCTGTACTGCTTTATCTCTTCTGCGGAGAGGTCGCATACGTATGCCTTTCCATCCATTATCAGCTTTTCGGCAAGCTGGTAAATCTGCTCGAAGTAATCGGAAGCGTAGCGCAGCTCGTTCCACTCAAAACCCAGCCAGCGGATATCCTCCTTTATCGCCTCGACGTACTCCACGTCCTCCTTGGTGGGGTTGGTGTCGTCAAAGCGGAGGTTGCATTTGCCGCCGTATTTTTTCGCTATGCCGAAGTTTAAGGCTATGCTCTTGGCGTGCCCTATGTGAAGGTAGCCGTTTGGCTCGGGGGGAAAGCGGGTGTAAACGCCGTTGATTTTCCCCTCGCTCAAATCCTTTTCTATGATGTCGTGGATGAAATTGGAAGGTGTTTCATTAGCCATAAGCAGCTCCTTGGTTTTTTATAATTTTTGGCAAAACGTCAAGCCAATATGTAATTATTGCCTAAAACAGCCCTTCTATTTCGTAGCTGCCGGCGGGGCTGCCAAAAATTTTCATCCTCGCAGCGGCGGGCTCTTTGGGAAGGCCGGGCATGAGCATTATGTCGCCCGCGCACGCCACCACAAAGCCCGCCCCCGAGCGAAGGCAGACGCTCTTTATGGGAAACTCGAAGCCCCTCGGCCTGCCGAGGACCTTGGGGTTGGCGGAAAGGCTGTACTGGCTCTTTGCGATAATCACAGGAAGGCCTCCGTAGCCCATATCCTCAATCTTTTCTATGGACTCTTTTGCCTCGTCTGAGTAGGCGACTCTGCCGCCGCCGTAAACCTTTTTCACGATGGCCTCTATCTTGTCTCTTATCCCCGCCTCGAGCGGGTAGGTAAAGTTAACCTGCGAGGGGATGTCGCACAGGCGCGCCACTTCGTCGGCTAGTTCCAGTCCTCCCGCCCCGCCGTCCGCCCACACCGTGACCACGCAGGCCTTTACGCCGTACCTCGAGCAGGTCTGTTTGACGAGGTCGAGCTCTTCTTCGGTATCGGTGGAAAAGCGGTTAATGGCGACGGCGCAGGGAAGCCCAAAGCCTTGCGTCACGTTCTCTATATGCTTTTCGAGGTTGCAGATGCCCGCCGAAAGCGCCTCGAGGTGGGGCTGGGAGAGCTGTTCCCTGGGCAGCCCGCCGTTGTGCTTCAGCGCCTTTACGCTGGCGACGATGACGACTGCGTCGGGCTTTATGCCCATAAGGCAGCACTTTACGTTGAGGAACTTTTCCGCGCCGAGGTCGGCACCGAAGCCCGCCTCGGTCACCGTGTAGTCAAAGAGCGAAAGCGCGGCTTGAGTGGCGATGATGCTGTTGCAGCCATGGGCGATGTTGGCGAACGGCCCGCCGTGGATGAGGGCGGGCGTGCCCTCAAGTGTCTGCACGAGGTTGGGTTTTATGGCGTCTTTCAAAAGTATTGCCATAGCGTTTTCCGCCTTGAGCTGGCGGCAATAGACGGGGCTGCCGCCGTAGGTATAACTTATCAATATATTGCCAAGCCTCTGCTTTAAGTCGTTTAAGTCTCTGGCGAGGCAGAGTATAGCCATGACCTCGCTCGCCGCCGTTATGTCGAAACCGTCAAGCCTCGGCACGCCGTTTTTGGGTCCTTCGAGGCCAATCTGTATGTGCCTTAATGCTCTGTCGTTTAAGTCAACGCACCTCTTCCACACCACCCTTTCGGGGTCTATTCCCAGCTCGTTGCCCTGGAAGATGTGGTTGTCTATCATGCTGGAGAGCAGGTTGTTCGCCAAGGTGATCGCGGCAATGTCGCCCGTAAAGTGCAGGTTTATGTCGTCCATGGGCACAACCTGGGCGTATCCCCCTCCCGTGGCGCCGCCCTTTATGCCAAACACCGGGCCGAGCGAGGGCTCCCTCAGGGCGAGACCGCTCTTTTTGCCCCTTCTCTTCAGCGCGTCGGCAAGGCCTATTGATACCGTGGTCTTTCCCTCGCCGAGCGGCGTGGGATTTATTGCGGTGACCAGCACCAGCTTTCCCTTTTTGCCGCTCTCTGTGGGAAGCAGCTTTGCCTTGTAGTTACCGTACAGCTCAAGCCTGTCAAAAGGTATGCCGCAGCTTGCCGCAACCTCAGCTATCGGATTTAACTTATGCCTTCTGGCTATCTCGATGTCATTCACTGCAGTCTTTTCTCCCGCATTCTCTTGGAAATATTATTTTCTCCCTCTTGCCATCATCAGCCCCTCTCCAATCGGGGCAAAGCCGAACTTTTTATACTCCTTCCGCTCCTCGCAGAAGGCGCAGGTCGCCTCAAGCAGCAGCGCCTTAAGCAGCAGCGTGCCCGAAAAGCATCTCAAAATGCACCTTTATACAAGCAGGGAGTGTCGAGGAACAGCCCATCCCTGAACCTGTACAGCCTGGCGACGCCGAGCAGCTTTTCGCCCTCTTTAAGCGCTATGTGCCACGAGAAATTGTCGCGCTCATCAAGCCGCCTGCCGTTGAGCCTCCTTAGCTGCCCGATTTTGTCTATGTCCAAATACTCCTCAGTCCTTAACATTATTTTTCTTTCTGTTTTTCTCCTTCATCTCCAGCACCGACACAAGCCTGTCCACCTCAAACGACGGAGTCCTGACCTCCTCGTGCGTGGGTATGTCGGACTTTTTTAAGCCGTACCTCGAAAAGAGTATCATCCCGCAGATGAGGCTTGCCGCCACGCCAACGCAGAACAGGTAGCCAAGCCCCACTTCCGCCGAGTAGGGAGGCACGTAGACGTCGGCGCCGGTGTCGGTCTTAAACCCGATGAGCTCCAGCATGATGCCGATAATGAGCAGCGTCGCCGCCTGGGAGAGCTTGAAGGAAAAGGTCATAAAGCCGGTGAACATCGCCGTCCTGTCCTTGTTTTTCTTTACGCTGTCGTAAGCTATGGTGTCCGCCATCATGGAGTAGGGCAGCGGATAGAGGCTGCCTATGCCGATGCCCGTAAACGCCAGCGTGGGAAGAAGCAGCGTCATGAGCTCTTCTTGCCCGCCCACATTGCCCAGGTTCAAGAATACTCCGAAGAGGAAGGCGACTCCCGCAAGCGTTATGCCCACTCCGAGCAGCAGCGAGGGTTTTTTGTCGAGCTTTTTGCTCAGCAGCGCCCACAGCGGCTGGGAAAGTATTATCGAAACGAATAGCGCCCCCAAGAGAAAATACATCTGCGTGCTGGTAAGCTTAAAGGTGTATGTAAACATGTAGAGCCCGACGCCCGTGAGAAAAGCCGAGGCTATCATGGACACTGCGTAGCCCAGGATTATCGCGCTGTAATTTCTGTCCCTTAAGACGTAAAAGAATTCCCCGACGATCTCCTTTAAGCTCTTGGCGGCGGGAACCATCTGCCGCTTGCAGTGCTCCTTTTTGATGAGCCGCGGCACGTGGGAAAACGTGCCCATGTAGCTGATAAATCCGCAAAGGAGCATTATCGTGGAGCAGATATAAGCCATGTCGAGGTAGGTCTTTGGGTCCAGCCTGCCGTCTGTAAAGCCCGACGAGGGGTTTGCCTGCAGCAGCGCCATAATGATGGTGGGCGAAATGGTTCCCACCAAAAAAAATATGGATTTATACGTCTGGAGGGTGGTCTGCTCATGGTAATCGCCCGCAAGGTCAATCCCCAGCGCGTTGTAGGGGGTGGAAAAGACTGTGTTTGTGGTCTGAAGCAGAATGGTTGCCCCCAAAAACCATAAAAACTTCTGTATGGAGTCTGCGCTCATCGGCACCGACCACAACAGGACGTTAGAGAGCGCCACAAGGAAGGTGCCCGCAACGATGTAGCCGTGCCTTTTGCCGACAAGATGCGACCTGGTATTGTCGGTGATGTAACCCATTAAAGGGTCGGTGACGGCGTCCCACACCACGCCGATCGAGAAGGCCAGGCCCATGAGAAAGGGCGGAATGCGGCATACCACAGTGCCGAAGAACATGATAAAGCCCGTCATCGTTTGGGAGACGAAGGCTATCCCAAGGTTCCCCGCACCGTAGTACATCTTGCCGTACCACAGTATCATGGGTCTTTTTTCGTATCTGTACCTCTTTGCCATTTAAAGGTTTTTCGCCGTAAAAAAGTCTTCCACAAGGCTGCCTGCTTACTTTATGCCGTAAGCTGCCGCCGCCTGGTCGGCCGTGCGGTCTATGCCCTTGAACTTGGTGTATTCCCCAAACCACTTGAGCTCGAGTTGCCCCGTGGGGCCGTTCCTGTGCTTTGCTATGATGAGCTCTACCACGTCCTTTTCTATGGCGCCCGAAAGCAAAGCCGCGGCGTTCTCCTCGGCACGGTCGGGCCTGTGCAGGAACATTACTATATCGGCGTTCTGCTCTATGGCGCCCGATTCCCTGAGGTCGGAGAGAACGGGCTTTGAGTTAGGCCTCTTTTCTACCGCGCGGGAGAGCTGGGAGAGCGCCAGGATGGGCACGTCGAGCTCCTTGGCTGTTATCTTTAAGTTCCTCGTGATCTCGGCGACTTCGCTCTGCCTGTTCTCGGGATTGCGCTTGCCCGAGTTCATCAGCTGTATGTAGTCCACCATGATGAGGTCAAGCCCCTCTTTTGCCTTGAGCCGCCTGCACTTTGAGAGTATCTCGGCGGGAGTGACCAGCGAGGAGTCGTCTGTGTAAATCCTTGCCTTTGACAGCATCTCGCTTTCCTTGAACAGGCGCACCCACTCATCCTTTTCCAGCTTGCCCTTTAATGCCTTTGTCAGGCTCACCTCGGCGAGCGAGCACAGCATCCTCTGCGTTATCTGGATCTTGGGCATCTCGAGGGAGAAGACTGCGACGCTGTAGCCTCCGATGACGGCGGCGTTTTGCACTATGTTGAGGGCGAAAGAAGTCTTTCCCACGGCGGGGCGCGCCGCTATCAGAACGAGGTCGGTCCTCTGCAGCCCGTTGGTGAGATAGTCCAGGGACGGAAAGCCCGTCATTATGCCCTTTAAGGCGTTCCTGTCGCTCTGTATGGCGTCGAAGCGCTCGATAACTTCCATCAGGCTGGGCTTTATGTGGGTAAGCTTGGAAGAGTCTTCCTTGGCGCTTATCTCAAAGATGCTGTTTTCGGCAAAGTTTAGCGCCTCTTCCTTTGAGGCGTCGCCGCCCGCCATCTCGGCTATCTTTGCCGAGGCGCGGATGAGCTTTCTCATCACGGAGTCGCGCTTTACGATGTCGAGGTAATGGCGGAAGTTGGCGCTCGAGGGAACGGACTGGGCGACCGAGGTTATGTAGGTTATGCCGCCGCACATGTTGAGGTTGCCGCTCTTTTCCAGCTCGTTGGTGAGCGTTACGAAGTCTATGGGCTTGTTGTCGAGGTAAATGGAATGCATCGCCTCGAATATCATGCGGTTGGAGCCCGAATAAAAGTCGTCTGGCTCAAGCTCGGGCATGATGTCCGCGGCGAGCTCGGATTCGAACAGTATGCAGCCCAGCAGAGACTGCTCTGCCTCGAGGCTGTAAGGCATGGATTGCGCCTTATCGCTCTTTTGTGCCATTTTCTCCCTTTTCGCCCAAAAGTTTTTTTAGCTGCCTCAGCGTGCCCTCAAATTCAGACATGGCGTCGCGGTAGGGCTTTGCGACGGTAAGGTCCACCCCCGTTATCTTTAAAAGCTCTACGGGGGAGTCGCTGCCGCCCGAGGAAAGGAATTTTATATACCTCTCTTTAACCTCGTTCCCGCCCTCAAGTATGCCCTTTGCGATGCTCACCGCCGAGGTCAGGCCGGTGGCGTATTTGTAAACGTAAAAATTCCTGTAAAAGTGAGGTATCCTCGCCCACTCGTACTGAATTTCGTCGTCGCATATCACGTGCGGGCCGTAGTATTTCTTGTTGAGCTCGAGGTATAGCTCGCACATGTTCTTGTAGGTGAGGGGCTGGCCATTTTCCGCCATCCTGTGAACCCTTGCCTCAAACTCCGAGAACTGCGTCTGCCTAAAAAGCGTGGTGCGGAACATGTCGAGGTAATATGAAAGCAGGTATTTCTTCAATTTCTCGTCGCCGGTCTTGTTCACGATGTGTTTTAGCAGCAGCACCTCGTTTACGGTGCTCGCCACTTCTGCGATGAATATGGTGTAGTCGGCCTTGGAATAGGGCTGGCTCCTGCTGCTGAAATAGCTGTGCAGCGAGTGGCCGAGCTCGTGCGCTATGGTGAACACGTCGTGCGCGGTCTTTTCGTAATTTAAGAGAACGAAGGGATGGACTCCGTAAACGCCGAAGGAATACGCCCCGCTGCGCTTTCCCTCGCTCTCAAAGACGTCTATCCACCTCTCTTCTATCGCCTTTTTGAGGATGCGGCCGTACTCCTTGCCGAGGGGCCTTAAGCCCTCCATCACGAGCTCGCACGCCTCTTCGTAGGAAAGCTCCAGCTTTGCGTCCTTTATTATGGGCACGTACATGTCGTACATGTGGTATTTGGGGAGGCCGAGAGCCCTCTTTCTAAGCTTCATGTAGGAGTGTAGGTGCTTAAGGTTGCGGTTTACCGCCGTGAGCAGCCTGTTGTACACGGCGGGGCTGACGTCCTCGCCCTTTAAAGCCCTCTCCAGGCTGGACTTGCACCCCCTCACCCTGCTCATGTACCAGTCCTTCTTGACGCTGGAGGCATATACCTGCGCTATGGTATGGATGTGGCCGATGTATGCCTTATAGTACCCCTTGAAGGCGCGCTTTCTTACCTTCCTGTCGGGGCTTTGCATGAAGTAGCTGTACTTTGCGTGGGTAAGCTTTACCTTTTCGCCCTTCTCGTCTGTTATCTCGCCAAAATCAAGGTCGGCGTTGTCGAGCATGGTGAAGATGTCGGAAAATGAGCCGAAAATCTCGCCGCCCTCCGCGAGCAGCCTCTCCTCTTTTTCGGAGAGCACGTATTTTTTCTGCTGCAGCAGTCTCTTAAAGAAGTAATCGTATTCGGAGAACTTGGGGTCCTGGGCAAGCTCCTTTAAAAACTTGTAGGGCAGCTTGGTGAGCGAGGGCACGATGAAGGAATTGTTTGCGGAGATGGCGACGTAAAGGTTCTCTATCCTGTCGCAAAGGGACTTGCTCTCGGGGTCCCTGGTGTCCTCGTCCTGCCTCATCCTGGCGTAGGCGTACAGCTTTTCGAGCAGCATGGACTGGCTCTCGCTCTCCTTGAGGCAGTTATATATGTTTTCCTTGTCGGCGAGCTTTCCCCTGTACTTTGAAAGCGCGTCGGCGTTCCCTTTAAGCTGTTCAAAAGCCTTCTCCCAGTCCTCGGGCGTGGCAAAGATATCCTCCAGCCTCCACTTGTACTTTTCAGCTACCTCGGTCCTTTTCACTGTGGGCCTCCTCAATTCTTATTAGAATGTATGGGCGCGGGTATCCTGCCGCCCCTTGATATGAATTTTGCGGGAGAATAAGGATTTACGGCGATTATGGGCGCTCTTCCCAGCAGGCCGCCGAACTCCACGAACTCGCCTACGCCTTTTCCAGGCACGGGGATAACCCTCACCGCCGTTGTCTTGTTGTTGACCACGCCTATCGCCGCCTCGTCGGCTATTATCGCCGATATCACCTCGCAGCTGGTGTCGCCGGGGATGGCTATCATGTCGAGGCCGACGCTGCACACAGCAGTCATCGCCTCGAGCTTCTCTAACTTGAGCGCCCCCTTCGCCGCAGCCTCTATCATGCCTATGTCCTCGCTCATCGGAATAAAGGCGCCCGAAAGGCCGCCGACCCTGCTCGACGCCATGGTGCCGCCCTTTTTGACGGCATCGTTGAGCAGCGCCAGCGCCGCCGTGGTGCCGCACGCCCCCACGCTCTCAAGGCCGATCTCCTCGAGGATGTGCGCCACGGAATCGCCCAAGACGGGAGTGGGAGCGAGCGAGAGATCCACTATGCCGAACTGGGCGCCCAGCCTCTTTGCGGCTTCCCTCGCCACGAGCTCGCCCGCCCTCGTAATCTTAAATGCGGTCTTCTTTATCACCTCGGCGACCTCGGTAAGGTCCGCGCCGGGGCAGCTCTCGAGCGCCTTCTTTACGACGCCCGGCCCGCTGACGCCCACGTTGACCACGCAGTCGCCCTCGCCTATGCCGTTGAAGGCGCCCGCCATGAAGGGATTGTCCTCCACGGCGTTGGCGAAAACCACGAGCTTCGCGCACGCTATGCCGCCCTTTTCGGCTGTGAGCTCGGCGCTCTTCTTTATCACCTTTCCCATAAGCGCCACGGCGTCCATGTTTATGCCCGCCCTCACCGAGGCGACGTTTACCGAGCTGCACACCTTTTCGGTGCCAGACAGCGCCTCGGGTATGGTATTTAGAAACTCTTCCTCATAAGAGGTCATCGCCTTATGGACGAGGGCAGTGTAGCCGCCGATGAAATCTATCCCGCAAGCGGCGGCGGCGCGGTCGAGCGCTTTGGCAATTCCTATATAGTTTGAGTTCGGGGCGCCGATCAGGCTTATGGGCGAGACCGACACCCTCTTGTTGACTATGGGTATGCCGTATTCGGCAGACAGCATGGCCGCGGTGGGAACCAGCTTTTCAGCACGCCTGCAGACGGTATCGTAAACGCACCTCTCGGTCTCGGCGGCGTTCCCCCTTATGCATGCAAAAAGGGATATGCCCAGCGTGATTGCCCTTATGTCGAGGTGCTGGTTGTCTATCATGTTGATGGTCTCGATTATTTCCTTGCTCGTCAGCATTGATTTCCCCTAAATTTTGTGCATGGCATTGAAGATGTCCTCGTGCTGTATCCTGACGCTGACGCCCCACTGCCTGCCCTTTTCCTCGAGTATCCTGGAGAGCTCGGCAAGCTCCAGCGGGCAGCGCGAGATGTCCACCAGCATAATCATGGTAAAGTATTCCTGCATGATGGTCTGGCTGATGTCCTCTATGTTTATGCCGTGCTCGTAGAGGGCGCCGCTCACCGCGGCGATTATCCCCGGCTTGTCTTTGCCGATTACCGAAACTATTGCCCGCATGCCTTTTCCTTCGCCTTCCTCACTATCTTATACTTTATAAGCACATTGCCTTGCGTCACGTACTTTACCCTGTCGCCGGGGCAGATGTCGAACTTTTCTATCTCCCTGTCAATCAGAACCTTTCTCTCGTAGTATTCCTGCTTGCGCTCGTTCCATTCCTTGGTTATCATCTTGTAGAATTCCACGCCGTCCTTTACCTCTACCACGTCGCCAAAGCGCAGGAACTCGCCCTCGTACACCTCTTTAAGGCCGATGTCGAGGTACTTGAGCATCCTGACGTAGCGAGACAGCCTTATATATTTGTTGATGAAAAAGAAAAGAGAAAAACCCCAAAAGAGCGTGGAGAGCAGGACGTCCGCCGCTATGAAGTAATTTTTCTTCTCGCCAAAGGAGATCACATCGTCCCGCGTGTAATAGGGCATGGTCACCAGCCCGAGCAAGATGGCCACGCTTGCGGCGATGTATATTCCAAGCAGTATCAGCCATACGTTGAGCATTTTTTTCTTCAGCTTTAAGTGCTGAGGGTATTCCTGCCCTGTGTAAAGCTCCGTCATCTTGCAAAGCTCCTTTCAAATTTACAAGCTCTATTATACCATATATCCTCTTTTTTTAAAAGAAAAAGGCGAAGGTACTTTGAGTTTTCAAAAAAGGGGGTCAGGCTTCCCCCTCCATGGCATGGGCAAGATTTTGAAGAAGCTTCTCTTCCATCGCGGCGACGCCCTTGAAGGCATGGGTTTCGCCCTCCTGCCTCGCCCTGTGGATATATGCCCTCACCTTCTGGCCGTCGCTTATAACGTAGTGGCTGTAATACGCCTTTATGCGGTAGGTGGACATGTCGTCCTCGTAGTCTTCCAAAAAGCACGCCTTAGCCTTCTCGCGCTCGCCCGAGAGGATGAAATCAAAGCAGGCGTTGAGGTATAGCTTGGCGTATTCGTCGGGCGGGAGAAAGTCGCCCAGCTCTATCGCAGTCCTGTTTGTCTGCGCCGCCTTGTCGAACTCCCCCGCGTCGAGGTAGTACAGGTACCTGTAATAAAAAAGCCGGAACATGGTGGCGTGGTCGTCCGAAAGCATGGGATTTTTGAAGTATAGGTCCCTGTCGATTTCCGCGGGAGATTTTCCGCCGTAAAGCTGCGCCTGTATCCTCATCAGGTTTTCCATGACAGCGGCAAATTCTTCATCCTTGTTGAGGTCGGCTATCAGCGCGCCGTCGGAACGGCCGGCGGAGGAACGGTAGGGCAAAAAGGAAGAGAGGAAGATATAGAGGCTGACGGTAAGGCCGGGGCTTACCGCGGCGTAGACAAAGGGGCTTATGCCCTCAAGGAGTACGTTGGAGAGCAGGTATCCCAAAAATGCCAAAAGGGAAAAGAGCAGCCCGCCGCTCGCGGTTATTATCAATTTCTTTTTAGGTTTATCCTCGATCTTTGGGACCAGGGTACACTTTCCGAAACAAAAATCCTTGCCCCTCATCTTCCTTATCCTGCGGCCGTTTATATAAACGGTCTCGATGCCAAAGAACTTAAATGAGAGTACCTTAAAGCCGCACAGCGCCCCAAAAAGCATGTGTCCGAGCTCGTGCAGCAGCACGCTTAAAAAGCTCGCCATAAAAGCCCCCGCGAGCAGGCATGCCGCCGCCGCGACAATGAGGTACCACGGGAAGGCCGCCACCTGCCTTGCGTAAGGGCTTAGGTTCAGCACGGTGAGGGCGACCGCCCCCGCGAGCATAATAATGAACAGGATATTGTAAAAGAGATTTTTCATAAAAACGCTCCAAAAGTTTTCTGCCATGATTGATTTTTGACAAAATAATATTTTGCAAAACAAAAGGCATTTATAAATATTTTACTTTATTTTTGTAAAGTTATCAAATTACTTTTTTAAACAAGAAAAAGAGGTAATTGAGTATGCTAAAAAAATGCCAAAATGTGAAGGCATCGAAAGCCCTTTAACAAAAAACGGGCAGCGGGTAAGGGACCATATTTTTGGGAAAGACTCTTTTATGGTATATGGAAAGAGTTCGTCAAAACCATTTGGATTAATAAAAAAGCGCGAGGCGGACAGTACACCTCGAGCAAATGCCGATGAAATGCACGCTTTGGCGGGAAGCTATTCTTTCTCTTCCTCCTCAAAAACGTACCTGCTCTCGTTGGAGTAGCCGAGACCAAGTTTTTCGCGCGCGTACTGCTCTATGAAGGTGCGGCTGTTGCGGTACTCTATCTCCTCCTCAAGCGTCTGCGTCTGGCGCTTCAGCACCTCGAGCTCCCTTTCAAGGCGCGCTTCGGTGTCCCTTAAATTCCTCAGGGATATCAGCTGGAAGCAGATAAAGGCGGCGAGCAGCACGAGCAGCGCCACCGCCACCGAGGTTATCAGCTTAATCCTGAACATCAGCTGTCTTTCCGTCAACTCTTTTCCTCCTCCTTTGCAAGGCGGCAATCGCCTTCTTCAGCATATTATATAACTTATCGGTACAAGTTGCAACGGGTTTTGCAAAACTCGCCCTCTCAAGCCAAAATCCGACAAGAAAGCCGAGCAATACATACCACTTAAAATCCATGCCGTTCACGGCGTACAGCACGACAAACAGCGTGGCGATGGAAAGCAGGCAAAAGAGAAGGTCGAGTGCAAACTCAAAGGGCCCCTTTGCCTTAAAGAGCCTTCTTAACACAAAAAAGAGCTCGTAATATAATCCGCTCACCATGCCGCAGAACACGCCGGCGGAAAGCTCTACCCACTGGCCGCTTAAGTCGGAAAATATCATTTGAAGAGCTTTTTGATGACCCCCACCTTGCCCAAGCCGTCGGAATACTTGACCTCGGTTACCTTGCCGTCAGCCACAAGGGTGCCGTTTTCGGTGTTGAACTTGGCTATCACCAGGCCCTCGCCGCATATCGTTAGGGAGCCTGCAGACGTCTTTAAATGGATCTGCCTCTCGTTGAAGCTCTCTACGGCCACAACGCCCGTGAGGCTGGCGCGCTTTTGGTTGTCAATGGTTATTGAATGTTGGGAGCTATTCTCGCTCATAATATCCCTCCAAAAATATTCTTATACAGTATATGAGCGGACCGCCCCGTTTAAGCCTCTTTCAGCGCGCTTTTTCCCTGTCCCCCTTATGTCGTCGATAAATTCCCTCACTATATAATTGAGCGGCGCCCCCTTTAAGGTGACCAGGCCGATTCCCCTCGCGGGAAGCTGCGGATTGGTCTTCCGCTCGAAAAGCTCGCCGCTCAAAAGCTCCTTTTGCACGTACTCGCGGGGCACGCACGCTATTCCGAAACCGCTCTTGACGAACTCCACCACGAGGTCGAGGCTGCCGAGCTCAATCTCGGGGTTTAGGTTTATGCCGAGCGACCACGCGAACTCCGAGATGCTGCGGCGGGTATTGCTCGCCATCTCGAGCATGAGGAGAGGATAGTCCTCGAGTTTTTTGAGCGGCCACGCCTCTTCCGCCTTCTCCATAAATTTGGGGCTGTAAACGAATATGTCGTTGAGCTCCATGCAGGGCTCGATTATGTCGAGTGCGTCGTCGTGCAGGGGCAGGTTGACAAAGCCGAGGTCCACTTTCCCGCCCTTTAAAAGCTCCACGGTCTCCAGCGTGGTGCGGTTGTACAGCTGAAGGTTGATCTGCGGGTATTTTTTGTGGAATTTCTCGATGTGCGGCATAAGGTAATGCTTGCAGAGCGTGTCGGAGGCGCCGATTTTTATGGTGCCCACCGCTATCCCTTTGAGCTGGCTGAACTTGTCTTCAGCTTCCGCCAAAAGGTTGATTGCCTTTTCCACGTAGCCCACTATCAGCCTTCCCGCCTCGGTGAGCTCCATTCCCTTGGGCGTCCTCGAGAACAGCCTTCCTCCGAGCTGGCCCTCAAGCTGCTTTATGGACTGGCTCACCGCGGGCTGGGAGATGTAGAGGGATTCGGCCGCCTTTGTTAGGCTGCCGCACTTTGCCACCGCGTAAAATACCCTGTAAAGCTCTAAATTTACCATGTTTTCACCCTTCTTTTCATATTATATACTATTTTTTGCCAAAAAACAATATTTTGCGGGATTTGGGCGGGCTCGAGCTTGATAAATATCCAAAATGCGCTACAATAATTGTAAGAGGTTTGCAAAAACGCTCCGCGGTTTAAATATTATTAAAAAGGCAAAGCAAAAATGCCTTTCATATAATAACATAGGAGCATTACGTTTATTTTTTCAAAAGCTGAAAAAGGAGAAAAGGACGATGGATGGCTTGATGCCGCTGCTGTACGCGTTTTTGGGCACGCTGGTCACGCTGGCGGGGACCATGGCAGGCTCGGCGCTCGTGTTCTTTACGAAAAAAGAGCTGAGTCTGAGGACGGAGAAGCTGTTTCTGGGGTTCGCCTCGGGCGTGATGATAGCTGCCTCGGTGTGGTCGCTGCTGCTTCCCGCGATGGAATATTCCGTCACGGCTGGCACCCCCCAGTGGCTGCCCGCCGGCGCGGGATTCCTGCTGGGCAGCGGATTCCTGCTGGTGCTGGATAAGGTGATGCCCCACCAGCACAGGTCGGGCATAATCGAGGGACCCTCGTCGAGGCTGAAAAAATCCACAAAGCTCATTTTCGCCGTCACCCTGCACAATTTCCCCGAGGGGATGGCGGTGGGCCTCGCCTTTGCCATAGCCGCGGCGGGCGGGAACATCTCATACGCCGCGGCATTTGCGCTCGCGGTGGGAATTGCCATTCAGAACCTGCCCGAGGGGGCGGTCATCTCCCTGCCGCTTCGGAACGAGGGGTTTTCCCGCAAGAGGGCATTCTTTTACGGGACGCTTTCGGGTCTCGCCGAGCCGATTGCGGGAGTGCTGGCGGCGCTGGTCGCCTACATAACCTTGCTGGTCATCCCGTGGGTGCTTTCCTTTGCCGCCGGCGCCATGATATACGTGGTGATCGACGAGCTGGTGCCCAACTCTCAGGACGAGCACACCGACATCGGCACCATCGGCGCCATCGCAGGCTTCGTGCTGATGATGCTGCTCGACGTGGTGCTGGGCTGAATTTTCAATAGCCGCTTCGAGGGCTCATATTTTGCAATATGGACAAGCCAAGGAGCATATCGTATTAACAGGAGGATGATATGAACTTGGAAATTGCGACTGCGATAGAGCCCTCGCTTCTTTTTTTGCTGCCTATCCTATACGCCATCGGGGAGATGATAAAGAGGACGCCCATAAAGAACTGGATGATACCCTTTATCCTGTGGGGCGCCTCGGTGTTTATCGTAACAGTCTACCTCTTCTCGCAAGAGATTTCGGTGCAGAACATTTTTGTGGGCTTTATCCAGGGAACCATTCTCGCCATGACCACCGTGGGGGGAAACCAATTCTATAAGCAAGCCACCGAAAAGAGGATAGAGGACGAAAACGGAGGCCCCGGCGGCTATGACGACTACTACGATGATTATTACAACCATCATTGATTTTGGGAAAAATAGAAAATAAACCTTAAGGATGCCAATAAACCGGCATCCTTTTATTTTAGGCGAAAAATGCTCAGGGATGATTATTTTGTAAGAAATTATTTGCCCGCCTTGCGCAAAAAAAGGCGCGTGGTTTTTTACCCTGCGCCTTTTTCTAAAAACTTTGCGCCTTTTATATCCTACTTCCAGCTCTGAGCCACAGCCACGGCGCACGCCACGGTGGCGCCTACCATTGGGTTGTTGCCCATGCCGATGAGGCCCATCATCTCGACGTGCGCGGGTACGGACGAGGAGCCCGCGAACTGCGCGTCGGAATGCATCCTTCCCATGGTGTCGGTGAGGCCGTAGCTCGAGGGGCCCGCCGCCATGTTGTCGGGATGCAGCGTTCTGCCCGTGCCGCCGCCGCTCGCCACCGAGAAATATTTCTTGCCTTGCTGGTACGCCCACTTCCTGTAGGTTCCCGCGACGGGGTGCTGGAAACGGGTGGGGTTGGTTGAGTTGCCCGTAATGGAGACGTCCACGCTCTCGTGTATCATGATGGCGACGCCCTCGCTCACGTCGTCGGCGCCGTAGCACAGAATCTTGGCCCTTTCGCCGTTTGAGAATGACCTGGTCTCCACTATCTTAAGCTCGCAGCTGCAGTAATCAAATTCAGTCTTGACGTAGGTGAAGCCGTTTACCCTGCTTATGATATAGGCGGCGTCCTTGCCGAGACCGTTGAGGATGACCTTTAAGGGCTCCTTTCTCACCTTGTTGGCGGTCCTGACTATGCCTATGGCGCCTTCCGCCGCTGCAAAGGACTCATGGCCCGCCAAAAAGCAGAAGCACTTAGTCTCCTCCCTCAGCAGCATGGCGCCCAGCCTCCCATGCCCCAGGCCCACTTCCCTCTGGTCCGCGACGGAGCCTGGCACGCAGAAGGCCTGAATTCCTATCCCTATCGCCTCGGCAGCCTCGGCGGCAACCCTGCAGCCCTTCTTGAGAGCCACGGCGCAGCCCAGAGTGTATGCCATCACCGCGTTGTCGAAGGCGATGGGCTGAACTCCCCTCACTATCTGCTCGGGGTCAAATCCCGCGTCGAGGCAGAGCTGTCTGGCCTCTTCGAGGCTGGATATGCCGTATTCGTTTAGGCATTTTGTTATCTTCTCTATCCTTCTCTCATATCCTTCAAATCTCACAGCCATCTTCCTGCCCTCCTTATTTCTGGCGCGGGTTGATATAGGTCACCGCTTCGTCAAACCTACCGTATTTGCCCATGGCCTTTTTGTAAGCCTTCTCGGGGCTCGTACCCTTCGAGATCATGTCCATCATCTTGCCGATGTGCACGAACTCGTAGCCGATCACCTCGTCGTTCTCGTCGAGGCCGAGCCTGGTGACGTAGCCTTCTGCCATCTCGAGGTACCTCACGCCCTTGGCGCGGGTGCCGTACATGGTGCCCACCTGGGAGCGGAGGCCCTTGCCCAAATCCTCAAGCGCCCCGCCGACGGGGAGGCCGTTTTCCGAGAACGCCGTCTGAGACCTGCCGTACACGATCTGCATAAAGAGCTGCCTCATCGCGGTGTTTATAGCGTCGCACACGAGGTCGGTGTTGAGCGCCTCGAGCACCGTTTTTCCGGGCAGGATTTCCGCCGCCATCGCCGCGGAATGAGTGGCGCCCGAGCATCCGATTATCTCGACGAGCGCCTCCTCGATTATTCCCTGCTTGATGTTGAGGGAGAGCTTGCACCCTCCCTGCTGCGGCGCGCACCACCCGACGCCGTGCGTCAGGCCCGACAGGTCCTTTATCTCCTTGCTCTTGACCCAGAGCCCCTCCATCGGGATGGGGGAAGGCCCGTGGTTTGGCCCCTGCCTGACGCAGGCCATTTGTTCAACTTCATGCGAATACTGCATCGGTATCCTCCAATATAAAAAGTATTGTATTTTTGCTTGCCTTTTTCGGTACATATTATAGCATAACACCCATTTGTTGGCAAAATATTTTCCTTGAAGGCAAGGAAAAGGCTGCATTTTAAGCGCCGCTCATAACAAGGCGGGTTCAAGGGGAAAACGCGCAAAACGCTCGCGCCATCGCTCAAAAGCCTTGCAGCAAAATGGGCGCGCGCCTAAAATTATTGTTTGCCTTAACGGGGAAATGGTGCTATAATTTTAAATAATATCAGTGTCCCTTTTGTCAGGAGAAGTTCATGGAATACATCTTCAGCGACAGGCTTAAAGAGCTTAGCGGAAATTCCATAAGGGAAATCTTTAAGCTGGTGTCAAGCTCCGACTTCATCTCCTTTGCGGGAGGCCTTCCCGCCACCGAATGCCTGCCGATCAAGCTCGTCGAGCGCTTTTCCGCCGAGCTTTTGGGCAGCGACCGCGCGGCGGCGCTGCTGCAATACGGCGCAACCGAGGGCAACCCCCAGCTGCGTCGGCTCATGACGCAGTACGTAAAGAGGGCGGGGATTAAGGGCGTTCGGATGGAAAACGTGCTGATAATAAGCGGAGGCCAGCAGGGCATTGACCTTGCCATGAAGGCCTTTGTCAACGAGGGCGACGCCATTTTGGTGGAAAACCCCACTTACCTTGCTTCTCTTCATATCGCAAAGACCTATCGCGCCAATCCCATCGGGGTAAACAGTTTCGAGGACGGCATCGACCTTGACGACCTCGAGCGCAAGATAAAGGAATACAGGCCAAAGCTGCTGTACATCGTCCCCAACTTCCAAAACCCCACGGGCAAGACCTTGTCGCTTGAAAAGAGGAGGAAAGTGGCGGAGATTACCGCCCGTTACGGCTTGATGGTTATCGAGGATGACCCTTACAGGGAACTGAGGTACAGCGGGCAGCCCCTGCCCGCCATAAAGAGCTTCGACGAGGCGGGAAACGTCATTTACGTCACCAGTTTCTCAAAGGTTATCTCCCCCGGGCTGAGGGTGGGGGCCGCGATCGCCCAAGAGAAGGTGATCTACAAGCTCACCATCGGCAAGCAGGCAGAAGACGTGCACACCAACAGCTTGGCGCAGGCTATTGTGGAAAAATTTATCTCCGACGACACCCTCGACAAATGGATAGAAAGCTGCGTACCCGTCTACCGTGCCAAAAGGGATATAATGGCGAGGGCGCTCAAAGAGTATATGCCAAAAAGCTTTAAATTCAGCGTGCCCGAGGGCGGCCTCTTTATCTGGGGGCAGTTTGACAAAAGGAGCGGCATCGACGCGGCGGGAAGCTTCCGCAGAGCCATCGAGAACAAGGTGGCCTACGTCTCAGGCAACGATTTCTTCTCCGACGGCAGCGGCAGAGATTGCGTCAGGCTTAATTTCTCTAACGCCTCGCACGAGAAGCTGGCTGAGGGCGTAAAGAGATTGGCTCAGGTATTTTCGCAAAAGTAAATCCGCGGAGTTTGTAAATGATGAAGAACGCAATGGATACTCTCAGGGAGAGAGGCTTTATCAAACAGGTAATCTTCGAGGATGAGCTCTACGAAAAGCTCTCCCGCGAAAGCATGACCTTTTATATAGGCTTTGACCCGACGGCGGACAGCCTCCACGTGGGGCATTTCGTGCAGCTCATGGGGATGAGGCACATGCAGGACGCCGGCCACAGGCCCATCGCGCTCATCGGCGGCGGAACGGGTATGATAGGCGACCCCTCGGGGAGGACGGACATGCGTGCCATGCTCGACAAAAAGACCATTGAGCGCAACTGCGAGGCTTTTAAAAAGCAGATGTCGAGGTTCATAAGGTTTGAGGGCGAAAACGCCGCCATTATGGTTAACAACTCCGACTGGCTCTTAAACCTCAACTATATAGAGTTTTTGAGGGAGATCGGCGTGCACTTTTCGGTGAACAAGATGCTCGCCGCCGAGTGCTTCAGGCAGAGGATGGAAAAGGGTTTGACCTTCCTCGAGTTCAATTATATGCTGATGCAGGCGTATGACTTCCTCGTGCTCTTTCAAAAGTACGGGTGCTGCCTGCAGCTCGGCGGCGACGACCAGTGGGCAAACATCCTCGCGGGCGCCGACCTCATCAGGAAAAAGGAAGGCAAGCCCTCATACGCAATGACCTTTACCCTGCTCACCACCTCCGAGGGCAAGAAGATGGGCAAGACCGCAAAGGGCGCACTGTGGCTCGACAAGGAAAAAACCAGCCCGTACGAGTTCTACCAATACTTTAGGAACGTGCAGGACGAAGACGTGAGAAACTGCCTATGCCTTCTCACCTTCCTGCCCATTGAAGAGATAGAGGAGCTGACAAGATTCAGAGACGAGCGCATAAACGTCGCCAAGGAGCGCCTGGCGTTTGAGGTCACAAAGCTTGTCCACGGCGAGCGGGAGGCTTTAGCGGCGCATAACATGGCGCGCGCGGCGTTTTCTGGCGACGCCGAAAAAATGCCCGCGGTAACGGTAAGCGCCGGCGTCGGCAGAAAGCTCGTCGACATAATGGTGGCGGTAAAGCTCGCGCCCTCAAAGAGCGAGGCGAGGAGGCTAATAGAGGGGGGCGGCGTCTCGGTCGAGGACAGCCAGGTAAAGGACATAAACTTTGAGATACCCGAGAAGCTGTACTTAAGGGGGCAGTTCACCCTCCACAAGGGAAAGAAGGTGCACGTTCGGGTCGTCATAGTAAATGCGTAGCTTCAAGACCATCGCAAGGGAAAGTTTTTGGGAGATGACGGTTGAGCGCTCGAGGTTTTTGGCAAACAGCTACCTCGTGTGGGACGAGGAGAGCGCCGCCCAAAGGCTTTCAGCCCAGAGGAAGATTTTCCGCGGCGCAACCCATTACTGCTACGCTTACGTGCTCGGCCCAAACAGCGGCATAAGCAGGCATTCCGACGACGGGGAGCCTTCGCGAACCGCGGGGATGCCCATCCTCGAGGCGATAAGGGGGCGGGAGCTG
Source organism: Clostridiales bacterium (assembly GCA_012519285.1). Classification (GTDB taxonomy): domain Bacteria; phylum Bacillota; class Clostridia; order Christensenellales; family HGM11417; genus JAAYQN01. Next base: position 22,514 of record JAAYQN010000031.1, read on the forward strand.
TTCAACACGCTGGTCATCGTCACCAGGTATTTCGGCGGGGTGAAGCTGGGCACCGGCGGGCTGGTGCGGGCGTACGGCGAGGCGGCCGCCAAAGTGCTTGAAATAAGCGGCGCGGCAAATTACATCTATTCCGCCGTATACCTCGTGGAATTCGATTACGCCCACTGCCCTGCGGTGGAAAAGGCGGCGGCAAGCTTTGGCAAGGTTCTGGAGAAGGATTTTTCAGGCAAGGTGGCGTTTACCATTGCCTGTCCCGCGGAAAAGGGCAAAGAGTTCGAGCGTGCCATCTCCGAGGCTACCTGTGGGAAGGCATCCATAAGGCTGCAAGAGCAAAAATTTTTACCATTCTTATAAATAGAGGTGTCCATATGATAAGAGAGCAACTTACAGACTGCCCGAAGGATAAACAAGCTGAGGACAAACTGCAGTTTGGCAAGACCTTCACAGACCACATGTTTGTGATGGATTATGCCGCCGGTAAGGGGTGGCACGATGCGCGCATAGTGCCCTACGCCCCCTTTGAGCTGGACCCCTCCTCCATGGTGCTGCATTACGGCCAGGCAATTTTCGAGGGGCTGAAGGCTTTCAGAGACATAAACGGCAGGATTACCATGTTCCGCCCGCGCGACAATTTTTTGAGGATGAACAGGTCGGCAAAAAGGCTGTGCATCCCCCAAATTGACGTGGACTTCGTCATGCAAGCGCTTGTCAGACTGATAGAGATAGAAAAGGATTGGGTGCCGAGCGCCGAGGGCACCGCGCTGTATATAAGGCCCTTCATCATCGCCACCGACCCCTACCTCGGCGTAAAGGTGAGCGACACGTATAAGTTCCTCATCATCTTAAGCCCGTCAGGCCCCTATTACAAGAACGGCTTCCAGCCCGTCAGCCTGTACGTCGAAAACTACTACACCAGGGCGGCTGAAGGGGGCACCGGCGAGGCCAAATGCAGCGGAAATTACGCCGCCAGCCTCATCGCGAGCGACAAGGCAAAGGAGCTCGGTTGCGACCAGGTGCTGTGGCTCGACGCCAAGGAGAAAAGGTACATCGAGGAAGTTGGCTCCATGAACATGTTCGTCGTAATAGGCGGCGAGGTGCTCACCGCAAGCCTTGACGGCACCATACTTCCCGGCATCACCAGGGACTCCATCATAAAGATATTCAAGGACAAGGGCTATAAGGTCACCGAGAGGAAGGTTTCCCTCGACGAAATCATCGGCGCCCTTAAGGAAAACAGGCTGGACGAGGCGTTCGGCACGGGGACTGCGGCGGTGGTTTCCCCTGTCGGAAAACTGAGAATCGGCGACGAGGAATACGTCATCGGCGACGGAAAGACGGGAAAGATAACGCAGATGCTGTACGACACCCTCACAGGCATACAGAGGGGCAAGATAGAGGATAAGTTCGGCTGGCTTTACAGAATTTGACAAAACCTTTTGGAGGGCGCCTTTTCGACGCCCTTTTTTCACACGGCGATGGTAATTTTGGAGATAACGTCGGACAAAAAGGATACCGTGCTGGTTTCGACCGACCAGGGCAGCTTCAGGATAAACAAGGACGTGTGCGCATCGAAGCGGCTGCGCTCCGGCATGGAGCTGGAGGAGGAGCAGTGGCTGAGGATTGTGGCGGAGAGCGACAAAAAAGAGGCCTTCTTAAAGGGGCTGCAGTATGTGTCGCGCAAAAAGTGCAGCGTCAGGGAACTTTGCGAGCTGCTCGCAAGGAAGGGGTTTTGCGAGGAGGCGATAGAAAGCGCCGCTTCCAAACTTGCCCAGTACGGCTACGTGGACGACAGGGAATATGCCCGCTCTTATATGGCAAGCTCGGCGGGAAAGGGCAGGCTGAGGACGAGCTTCGAGCTTTCGAGAAAGGGCATATCCCCCGAGCTGATCGAGGAGTTTTCCAAGAGCCCCGAGAAGGAGCTTGGCGAATGCCTCGCCACGGCGGAGAGGTTTTTAAAGGGCTCGGCGCCGCAGGACGCCAAGGCAAAGCAGAGGCTGTACAGGCACCTTTGCTACCGGGGGTTTGACCGGGAGACTATCAGCCAAGTTTTAGCCGCCCTGAAGGGCGAAGGGACTGAGGAGATATGAAGGCGGCAATCCTGAACATTCTCTACGAGAGGCAGGGTGAATACGTCTCGGGCGAGGGGATATCCCGCGCGCTCGGCATATCCCGCATGGCGGTGAAAAAGCATATAGACGGGCTGAAGGAGCGCGGGTACGAGATAGTTTCGGCAAAAAGGCGGGGGCATCTGCTCGCCCGCCTTAGCGATGTCTACGACGAGGTTTCGGTTGGAATGTTCCTAAAGAGAAAGGGAATGCAGCTTGCGGTGCATTTCCTTCCCCAAACAAACTCAACCAACATGCAGGCAAAGATGCTTGCCGCGGGCAAAAGGGGAATAGTCGTTGCGGCAGCGCAGACGGGCGGCAAGGGCAGGATGGGAAGGAGCTTTGTCTCGGCTCCCGGCGGGGTATACTTTACTTACTACTGCAGCCCAGATGGCCTTGCGCCCATGGAGGCTCTCAAGGCGGTTTTTTGCGCCGCGCTCGCCGCTTGCCGCGCGCTGAGCCCGTATGTTGACTGCGGCATAAAGTGGACAAACGACATATACGCCGGGGACAAAAAGGTGTGCGGCATACTGTGCGAGATGGTCTCCGACAGCGACAGCGTGGAGCTGCTGCTTCAGGGGATAGGGATAAACGTAAACAACGAGATTGTGGGGAGCCTCGCGGATAAGGCGGCAAGTTTAAGACAGCTTACGGGAAAGGGTTTCCTGAGGGCGGAGCTTCTTTCTGAAGTGGCCTTCTTCCTCGAGCGCTACAACGGGCTGCTCTTTTCGGGTAGGTTTGACGAGGTTTTGAGAGAGTATATATCGAGCTGTATCACCATAGGCAGGCGGGTGGCGGTGCAAAAAGGCAGCCTTACAGGGATTGCCGAGGACATTGACGAGAACGGCTTTCTGGTGGTCAAAACTTCCTCGGGCAGGAAAAAAGTAATAAGCGGAGACGTTTCCTTGATATGATAGGGACGGATATAATAGAGGTCTCAAGGATAGAAGAGGCGATAAAAAGGCCTGGCTTTACCGAAAGGGTCTTTACCGCTGCCGAGTGGGAATACATCCAATCAAAGGGAAGGCCGGCGCAGAGCGCGGCGGGCATCTTCTGCGCAAAAGAGGCGATTTCAAAGGCGCTGGGCACGGGTATATCAAACGGAATTAGGCTGCTCGATATCGAGATAACCCACGAGCGGTCGGGAAAGCCCGCCGCAATCCTCCACGGCGCAGCGAAGCAGCTGTTTGAAAGCCTCGGCTACAGCATGATAGAGCTTTCCATCTCCCACAGCAAGGAATACGCCGTGGCCCTTTGCATGTTCAGGTAAAAAAACAAAAAACCATTGAAATGATTTTCATTTGATGGTTTTTACTGCTATGTAAGCGAAGCGGAAATTGGTCAACAAATATAATAAGCCTGTCTGCCCTTTCTCAAAAATCATTCCTTTTCGCCCATTTGGGCAAGCGGAGCGCGCCTTAAATTTTTGTTACCGAATAGAATATAACCTAGCTCGCTTAACGCGTAAATGAGCCTGCCATCCTTTGAAAAGGCAAAATCTCATCGTAGCTGCTAAGGTCGCAGTATATAGTGGGGCAAGCCACCAGAGAGGGCCTATCAAGGGGAAAGACGATTTTTTCGATGGTGTCGAGGCTGCGATAGGGCACCTGTATCAGCTTGCCGCGCGCCTCTATCTTTTTGTAAACGTAGGTTGTGCACGTTGTGCTGG
>JAAYQN010000032.1 GCA_012519285.1 Clostridiales bacterium
GGCCTTCCGCCCCCCTCGTAGAATTTTGAAAACAGCTCCACGAACTGAAGCCTGTTGGTGTGGACATACGAGCCGAGAATGTTTATGGCTATGTTTAGCGAATGGCCCACAATAAATATTGGTATCATTATTATCGCCTTGAGAACAGCATTGCTAACTATTGTGCCCATCAGGTTGATTACGCTCGCTATACATCCCGTGGCAAGGCCAAGCGCCAACAGCCTGGAGTAAGAGAGAATGTCGCTCAAGTACCCCGACGCTATGCCGTATACGCCGTACAGCCCTCCGCCGATCTTGCCGAAAATGCCCTTCTTGCCCCTTCCCGCGGTAAGCACTACTGCCACAACGCCTATTAAAGCGAGGTAGGTTGCTATCTCGATAAGGACAGGGTGCACGGGAACGATTATCTGTCCGGCGAGCACGGCAACCCCGGTGACGAGAAAGTATGTGGGGACGTTATCCAATATGGCTCCCAATTTATCCCCTCTCTCCCAGGTCACTTTAAGTTTTACCGCCACACCCGCGAACAGATGGATAATCCCCAGCTCAAACGAAAGCACTAAAAGCTTTACGGGGTCGGTCATGGGCTCGTACCACAGCGCAAGGCTTCGGGCGGGCTTGCCTAGAAATTCTTTGTATATAATAGGTATTATGTCGCCGAACCAGCTTCCGAACAGCGCGCCCCAGAATATGGTTGACAGGCCGCAGTAAAAGAACATGGTAAAGGTCTTTTTGGTAGAAGCCTCGATGTTCTTTTTCTTAAGGACCAGCGCCGAGATTATCGCCATCATAAGGCCGTAGCCCGCGTCGGAGAGCATCATGCCGAAGAAGAGGTAGTAGAAGAATGCCACGACGGGGCTGGGATCGGGGTCGCCCTTGCCCGGCAACGAGTACATCTCCACGATGGGCTCGACGCCCGCCACCGCGCCTTTATTCTCGAGCAGCACGGGGGCGTCCTCGTCCTCGCCTACGTCCGAGAAAGTTATCGCCACGGTGTACCGCCCCTCGAGCTCCCTCACGCACCTTGCGGCGCACTTTTCGGGAATATAGCCCGAGATGAGGAAGGTCTTTTTGGTCTGGCCGATTTTACTCAGCGCCAGGTATTTCTCCCTGCGCATCGTGAGGTAGTCTATCAGCACCTCGATTTGGTCGAGCTGGCCAGCGCCAAAGACGATAAAGCTCTCCTTTTGCTCTATCTCGTCCTTTAAGGCGTCTATCTCGCCCCGCAGCCTCTCGTAAATCTTTGAGGGAAAATCCGAAAACTCATTGGAGGCGGGCGAAAAGCCCATCGCCCTCAGCGCTTCCGCCGCCCTGTCGGCGCAAACCTCGTGCGAAAAGATTATCGCTGAGGTGAAAAACTTCGAGCTCTCCACCACATTTGCGCAGGCGTATTCCGCCCCCGCCTCTTCCATTTGGCTCAGGATAAGCTCCTCGGAAACCTGCGACGGAAATGTTCCTATAAAGCAGCGAGTGCTCTTTGTGCCCCTTTGCCCCAGGGGAATGTCGAGCTTAAGCCATTTTTCGAGATTTTTTAAGGAAGCCTCTGTTCTCGCTATCTGCGCGAGGTTTTGGGATATTTTGTCCCTCGCGCTCAGGACATCATAGCAAAGCTTTATGTAAACTCCGCTCTTTTCGAGGAAATCGACAAAATCTTGTTTGTCTATCGGTCTCCTTCCCTCAAACAGAGATGAAAGCCCCTTCTTCCTATTGGAGTAGCGGCTCAAGACCTCTCTCGCGTTGTTTGCCGCCTCAAGGTATTTTTCAAACTGGTCTATGTTGGATGAGGTATTGAGTTTTACGAGAGCGGCGTCGGTAACCTCCTCAAACTGCACGACCTCGCGGCGCTGAAGGCGCTCAACGATGTTCTTGCGCTCCTGCTGAAGGGCTATTATCTCGATGCGCTTCATCTTAAGCTTTGCCATACGCTACCCCTATTGCCCCAAGATTATGTGGACCGCGGCATCCACCGCGGCAGGGCGCCTATCATCTGAGGCGCGCCTGATTGCGGCAACCTCTTCCGCGATCTTCTCCTCGTTTTCCTTATAAACTTGCGAGATGCGGGCGGTCTTTTGCTCGTTCAGCCTCTTTATCTCTTCATCCGCCTCTTGCTCCAAGCGCCTTAAGAGGCGCTCGGCCTCTGCCTTGGCGCCTTCTATTATGCTCTCGGCTTGCCTCTGCGCCTCGGCGAGGCTCCTTTCGGCGGCGGCCTCGGCGGCAAGTATCTTGTTCAAGCTCTCGGAAGCCAAACTCAAACCTCCCCTTGCTATGAAATATTCTACATTACTTAATGATATAGATATTTTGGGTTTTAGTCAAGGATTTATGAACGAATATTTTCTTAGAATGCAAGGCAAGGCGCCCCGAAAACGGCATTTGGAGAGCGGCTTTCTGCCGCAGCCTGGCCGCAGAAGCTGCATGTTTATGCTCTTGCCAAAGCTCTTTCAATGCCTCAAGGCTATCTTTTTCTGCCCTTTGGCGGTACAATCTTTACGCTGCCAATTTTTTGGCTGACCTTAAAAAAGCCTTCCCACGGGTCCTCGCCCTTAGCCCTCTCGAGAGCCTCGCCCATTCCGATTCCGTCGGGGGCGACGAGGTCGAGCTCCTCCCACGCTATGGGCATGGACACCTTTGCGCCATCTCTCGCCCTCAGCGAGTACGGCGCCACGCTGGTGGACCCTCGGCCGTTCCTCACCCAGTCGATGAAAATTTTGCCTTTGCGCTTCTCCTTCCTGCTGTTGGTTGTGTAGAGGTCGGGCCAGCCGCTTTCCATGACGAAGGCTATCTGCTTTGCCAGGGCGTAAAAGCTTTCCCAGTCCGCAGAGGGCTCAAACGGCACCACGACGTGGTAGCCCTTGCCGCCGCTGGTCTTTAAAAAGCTTTCGAGCGACAGGCGGTCGAGGATGGCTTTTAAATCCCTTACTCCCTGCCTCACCTTCTCCAGCTCCATTCCCTCGTCGGGGTCGAGGTCGAAGACCATCATGTCCGGCCTCTCGACGTCCTCGGCGCGGCTGCCCCAAACGTGAAACTCCACGGTGCCCATCTGCGCCTCCCCTACCAGCCCCTCGGCGCTCTCTATATAAAAGTATTCCTCGTCCTTTCCCTCGGAGTTTTTTACGGCGATGGGTTTAACCCCCTTGCCGCGCGAGGTGGTGGGATGTTTTTTGAAAAAGCAAGGCGAGGAGATTCCCTTTGGGCAGCGGATTATGCTCAAAATCCTCTTTTCGACATAAGGCAGCATGCGCTCCGCCACCGCCTCGTAATAGCGAGCTATGTCTATCTTTTTTACCAGCGGCTTTCGAAAGATCACCTTGTCGGGGTTTGAAATCTTTATCCCCAAAACCATCTCGCCCTTTTCCATTTTATTCACCTCGCCCTCGTCATCTTCCGGCTCATCCAAAACAGCCTCTTCGAGAACAACTTCCCTCGCCTCCTTGTCGAGCCTTAAGCCCTTATAGCTTGGCTGCCGCAGCAGCCCCTCGCGCGTCCACCCCGCGAACCTCACATCGGCGACGAACTTGGGCTGGAGCCAAACTACCTTTTCGCCCTTTTTCTTTTGGGGAAGGCCGTCAAAGGGGCAGCTCTCCCTCTCAAGGTCCTCAAATTTTTTCAAAAGCTCTCTCATCTCCCTTTCGGAGAGGCCCGAGCCTGCGCGCCCCGCGAAGATCAGTTTTTTGCCTTCGAAATAACCCAGCATCAGCGAGCTTATTCCGTCAAGCCTGTTTTCCGAGACGGTGTAGCCGCCTATGACGAATTCCTGGCGGCTGTCGCACTTTACCTTTATCCAGTCGCCGCTCCTGCCGCCCCGGTAGGCCGAGCCCGCCCTCTTGCCGACTATGCCCTCGAGGCACATCTCGCACGCGGCGGAAAAAGCCTCTTTCCCTCCTCCCACGACGTGCTCGCTGAAATGTATGTTGCCTGGGGCGCCCTCGAGCAGCGCCTTGAGCATTTTCTTCCTCTCTGAAAGGGGCAGCTCCCTCAGGTCCTCGCCGTCAAGGGCCAAAAGGTCAAATGCCATGTAGGCGAGCTTTTTTCCCTTGGAATCCCTCATGTAGCTTTGCAGCGCCACGAAGTCCGTCCTGCCCTGGCTGTCCGCAGCCACCACCTCGCCGTCAATGACCATGGCGCGGGGGCCCGCCATCGAGGAGAGGGAAGCCGCTATCTTGGGAAAGCGGCGGGTAAAGTCCTGCGCCTTTCTCGTAATCAGCCTGGCGGCGCCCCGTTCTACGAAAGCTATAATGCGGTAGCCGTCGTACTTAACCTCGTAAAGCCACTCGTCGCCGTCCGGGGGCTTTTTTACGAGCTTGGGAAGCTGCGGCTCCGCCTCGTCAAAAGGGTTTTCGGCAAACTGCGCACCTTCTCCCCGCTCTATCTCCTCCATAGTCCTGCCCGTCCTGACGCTCTCGGCGTATCGGTCTATGCCGTCCTCGTCCAGGGCATGCTCGTCCTTTTCCTTGAGAAGCAGCCAGCTTACCTTGTCCTCTCCCTTCTTTTGCTCAAGGCGTATCAGCGCCCAATTCCCTTTAAGTTTCTTTCCGAAAAGGGAAAACTTGAGCGCTCCTTCCCTCAGGGCATCGTCGGCGTCCCCCTCGAGCTCCCAGAAGCCCTCGTCCCATATCATCACCGTTCCGCCGCCGTACTCTCCTTTGGGTATGGTGCCCTCGAAGTCCCTGTACTCTAGGGGATGGTCCTCAACCTGTATCGCCAGCCTCTTTTCCTTGGGATTGAAGGAGGGGCCCTTGGGAACAGCCCAGCTCAGCATTACGCCCTTCCACTCGAGGCGAAGGTCGTAGTGCTCGCGCCTCGCCATGTGATGCTGCACCGCAAACCTGAGGCCGCCCTTGCTTTCTCCCTCATCGTCTCCTTGCGGCTCCTGGGTGCTTCCGAAATCTCTTTTTTTGCGATATTCTTCAAGGGGCATTGATTTATTCCCGATAATGGTTTATACTATAGGTGAGCATAATGGGGATTATATCATAACCCGTCCCGCGCTCTATACTCTCGTCATACATATATTTGACGAGGCATGCAAAAAATATTCGCTGAAAAGAATCACGGCTGCCGGAAAACTTTTTCAGTCAACCTGTATATACTGTAGTATATACAGCAATAATTAGCCTAGAGGAAGATATCATGTTAAACATGCTGGGAATCATCTGCGATAACTGCAAGAGCAGCGAGATACTGCTCGAGATTGACAACGAACGCACCGGCAAAGAACTTCTGGCTAAGGGATGGATCGTAAAAAAGATGGACGACCAATGGCGTGATTTCTGCAGCGAAGATTGCCTTAAAGAATTCTTAAGGTGCAAGAAAAAAGGGGTGGGTTAAAAAAACCACCGGGACGGGCCCGAGTGGGATTTAGGTTGTCTTTGATTGGCATAAATCATTTCAAAATCTGCCTTATATTGTACAGGAAATGGGGAAAGGCTAATCCGGGCTCCAGGTCCAACGCCCAGCGAGTACCCTCACGCAGGGGCTGCCGAAGCTCGCGCAAAGGTCTATATAGTCGAAAGTCTCCTTAAGCGCTGCCTCGGCGCCTTTCTCATCTCCCATGACGGCGCCGAAGGAGAATACGGGGACGGAGATGCCCGCGGCCTCAAATTTTTGCCTGGTGGCCTCTATGTTTTGGGGAGAAAACTCCCTCACCTTAGGCATGTAAATCTCGCTGCCTACCCCGCGGAACTCTATCCCGTCAAAATCCGAGGTCAGTCGCAGTGGAAAATATCTCGGCAAACGACCACAGCTGGCACCCCAACGTCGAAAACGCTGTCTTCATCATTCTCTCCTTACTCAAACCCTTCTCGGCTTTTTTGTTTTTATCGGCAAGGCTTAATTAATACTTTGCCCGTCATCTCCTTTGGAATCTCCTCTCCCATTATATACAGGAGGGTGGGCGCGATATCCGCCAGCCTTCCGCCCTCCTCGAGCCTGACGTTCCTGTTCTGGTCGTCAACCACTATGAAGGGCACGGGGTTTGTGGAGTGAGCGGTAAAGGGCTTGCCGTCCTCGTCCACCATCTTGTCGGCGTTGCCGTGGTCGGCGGTGACTATCGCCATGCCGCCGGTTTTGAGGATGGCGTCGCAAAGCCTTCCCACGCACTCGTCCACGGCCATCACGGCATTTATCGCCGCATCCATCACGCCGGTATGGCCCACCATGTCGCAGTTGGCAAAGTTCAAAATCATCACGTCGTATTTGCCGGAAGCTATTGCCTCGAGCGCCTTTTCGGTGACCTCGTAGGCGCTCATCTCGGGCTTTAAATCGTATGTTGCCACCTTGGGCGACGGCACGAGTATCCTGTCCTCGCAGGGATTGGGCTTTTCCACGCCGCCGTTGAAAAAGAAGGTGACGTGGGCGTACTTTTCGGTCTCGGCGATGCGGAGCTGGGAATATCCCCTCTCAGAGAGCACCTCTCCCAGAGTGTTGTCGAGGCTCTGGGGTCTGAATGCGACGTGGACGTTTTTAAAAGTGACGTCGTACTGCGTCATGCACACGAAGTACAGGTTATCGAGCTTTTTCCTTAGGAAGCCCTTAAATTCGTTCTCGGTAAAGGCGCGGGTGAGCTCCCTCGCCCTGTCGGGTCGGAAGTTGAAGAAAATCACCGCGTCGCCCTCTTTTACGGTAACCGCATTTCCGCATTCATCTTCCACAGCGAAGGGCACGATAAACTCGTCGGTGACGCCGCGCCGGTATGAATCCTTCATCGCCTCGTAGGGGCACTTAGCGCGCTCGCCTATTCCTTCCGTCAGAAGGTCGTATGCCTTTTTGACCCTCTCCCACCTGTTGTCCCTGTCCATGGCGTAGTACCTGCCGCTGACGGAGGCTATTCGGCCGAAATTCTTTGCCTGCATGAGCTCGTAGAGCTCCTTAATAAAGCCCGCGCCGCTGGTGGGAGACACGTCCCTTCCGTCGGTGAAGCAGTGTACGTAGGCGTTCTCGAGGCCCGCCCTCTTTGCGAGCTCGAGCAGCGCGTATAGGTGGGTGTTGTGGCTGTGCACGCCCCCGTCGGAGAGAAGGCCCATTATATGGAGCTTTCCGCCCGTCTTCTTGACGTGGTCAATGGCGGCGTTCAGCACCTCGTTGTCAAAGAAGTCGCCGTCCTCTATGGCCTTGGTTATCCTGGTGTATTCCTGATAGACGATCCTGCCGGCGCCTATGTTGAGGTGGCCGACCTCGCTGTTTCCCATCTGGCCGTGAGGAAGGCCGACGTCCATCCCGCTGGCGCCGATTACGGTATGGCTGTACCTGCCCATCAGCCTTTTGATGTTGGGAATGCCCGCCTTTTCAATGGCTGAGGCTTCCTTATCCTCGGTAAATGCAAAGCCGTCCATTATGATAATTGCGTGAAATCTCTTCTTCATTCTCGTTTCCAATATTTATGCTGAAAAATATCTTTTTCGCCAAAATGCCTCTCTTATGCCCTGCCATAGTGCACGATTTTGGCAAACTCCTCCGCCTTCAGGCTGGCGCTGCCGATCAGGCCGCCGTCGATCTCGGGCATGGACATAAGCTCCTTTACGTTGCCCGAGTTCATGCTTCCGCCGTACTGTATCCTCACCTTTTCGGATATGCTCTTGGGCAAATATTTCCTAAGCACCTGTCTGATGTAACCTATCGTGGCGTTGGCATCCTCGGAGGTGGCGTTCTTGCCGGTGCCTATCGCCCATACGGGCTCATACGCTATAACTATCTTGTCGAAATCCTTGCTCTTAAAGCCCCTAAAGCCCTCCCTTATCTGCCTCTCAAGCACCTTTTCGGTGAGGCCGCCTTCTCTCTCCTCCAGCGTCTCTCCCACGCACACTATGGGCCTGAGCTTTTTGGCGAGGCAGGCGGCTATCTTTTTGTTTACGCTCTCGTCGGTCTCGCCGAAGTATTGCCGCCTCTCGCTGTGGCCGATTATCACGTAGTCCACCTTGAGCTCTTTCAGCATGTCGGCGGAAATCTCCCCCGTGTATGCCCCTTTTTCGGCAAAATGCACATTCTGGGCGCCTACCTTTATTTTGGTGCCCTTTACCATCCTCTTTACGACGGCAAGGCCAGTGAAGGGGACGCACAACGCCACCTCGCATTCTGCGTCCGAAATCAGTGGAATGAGCTCCTTCAAGAAGACCTTTGCCTCCTTTTGAGTCTTGTTCATTTTCCAGTTGGCAGCGATTATGGGTGTCCTCATAGATGTTTCTCCTCTCATCGTTAAGGCTTATAAATTATAAAAGCACAAAAAAATCCGTACAGATATATATAAACACCTCTTGCGGAAATATATCTGTACGGAAGGGAAATTACTTGTCGTTTAAGCAGGCTATGCCCGGCAGCTCCAGCCCTTCCATAAACTCCAGCGACGCGCCGCCGCCCGTCGAGATGTGCGTCATCTTGTCGGCAAAGCCGAGCTGCGCCACTGCCGCAGCAGAGTCGCCGCCGCCGATTATGGTTATGGCGCCTGACTGCGCCAGTGCCCTCGCCACGGCCTTGGTGCCTTCGGCGAAATTGGGCATCTCAAATACGCCCATGGGGCCGTTCCATATAACCGTGCCGGCATCCTTAATGGCGTCGGCGAAGAGCTGTCGGGTCTTTTCGCCGATGTCGAGGCCCTGCCAGCCGTCGGGAATCTTGTCGGAATCCACGGTCATAAAGGGCGCTTCTTTTGAGAATTCCTTGGCGACTACGTTGTCCACGGGAAGAAGCAGCCTTACCTTCCTCTCCTCGGCCTTTTGCATGAGTTCCTTGGCAAGCTCAACCTTGTCGAGCTCGCACAGCGAGTCGCCCACGCTGTAACCCTTGGCCTTAAAGAAAGTGTAGGCCATGGCGCCGCCGATTATCAGCGTGTCCACCTTTGTGAAAAGGTTATTGATTACACCTATCTTGTCGGAAACCTTGACGCCGCCGAGAATTGCCACAAAGGGCCTCTTGGGATTTTCGAGCGCCTGACCCATTATCTCGAGCTCCTTTGCGATCAGAAAGCCCGCCACGGAATCCTTTATGAAATGAGAGACGCCTTCCGTCGAGGCATGTGCCCTGTGGGCGGTTCCGAAAGCGTCGTTTACGTATATGTCGCCGAAAGCCGCCAGTTTTTTGGCAAATTCCGGGTCGTTTTTCTCCTCTTCCTTATGGAAACGCAGGTTCTCGAGCATAACTACCTCGCCTTTATTGCACTCGGCGACGGCTTTCTGCGCAGCCTCCCCTATGACGTCGGAGGCAAAGGTCACCTTTCCCCCCAAAAGCTCGTTTAGCTTGTCCGCCACGGGCTTTAAGGAATACTTCATGTTGAACTCGCCCTTGGGCCTGCCGAGATGAGAGCATAAAATCACCTTCGCGCCCCGCTCCATGAGGTATTCGATGGTGGGCAGCGCCCCGTTTATCCTGTTTTCGTCCGTTATCCTTTTATTCTCATCCAGCGGGACGTTAAAATCCACGCGGACAAGCGCCCTCTTGCCCTTGACATCAATGTCCTTGATGGTCTTCTTGTTCATACCCTGTCTCCTTAATGATTTTTCACTGGATATTATCATACTATTTTTATCTTAAATTGTCAATTTCATAACAAATGCTCGCCATACAAAAAGGCAAAAATCAGGGGACCGCGGGGCAGGCAAGCGTTTTAAAGAAATTCTTTTTGGGGGGCATTGGGCAGCTTTTTTCTCAGAAAAACCTAAACTTTTTTTAAGCGGGATTTTTTTGAAGAAAAAGAAAGGGCCGCAATATAATTGGCTTTAGATTAAGAGATGGCAAAAGCCTAAAAAAAACATTACGCCAAAAGTTTTTGCCCTTCTATGAAATTGACTTTTTGCATTTATGATGCCGGCTTTGGAGAAGGCTTTTTCTTGAGGTCGGGCTTTTTCACGTAAGTGAGCACGCTCTCGCTGATGTTCAAGAGGTGGTCTGCCACCCTCTCGAAATTGGAGGCAAGGCTTAAGTATATCGCGCCGCTCTCTGCCGTGCAAGTGCCATTGTTAAGCCTCTCGATGTGCGCCCGGGTCATCTGGTGCTTGAAGCTGTCGGCAAGCTCCTCGAACTTGTTGACCTGCGGTATAAGCTCTATCTGCCTGTCGTGGAACACCTTTACCACGTACTCGTACATTTTGTTGAGGATATCGGCGTAATCCCTTATCTCCTGCTTTGCCTCGTCGGAAAACTCTATCTTCTCGTCGTTCATCTTGCGTACGAACTTTTGCACGTTTTCGGCATGGTCGCCTATCCTCTCTATATCGGTCACCGCGTTGAAGAAGCTGCCGACGATTTTCTCGTCCTCATAGGAAAGGTCGAGCGAGGAGAGCTGGACCAGATAGTTGGTAATGGCGTTGTTTAAAAAGTTTATCTCATCCTCTCTCCTCATCACCTCGCCGTCATGGTCGAGGTTGAGCGTAGAGAGTGCCTCGATGGAAAGGTCGAGGTTTCTCTTGGTGAGGGAAAGCATGTTCAGGAGCTCGTCTTTAAGCTGAGAAACCGCCACGGGCGGGGTCTTTAGCACGCGCTCGTCGAAATAGTACATGCGGAAACTCTCTGTCTTCTTTTCGGATCCCTTTACTATGAGCTGAGACAGCTTTACGAGCACGCCTGAAAGTGGCAGCAGCAGGATGGTGGTAAAGACATTGAAAAGGGTGTGGAAATTTGCTATCTGCCGCATTATGTCAAGCCCGCTCACCGCGCGCAGCGCGGCTTCCACCGCGCCGAAGCCGATTAACGCAAACGCCGCGGCAACCATTATTGCGCCCAATACGTTGAACAACAGGTGGATGACTGCGGCCCGCCTCGCGTTTATATTTGTCCCGATGCTGGAGAACAGTGCGGTAACGCACGTGCCTATGTTCATCCCAAGCACGGAGTACACTGCGGCCTCGAGGCTCATGCTGCCGGCTGCGGCAAAGCCCGCTACTATGACTGTGGTGGCCGAGGAACTCTGGATAACGGCCGTGAAAATCATGCCGAAAAGCATCAGCAGGATGGGGTTATTTATTACGGCAAAAAAATGGGCAAGCGGCTCTTTGAAGATGCCCATTGATGAGCTCATAAAGTCGAGGCCAATGAATATCATTCCCAAACCTATCAGGATTGCCCCCGACCTTTTTATGGCGTTTTTCCTCGAAAACATGTTCATAAAAAGTCCCGCCGCCGCGAAAAAGCCCGCTATCGCCGTTATGTTGAAGATGTTTTTAAGCGAGGTTATCTGAAGGGTTACCGTAGTGCCAATATTGGCGCCTATTATGACGGGGACGGCCTGCATAAGCGTTATTATGCCTATGTTGACAAATCCAACTATCATTACGGTTGTTGCAGCCGAACTTTGAATAATAGCCGTGACCGCCGTGCCTATGCCCACGCCCACCAGCTTGTTGCCCGACACCTTGGACATCATGGCCTTTATCTTTCTGCCGGCAACCCTTTCCAGATTGTCGCTCATCACCTTCATCCCGTACATGAAAACGGCAAGGCCGCCCAGCAAATTAAACAAGCTGTAGATTATATCCGCAACCATATCTTTTCCTTTACGCTTTCGATTTTTCAGCCAGCTATATTCTATATTTTTTTCAAAGCTCTTGTCAAGGACAATGAGCGCCGTAGCACTTCATTTTACAATCTTCTGCTTTAAATATTGAGCTTAAAATTATTAAACAATGTTTAAAAATGTTGACAGAACGGCGTTTTGCCTTTAAGCTATAGGTAAGGATCTCTATGAGAGTACTCTTTTTGGGTACCTCGGCGGCGGAAGCTCTGCCGGGTATCTTCTGTAACTGCATGCACTGCAAAAGGGCAATCGAGGCTGGGGGCAAAAATCTGCGCCTCAGGTCGAGCGTGCTCTTAAACGGCGAGCTTTTGATCGACCTGTCGCCGGATTTCGGCTGCTTTCGCGTAAAGTACGGCCTGGACGTGAGCAGGCTAAGAGCCGTGCTCATCACCCATACCCATCAGGACCATTTAAGCCCGCAAATTCTCTCCTATAATTCCCTTTCCTTCACCGAAAAGGCGCTGCCGCTCAAATTCTTCATGAGCCCTTACGCCGCGCAGGCGCTCAAGCAGGCGCGTTACGAGAGGAAGGATTTTTGGAAGCATATTGAGGTAATTGAGGTGAAGCCCTATAAGCAGTACCGCTTTGATGGATACTACATAACGCCCGTCGAGGCCTCACACAACCAGCCGCAGAGCCTACTTTATCTGATAGAGCACGGCGAAAGCCGCCTGTTTTATGCCACCGACACAGGGGCGGTTCTGCCGCGGGCCGAGGAATTTCTCGCCGGAAAGAGACTTGACATAGTATGCCTTGACGCCACAAGCGGCAAAAACCACGGCAAGCCCACCAGACACCTCGGGTTTATGGACATAATCGAGGTAAAGGAAAGGTTTTTGAAGATGGGCTGCTGCGACGAGGACACACTCTTTTTGGCGACCCATTTCACCCACTTTACGGGCATGTTGCATGAGGAGATTGAACAGTACTTTAAACCCTACGGTATAAAGCCCGCATACGACGGATTGGCCGTCGAGAAATAAAGAAGTCCGCGGCAAGATTCTTGAAAAATAACAAAAACCTGATACATAAATGAAACATAAAGGGTGCAGATTTAAGAGAACGCCCTTTTATCATTCTCTGTCCAGCTCGTCGAGGCTCTTTTTGTACGAGGGGATGAATTTTTCGTAAAAATAGACCACTTCTGGCAACTCATGGCGCTCGAGCGCCTTCCTTATCGAACTCTCCGCCTTGGCGAATTCGGTGTTTCCCCCTTTGAGCTCTTCGATGCACTTTATGTAAGCGGCGAGCTTGTCGGCCCCTTTCATCAGCTTGTATTCATAACTGTCGGTATCGGGCAGCGCATATTTTTCGTACTCTCCCCTCAGGTTTTCGGGTAGTGTGGAGAGCAGCTTTTTGCATGCGAGCGTCTCAAGGTCCCTGTACGCGGAGTTTATCTGCGCGTTGAAATACTTTATGGGAGTGGGAATGTCGCCCGTTATGACCTCGGAGATCTCGTGGTAGAGGGCGAGCATGGCGCATTTTTCGGGGTCGGCTGTGCCACCAAACTCCTTATTGTTTATAATGCCGAGGCAATGGGCAATCACAGCCACTTGATGGCTGTGCTCCATGATATTCTCCTCCATAGAGGAGTACATCAGACTCCATCTCTTTATGTATTTCATCCTGCTGAGGTAGGCGAAAAAACCCAAAAAGGCTCCCTCCCTTTTTTTGGTGCTGATTTTATTATACCTCAACCAGACGATTGACACAACAATAAAATTTAGATATAATAAGGGCACAACTTAAAATTTTGTTGGGGGTGCCTATTTTATGGCTGAGATTATACCCTTTGAACCTGACTGGGTAATGCCTGTAGGGGAAACAGAAGTTATCTCTGCATTCTCGCCCCCTCTCAAAAGGGGGTATTTCTATGTAAGGCGCAGATAGCTTTTCTCGCAGGACTTTGTACCCATATACTTTGAGCAGCTTTTGAAAAACGGTAAAAGGCCGAGACGGTGCGCAAGACCGGGCGGCTTGGCTTATGTGAAAAAAGGCAGAAAAAGCCCCGCAGACTCGTATTTTGCAAAAAAATATTTTTCAAAAAAAAACTTAATATCGGAGGTTACTATGAGCTTTTTGAACAGATTGCTTTTTATAAGCTTTGAGGTTTCCGAAGAGGTCATCGACCTCGTCAAGATAATAACCATCTGCGCCATCGCCGCGGTCATCGTGATACTGTTCATCCTGCACAGGACAAAGAGCATAATGGACACCAGGACCATCGTGTTCGCGGCGATAAGCATAGCGCTCTCCTTCGCGCTGTCGTTTATCAAGATATCGATGCCATTCGGCGGCTCGGTGACATTCGCCAGCTTTGTGCCCATCCTCATATTTTCCTATTTTTACGGGCCCCTCAGGGGGCTGCTCGCAGGGATAGTATATGGCCTGCTGCAGTTTATCCAGGATTCATGGTTTTTGACGCCCGTCCAGTTTATCCTCGACTACGTCCTCGCTTTCTCCTCCATCGCCCTCGCCGGAGCTTTTAAGAATGTGCTGAGCGAAAAGGCAGGCGTGATAGTGGGCGCCGCTTCGGTAGGAGTTGTGCGCTTTATAATGCATATTCTGGCAGGGATAATCTTTTTCAAAGCGGGCTACATCATCGAGGGGCTTCCCGCAAGCTCGGCGCTGCTGTACTCCACGGCGTATAACGCCATCTATGTGGTGCCGGACATACTTATCAGCATTGGAGTCATCGTGTTCATGCTCTACGGCGGTTATTACAAGAGCCTCGGCGACATAATGAAAAAAAGGCAATGACGGCCTTTATATCGGCATAAAAGGAAAAGGGGCTGCACAAAAGCGTAAACAATAAAATAATGATATTTTTTCAATCTAAGGCTATTTTGCATCCGTAATTCGCGGATGCTTTTTTTAATGTGAGAAATAAAAAAAGGTTATCTTATGGATTTCATATTGACATTTTTAGATTTTGATGCATATAATATATCATATCGAAATTTTTCGATATGAGGTGTCGTTATGGATTATTACCTGGAAAATACAAAAGTATTTAAAGCGTTGGGAGATCCCAAAAGAGCAATGATCGTAGATATGCTCTCCTGCGGGGAACTTTGTGCCTGCAA
>JAAYQN010000033.1 GCA_012519285.1 Clostridiales bacterium
CCCCTCCCACGGTATAAGAGAAAAAGCGCTCCAGAAACTCCCTCATAAGGTTTCCGGAAAGCTGTATTGATATGAAATATACGCCCCACATGAGGAGGAAAAAGATGGGAAGCGCCGTGAATCTCCCCGCAAGCACCTTGTCAATTTTGTCAGAAAGCGTCTCTCCTCTCACCTTCCCGCTGTAAACCCCGTCGAGCAGCTTTTCTATGTACCAGTACCTCAGCTCGGTCAAAAAGCCCTGCCCGTCTCTTTTCATCTCACTCTCAAAATCAGACACGACTTTTTCCACTTTATCCTTTATACCCTGAGGCAACGCCCTGAAAGCCTCAGGGTCGCGCTCCAAAAGCTTCAGCGAGCGCCACAGCGCGCCCTTGTCGGGGATGCCGATGATATCCTTTACCCTGAGCGCCCAAGGACGTATGTGGTCATATACAAGGGGCTGCGGCGAAATCTTTTTCCCCTTAAAGCGTTTTAAAAGCTCCACCAGCTCGCCTATGCCTTCGCCCCTTGCGGCGCTTATCCCCACGGCGGGGCAACCCAGCTTTCTCGAGAGAAGACCTATATTTACGCTCTCCCCGCGCTTTTTCACGAGGTCCATCATGTTGAGCGCCACTATGACGGGAAGGCCCATCTCGAGGAGCTGCATCGTGAGGTACAGGTTGCGCTTTAAGTTGGACGCGTCGACGATATTGAGCACGACGTCGGCGCCACCTTCCAGCAAAAAGTCGCGCGATATTCTCTCCTCGAGCGAGTTGGCAGAGAGCGAATAGATGCCGGGAAGGTCCACAACGGCGATCTCCTTATGCCCTTTTATCCTGCCCTCCTTCTTTTCCACTGTGACCCCCGGCCAGTTGCCCACGTACTGAGAGCTCCCGGTGAGCTCGTTGAAGAGCGTGGTCTTGCCGCTGTTGGGATTGCCCACGAGCGCGACCTTCATTTGACACCTCTCTGGCATTGGACGATGACGGCAGCGGCGTCCCTCTTCCTTATAGCCAGCTCGCAGGCGCCAACCGTTACCTGCATGGGGTCGCCGAGCGGCGCCAGCCTTTTCACAGCGACCTCCTCGCCGTTTATTATTCCCATCTCCATCAGCCTCTTTCTGAGCGCCTGCTCTCCCTCAATCCTCACCACCCTCACCCTCTTCCCGACCTCCACATCGCAAAGCCTTCTATATTCCCCGCCCATACAAAACACCCATAATTATGTATATGTCGCTCAAATTGGCATTATAATTGCGGAGAATACACAATGTGTAATGCTGCACATTTTACGATGTGGCGGACCGAATGAAAGCGCTTTGTGGGATACGCCTTGCTTACCCTTTTTCCCAAAAATAGGGAAAAGGGGCTGGCGCCCCTTTTAATTAAAGCGATAAAAATTAAAGGCGGCTGCTTGCCGCCCTTAATTACTTAATATCCACTTCGGCTCCGGCTTCCTTGAGTTTGGCCACTATCTTGTCCGCTTCGACCTTGCTTACGTTCTCCTTGACTGTTCCGTTGCTCTCGACGAGGTTTTTGGCTTCGGCAAGACCAAGGCCTGTGAGCTCCCTGACAACCTTGATGACGTTGAGCTTGCTGGTCCCTACGTTCTTGATGGACACGGTGAACTCGGTCTTCTCCTCAACGGGAGCGGCGGCTGCGGCTGCATCGGGAGCAGCCGCGGCGACAGCCACAGGAGCGGCGGCGCTGACGCCAAACTCTTCCTCAAGCGCCTTGACGAGCTCGGAAAGCTCCAGGACGGTCATTGACTTTACTTCTTCGATAAACTTCTTGATATCTGCCATTTTATATTCCTCCACAGTTTTTTTCAGATTAATTTGCGGCTTCAGCCTTTTTGTCGTGTATTGACTTGAGCGCGTATACGATTCCGGAGAGCAGTGCCCTGCACACGCCCGCAAGCCCGGAGATGGGAGCATTCAGCGAGCCGAGCATCTTTGCGATGAGCTCTTCCCTCGAGGGCAGCGAGGCAAGCTCTTCCACCTTCTTGGCGTCGATGAATGCGCCGTTTAACAGCCCGCACTTTGCGATGAGCTTATCCCTTAATTCCTTGCCCTTTTGCTTTATGACCTTGGCGGCCGCCACCTCGTCCCCGTAAGAGAAAGCGATGGAAGTGGTGCCCCTCAGGGCATCGTCAAATTCCTTGTAGTTTAAGTCGTTGAAGGCCCTTCTCAAGAGGGTGTTCTTGTACACCTTGTACTCGATGTTACTCTTGCGGAACTCCCTCCTAAGGTCGGTGTCTTCCATAACGGTCAGTCCCTTATAGTTTGCCAGAATCACTGACTTGGACTTTTTTATCTTTTCCTTGATGGTCTCAACTTCCTCCTGTTTCTTTAGCTGGGCGGGGGAAAGCTTTTTGTCGTCCATGTCTTAACCTCCTTCTACTTGAAAAAACCTGCGCCGCAAACAAAGCAGCGCAGGTTTAACCTGCTAAATTTCTGCTCCTCGGTAAGCTCCCTCGCTTTAAGGGAATTATGTCGCGGTGCGACACTTACTGTCTGCGGGCAAATATTACTTGTAAATTTTAACAGCTAAAGCTCTTGTTGTCAAACCTTTTACGACCTTACCGCAACTTTTATCCCGGGGCCCATGGTGCTGGTAATCGACACGCTCCTGATATACTGGCCCTTGGCGGCGGCGGGTTTTGCCTTAACAATGGCCTCGAACAGCGTCGTGTAATTTTCGATGAGCTTTTCGGCGCCGAAGCTCTTTTTACCTATGGGGCAGTGGATGATGGCCGTCTTGTCGAGCCTGTACTCCACTTTACCCGCCTTGATATCGGCTACCGCCTTGGCGACGTCCATCGTGACCGTTCCCGATTTGGGATTTGGCATGAGGCCCTTAGGGCCCAAAAGCCTTGCGATTCTTCCCACCATGCCCATCATGTCAGGCGTGGCGATACAGGCGTCAAAGTCAAACCATCCTCCCTGAATCTTGGAGATGAGGTCCTCGGCCCCGACGTAGTCGGCACCGGCCTTTTCAGCCTCATCGGCCTTTTCGCCCTTGGCAAAAACCAGCACCCTGACCTTTTTGCCCGTGCCGTTCGGCAGCACTACCACGCCGCGCACCTGCTGGTCGGCGTGCTTGGGGTCAACGCCGAGGCGGACGTGCATCTCTATGGTCTCGTCAAAGTTGGCCTTTGCCGTCTCGAGCACCAGTCTCATCACCTCGGGAAGCTCGTAGGCTTTGGATGGATCGTAGAGCTTTAAACTTTCAAGATACTTCTTTCCTCGTTTCATATTTACCTCCTGTGGTTATGGCGAGCCTTTTCAACTCTCCCACATTATTTTTTACCTGAGGACGTCAGTCAACCACGACGACGCCCATGCTCCTGCAGGTCCCCTCTATCATGCTCATCGCTGCCTCAAGGGAGGCGGCGTTGAGGTCGGATATCTTGATTTTGGCGATCTCTTCCACCTGGGCGCGGGTGATCTTTGCCACTTTGTCCCTGTTTGGTTTGGAAGAGCCTTTCTCTATGTTGCACGCCTTCTTGATCAGGACGGGCGCAGGCGGCGTCTTGAGCACGAAAGTGAACGACCTGTCCTGATATATGTTGATTATGACAGGAATTATCATGCCCGCCTGGTCCGCCGTCCTGGCGTTGAACTCCTTGGTAAAGCCCGGTATGTTGATTCCATGGGGGCCGAGCGTGGAACCCACGGGCGGACCGGGGGTCGCCTTTCCTGCCGGAAGCTGCAGCTTTACCACTGCCGTAATCTTCTTAGCCATAATACCTATCCTCCGTTTTTGTGGTTGTTAGCGAAACGCAAGGAAAATATTTTGCGTTTCTCCCACTTAGAGCCCCGCCTTTTGGCGAAGCGGATTTTCAGATCTTTTCAAACTGCATGAATTCGAGCTCCACGGGCGTCTGGCGGCCAAACATCGATACGCTGACCTTTGCCTTCTGTTGCTTAAAATCAATCTCCTCGACCATGCCCACGTACCCCTCAAGGGGGCCCGACAGCACGCGCACGTTGTCGCCCACGATGAAATTCATGGGGACGGCAACCTTCTCGAGGCGCATCCTCTTGACCTCGTCCTCGGTGAGGGGAAGGGCCCTGCCCGATGGGCCTACGAACCCCGTGACGCCCCTTGTGTTGGTGAGCAGGTACCAAAGCTCGTTGCTGTAAACCAGCTTCACGAAGACGTAACAGGGGTACATCTTCCTCTTTACCACCTTTTTCTTGCCCCTCTTTTCCTCGACGACCTGCTCCTCGGGGATGACGATGTCCAAAATGACGTCCTGGAGGTTGTTGTTTTCTATTAATTTATGAAGGTTTTCCATCACCATCGACTCGTATCCCGAATACGTGTGAAGGACGTACCACCTTGCCTGCTGCTGGGAATTTTCCATACGACCACCGCTTTAGTTGTAATATTATTTGAGCAATGTGTAGGCCAATGAGAGCAAGCTGTCAAAGGCGAACACAAGCACGAGAAAGAATAATACTACAGCCAGGACCACGCCCGTCTGCCTGATAACGGTCGGAAAGGAAGGCCACGTAACTTTTTTTAGCTCGGAAAACATCTCCTTGCACTTTCTGCCGATGAACCTCCCCATCCTGACGAAGATGTTGGGCTTTTTAGGCTTCTTCGCCGCTTTTTTCTGCTTGGCCGCGGCCCGTTGCGCACCCTGGGAGGCGCTCTCGGCAGCCCGCCTGTCCACCTCGGCGGCCTTTATCTCTTTTTTATCGGACATCAAGACAGACCTCCTGTTTTATGATTATGGGCGCAAATGAAGGCAGGCGTCGTTATTTTGCCTCCTTATGCGCAGTGTGCTTTTTGCAGAACCTGCAGTATTTGCTCATCTCCAACCTATCAGGGTCGTTTTTCTTGTTCTTCATGGTATCGTAGTTTCTCTGCTTGCACTCGGTGCATTGCAGGGTAATCTTTACTCTCATAATAACCTCCGATGGCTTGTCATCCCAAAAACCGCCAAAAAATAACACCCCCCAAAGGAGTGCCATGACATTTTAGCATAAAACGCATATATTGTCAATATAAAAAATTCTTTTTTTGCAAAAAAGGGGTAAAAACGGCAGGAAATTTATGGTTTGTTACAGCCCTTACATAGAGGCATAATATTTATCCTTATAAATTACCTTTTTACATACAAAATTGAGAATAATAAGCCCTTTAGTTAACAGTTTTTTTATTATATCATCACTTCATTGCCGCATAATCAATCGTACGTTGAAATAAGCTTTTTTGCGTAATTTGTTTATTGTATCTTATACGGCAATATGTAGGTTAATTGTTTTAAGAGCAAATCGCCTGCGAGAACGAGTTCCCGCTGCATGCGGGGGATGTTGACCAGCGAAGTGAGCGAGACGATGTCGGATGCGATCTCGCACAGCAAGGCGGAAAGGTAGGGCCTTATCTTTGCCTTTGAGGGCGGCGTAAACTTAGGGGCGGCCATTTTTTCCCTGGGGCTTATGGCCTTTGCGATGGACGATATTATGCCCATAATCTGCTCGTTTTCGCTCATAAACCTATTCGCGGCGGCGTCTTCCCCTGCTATCTGCGAATAGCACCCCTGCGCGCGGCAAAGATCCTCAAAAAGCCTTCTGCAAAGCTGCATCGCCTTCTTCCTGACGCTGAGGTTATACAGGTCGTCGGCAGCGGCTGCGGCAAAGCCCTTCTTTTTTCCCATCCTCGCCACTCCTTTTTTTGTTATATATTATGCTGCATGGGCATTTTGTGTTAAAAACCCGTCGGTTAAAAAGCGCGGTATATGTTGACACCGCGACGTCATTTATTATATAATTAGGGGAGTTGCAATTAAAGTGATTTTTGAGCCATTTACATAAAAGCGGGCCTCGCTTTTCGGAGGACAATATGGATCTCAAAGAAGTTGAGAAAAAATGGCAGAAAATATGGGAAGAGAGAAAGCTGCACGAATTTGACTACGGCAATATCTCTAGCAAGCTCTACGTGCTGGAGATGTTTTCTTACCCTTCGGCGGCAAAGCTCCACATCGGCCACTGGTACAACTACGGCCCCACCGACACCTATGCGAGGTTCAAGAGGATGCAGGGCTTCAACGTATTTCAGCCGATGGGCTTTGACGCTTTCGGCCTTCCCGCCGAAAACTACGCCATAAAGACGGGCATTCATCCTAAGGACAACACGCTGGCGAACATCGCCACCATGAGGGAACAGCTCAAGGCCATTGGCGGCATGTTCGACTGGTCTGCCGAAGTGGTAACCTGCATGCCTGACTACTACAAGTGGACGCAGTGGATGTTCCTGCAGCTTTATAAAAACAGCCTCGCCTACCGCAAGGAAGCGCCCGTAAACTGGTGCCCGTCCTGCCAGACCGTGCTCGCCAACGAGCAGGTGATCGACGGCAGCTGCGAGAGGTGCCATGCCAAAGTACTTAGGAAAAACCTTACCCAATGGTTTTTCAAGATAACCGCTTACGCCGAGGAACTGCTCGAGGGTCTCGACGAGATCGACTGGCCCGAGAAGACCAAGCTGATGCAGCGCAACTGGATAGGAAAGTCCGTCGGCGGAGAGATAGAGTTCAAGACCGAGAACGGCGACAGCTTCAAGGTCTTCACCACGCGCGCGGACACGCTCTTCGGCGTCTCCTACGTGGTGCTTGCCCCTGAGCATGAGCTTGTGGACAAGCTCACGGCGCCCGGGCAGAGAGAGGCCGTGGAACGGTACAAGTTCCAGAGCGCCATGACGACAGAGATAGACAGGATGTCCACTGTGAGGGAGAAGACGGGCCTCTTTTTGGGAAGCTACGCCATCCACCCGCTTACCGGAGAGAAAATCCCGATTTATATCGCCGACTATGTGCTGGTGTCCTACGGCACCGGCGCGGTGATGGGCGTCCCCGCCCACGACGAGAGGGACTTTGAGTTTGCCAAAAAATACGGCCTTCCCATAAAGAGGGTAATAAAGGGGGAGGAAGGAAAGGACGAGCTGCCTTTCGTCGAGCCCGGCGTTTTGGTAGACAGCGGGGAATTTTCCGGCATGGGCAGCGAGGCGGCAAAGGATGCAATAATGGAAAAACTGAAGACGCTGGGGTCGGGGCAAAAGAAGGTAAACTATCGCCTTCGCGACTGGCTGGTCTCCAGGCAGAGGTATTGGGGCGCGCCCATTCCCATAATCCACTGCCCCAGGTGCGGCGAGGTGCCGGTGCCCGAGGAAGACCTGCCCGTAGAGCTTCCCTACGACATGGTGTTCACGCCCGACGGGCAATCGCCGCTCGCAAAGTGCGAGCAATTCGTAAACACCGTTTGCCCTAAATGCGGCGCGCCGGCCAAAAGGGATTCCGACACGCTGGACACCTTCGTGTGCTCGAGCTGGTATTTCTTAAGGTATCCCGACGCCAAAAACAGCCAAAAGCCCTTTGACAGCGAGCTGATAAATAAGATGCTTCCCGTGGACAAGTACGTGGGAGGGGCGGAGCACGCGTGCATGCACCTTTTGTACGCCAGGTTTTTCACCAAAGCTTTAAGGGACATGGGCTAC
Organism: Clostridiales bacterium; assembly: GCA_012519285.1. Classification (GTDB taxonomy): domain Bacteria; phylum Bacillota; class Clostridia; order Christensenellales; family HGM11417; genus JAAYQN01. The sequence goes on from JAAYQN010000033.1 coordinate 7,482, forward strand.
CTCAATTTCGATGAGCCATTTAAGTCCCTCGTTCATCAGGGCGTGATATTGGGTCCCGACGGCAACAGGATGAGCAAGTCCAGGGGCAACGTCGTCTCCCCCGACACTTACATTGAAAAATACGGCACCGATATATTCAGGCTGTACCTGATGTTCGGCTTTTCATACATCGAAGGCGGGCCGTGGAACGACGACGGCATAAAGGCGGTGTCGCGGTTCATTGACCGCGCCGAAAAGATCGTGCTTAAGGCCTTCTCCATGGAAGGGAGCAAGCAGATTGGTCCCGCTGAGAGGGATCTCGACTGCGTCAAAAATTACACCATAAAGCAGGTGAGCGCCGACCTCGAGGTATTCGGCTTCAACACCTCCATAGCGAGGCTGATGGAACTCGTCAACGCCATGTACAAGTACGACCAGGAGAGCCAAAAGGATGCCGAGTTCTTCAAGGCGTGCGCGAGGGATCTGGTGCTGCTCATAGCCCCCTTTGCGCCGCACTTCGCCGAGGAGCTGTGGGAGATGATAGGCGGCCCGTTCTCGGTATTTAAGCAGCGCTACCCCAAGTGCGACGAGAAAGCGTTGGTAAGGGACGAGGTCGAGATAGCGATACAGGTAAACGGCAAGGTGAGGGCGAGGGTCAACGTGCCCTCGCAGCTTGACAGGGAGCAGCTCGAAAAATACGTGCTCACATTGCAGCAGGTTGAGGAACTCGCCCAGGGCAAACCCGTAAAAAAGGTCATTGCCGTTCCGGGCAAGCTCGTCAACATAGTGCTTTAATCTAATAAATATTTATTTGATTCGATTAAAAAATACGCAGCGAGAAGGAATAAAAATGATAGATTTCCACGCGCACATACTTTATGGTTTAGATGACGGGGCTGAAAACCTCGAACAGTCCCTGATGCTCATCGATTCGCTAAAAAAACAGGGAGTTGACACCATAGTCGCCGCGCCCCATTTCTATTTCAACAACATAACCGAGGACGGCTTTTTCGCTTTCAGGGAGCAGGCGCTGTGCAAGATCAGGGAAGCAGAGTCGGATGTGAAGGTCATCCCGGCGTGCGAGGTCTACATTTCAAAATCTTTCCCATACACCGATTTTCAGAGATACCAGGTCGCCAACACGGGCTACATCCTCGTGGAGCTGCCGCACCGGACCAGCCTGTCCAAGCACATCTACGATATTTTGCTGAATATAATAAATGTGCACGGGCTGACGCCCATCGTGGCCCACTGCGAGAGATACCCGGCCGTGCTGTCAAAGCCGGGGATCATAGCCGAACTCATCGAGATAGGCTGCCTGATACAGCTCAATACCTCGTCCCTGTTTATCGGCGCCCTGAAAAACCTTGCCTTAAAGATGCTGGCGTGCGACCAGGTTCACGTAATCGGGACCGACTGCCACAACGACAGGCGCATGCCCATATACCAGGACGCCGTCAACCTCATCAGGGAAAGGTTTGGGACGGAAAAGCTTAATAGGCTCCACAGAAACATGGAGCTGCTGCTCGAGGGAAGGCGGATCGAAGTGGTAAAGCCCAAGAAGATAAAAAGGGTTTTCAGGTTTTATCTGTAAACCATTTAACGGGAGAAAAATATGGCCATTTACTTTGGCACCGATGGCATCAGGGGCATCGCAAACGATTTCCTGGACCATGATCTCGCTTTCAAGTGCGGTAATGCGCTCACGACGCTGAAGGAAAAGCCCACCGTAGTGGTGTGCAAGGATACGAGGGTCTCCGGGGACATGATACTGTACTCGCTCGATGCGGGCATCATGTGCGGGGGAGGAAAGGTTATAAACTGCGGCATTCTTCCAACAGCCGGGCTGGCTTATATAACGAGACTTTACGGCGCAGATTTTGGAGTGGTGATAAGCGCCTCGCACAATCCCTTTGAATACAACGGCATAAAGGTCTTTTCCTCAAGGGGAGTTAAGCTGTGCGACGAGGCTGAGGAGAAGCTTGAAGAACTCTTTGAAAAGACTAATTTAAAAAAGGGTATGGATATAGGCACGGCGGCGGTCTATGACGACGAAGCTTATGCACAGTACAAGGAATACCTCGTAAGCTGCTGCAAGCATAACCTGAAGGGCCTTAAAGTGGTGCTTGACTGCGCGAGGGGAGCTGCGTACAAGGTGGCGCCCGACGTCTTCAGGACGTTGGGCTGCGAGGTCTTTTGCTTTAATTGCGACATAACAAGCGGCACGATAAACGACGGCTGCGGCTCGCTTTACCCCGAGGTGCTGACTGAAAAGGTAAAGGAATGCGGCGCCGACGTGGGATTTGCCTTTGACGGGGATTCCGACAGGGTTATCGCCTGCGACGAGAAGGGAAATCTCGTCGATGGCGACAGCCTGATATACATATTCGCAAGACACATGAGGCAGCAGGGCAGGCTGGGCAAGGACGTGGTGGTCGGCACCCAGCATACCAACATGGGCATTGAGAACGCCTTATTAAGGCTCGGCATCAAGCTGCTGCGCGCCGACATTGGCGACAAGTACGTGAGGGAGCTGATGGATAAAGAGGGCTGCCTGCTGGGCGGAGAACAGTCGGGGCATATAATTATCGGCGATATCACCACTACCGGAGACGGAATCCTCTCCGCCATTGAGGCGTGCAACGCCACGGCCGCAAGCGGCAAAAAGCTCTCAGAGCTAAGCGATGCCGTGCCCTACCCGCAGGTCAACATAAACGTCCCCGTAGAGGATAAGCAGAAGGTCATGAGCGACAACCGCCTTCAAAAAATTGTGAAGAAGTGCAGGGAAGCGCTGCGCGGCAACGGAAGGCTGCTTGTGAGGCCCTCGGGCACCGAGCCTAAGGTGCGAATAACGGTCGAATGCGAAGATCTCTGCGACGCCAAAAAGTTAGCGGGCGAAATAGCGGACGTGGTGAGATCCGTTTCTGAAGGGAATTAGTATGACAGATTAAACAAGGGACTGTAAAAGCCCCTGTTTTTTGTTTTCCTTATAGATATATTCAACATAAGTTTTAATGTTACCTGATACACTAATATTGCTCGTGCATATAAAGGTTTGGCGTAACCTGTTATACTTGTGAAAATCTGATATAATGTTTGCCATTCATAGATAATTATCTATACAATTTTTATTTTAGAAAAACCTTGCGCCTTTTGCTATTCTTTTATCCTGGCTATCTCTTCCATGGGCTTTCTCTTTTTCTCTTTTGGCGCGCAGCCTGCCGCCGCATAGCCTATGGCTATGACGAGGCGTATCCTGCCCTTTATTCCGAGCAGCTCCTTCAGCCTTTTCTCGTCAAACCATCCCAGTATGCAGCTGTCAAGGTTTCTCTCTGCCGCGGCGAGGGTAAGGTGGGCGGCGGCGATGCCTATGTCAATGCTGCGGAAGTCTATGTCCTTTATCTTGCTGCCTATCGAGGCGGAGATGTTGTAGCTTTCCTCGCTGATTATGACGAGGTGAGAGGCGTCCGTCGCAAACCTGTTAAAACCGAGGCAGGACGCGGCTTGATTTTTTATCTCGCCTAAGCACACCGTAAACCTATACGGCTGAGCGTTGCAAGCGCTCGGCGCCAGCCTTGCCGCCTCAAGGCAGTACTCTATATCCTCCTTTGAGGCTGCCCTTGCCCCATCAAACTTCCTGCAACTGTATCTCCTCTTTGCCAATTCCAGAAAATCCATTTCAATTCCCTCCTATCCATTCATATTATTATTATTATTATATCATAAAATAACTACCATTTTCCCGTTAAAAATTATGCCTTCCAAATGGGAAAAAAATAATATATCGGAAAACCTATTTCAAAGAGAAGTGAAGCATTACCGATTTTGGTTGAGATTTCTGTTCCCAACCGATTTTGGTTAGATTTTTCATGCCAAAAAAAGTCCTTTGGGGCATGAAAAAACTGCCTTTTTCAAGGCAGCTCAGAGCGTAGAAAAAGGCGGTTTAAGTGAAAGAACTAAGCCGCCTTTTGTAACAAAAGGAAATTGTTCTGGAGTATTTGTTTAAAAAAAAGGGTAGAAATAGCGGAAGAAAAGCTTTGTAGCAGGCCTAATCTCTCTTTTCCCCGTTTAAAGGGGTTTTTCTACAAACTGCCTTTTTCAAGGCAGCTTTTTGCGGCACATTTTTTCCAAAAAATGCTCTTACCTTACCAGCTCAATAATCGCCATTTCGGCGCTGTCGCCTCGCCTGGGGCCAAGCTTGTAAATGCGGGTATAGCCGCCCTTCTGGCCGGTCTGCTTTTCGCGCCTGTCGAGCTCGGGGGCGAGCTCGTTGAAAATCTTTTCAACCAGCGGGTGCTTGATCTTGCCCACTCTCGCCTTAAAAGCGGCCTTTCTCTCGCCCTTCATTCTCTGCTCCTTGAGGTCATACACCTGGGCCATTATCTTCCTTCGGGCGTTGAGCTTTTTGGCGCCGTCCTTTATTATCTCCTTCTCGACGCCCTTGCCCTTTTCGTCTTTTACGGTAACGGCCTCCTTTATTATATCCTCATAGGTGTCTATCGCGAGCGATAGTATCCGATCGGCGATCCTCGAGACCTCCTTTGCCTTGGCGTACGTGGTCTCGATTCTGCCCTTCCACAGCAGGTCGCTAACCTGATTTCTCAGCATCGCAAGGCGATGGTCTGTGGGTCTGCCTAATTTCCTCATCCACGGCATGGCGTATCAGTCCTCCTCTATTCGTCTTTGCTTCTCAAGCTTAAACCGTAGCTTTTGAGCTTGTTGATAACCTCGTCAAGCGACTTTCTGCCGAGGTTCCTCACTTTCAGCATGTCCTCTTCCGTCCTCTTTATGAGGTCCTCAACCGTGTGGATGTTGGCCCTTTTGAGACAGTTGTATGAGCGCACGGAAAGGTCCATTTCCTCGATGCTCATCTCGAGAATTTGCGCCTTCTTGTCCTCCTCGTGAGAGACCATTATGTCCATCACGTTGATGTTGTCTGCCAGTGAGACAAACAGGTTTATGTGCTCCTGCATTATCTTGGCAGCAAGGGACACTATCTCCCTGCACGTGAAGGCCCCGTTGGTTTCCACCTCCAGCGTGAGCTTGTCAAAGTCAATGCTCTGGCCGACGCGGGTGCTCTCGACGTGGTAATTAACCTTCTTTACGGGCGTGAATATAGAATCCACCGGGATAAAGCCGATGGGGTTTTTGTCGCTCTTGTTGCCTTCAGCCATCCTGTAACCCCTCCCCTTTGCCACAGTCACCTGCATGTTGAGGGAGCCTTCCTCGTCTATGGTGCAGATGTAAAGGTCGGGGTTTAATATCTCTATGTCTGCATCGGGCTCAAAGTCCCTCGCGTATACCTCGCATGGGCCGCTCTTTTTAAGATGCATGGCCTTCCTGAAATTCTTCTCGGTGCTCGAGGTCTTGAGCGCCAGCCCCTTTATGTTGAGGATTATCTCGACGACGTCTTCTTTCACTCCCTTGATGGTGGAAAACTCATGCTTAACGTCATCTATCATTATTCCGACAGGGGCAAGCCCGGGCAAAGAGGACAACAACAGCCGTCTTAAGCAGTTCCCCAAAGTGATGCCAAAGCCTCTCTCGAGCGGCTCAACGATAAACTTGGCCTTGCTAAGATCCTCGCTTTCCTCGATGACTATTTTGGGCTTTTCAATTTCCAACATGAAAAAAACCTCCTTATTTATAAAGGCCTCATTGACGTTATCTCGAGTACAGCTCGACTATCATGTTCTCGGAAATGGTTAGGTCGATGTCCTCCCTTTGCGGAAGCGCTATCACCTTGCCTTCGAGCTTTTCAACATCAAATTCCAGCCACTTTGGGAGATTGATTTTTTTGGCGCTTTTAAATTCCTCAAACAGTTTGCTGCCCTTCTTGTTTCCCTTGACGGCAATGACGTCTCCCACCTTGCAGGTGTAGGAGGGAATGTTGACGGGCCTGCCGTTGACGGTGAGGAAGGCATGGTTAACTATTTGCCGTGCCTGAGCCCTGGATTTTCCCAGGTCGAAGCGGAAAACGATGTTGTCGAGGCGAAGCTCAAGCAGCCTCAGCATGTTCTCGCCCGTAGCGCCCCTCATCTTCTCGGCTCTCTCGTATATTGTCTTGAACTGGCTCTCGAGCAGACCGTATATTCTCTTGGTTTTTTGCTTTTCGCGAAGCTGCAAGCCGTATTCGGACAGCTTCTTCCTCGTGGTCCCGTGCTGGCCTGGAGCCACAGGCCGCCTCAATATGGCGCATTTGGGAGAATAGCACCTGTCGCCTTTTAAAAACAGCTTCATGCCTTCGCGCCTGCACAACCTGCACTTTGACTCGGTATATTTGGCCATAGGTTATCTCCTTTTATACTCTTCTACGTTTTGGCGGGCGGCACCCGTTGTGAGGTATCGGGGAAACGTCCTTAATCAGCGTGATTTGGATGTCGGCCGCCTGCAACGCCCTGATCGCGGACTCCCTTCCCGAGCCGGGCCCCTTTATATATACCTCGAGG
>JAAYQN010000034.1 GCA_012519285.1 Clostridiales bacterium
GCAGCCCCGTCGTGCTTATGGCGTTCACCAGGATGCTTCCGCCCGTGATGGAGAGTATCAGTGAGGGCACCAGCGCTATGAGCGCGAGGAAAATCGCGCCAAAAAGCGTTATCCTGTTGGATATCTTCCTTAGGTGGTCCGTCGTTGGCCTGCCCGGCCTGATGCCTGGGATAAAGCCGCCGTATTGCTGAATGCTCCTCGAGATGTCGTCGGGATTGAACTGTATCTGAGCGTAGAAGAAAGCGAAGAACAGAATCAGCAGGCTCAGAAGCAGCGTATACAGCCACCTTCCGGGCGAGAAGTTGAGCGTAAACCAAGTCGCCACGCTGCCGCTTAAGTTAAACATGCTGATTATCAGCGAGGGGAAAGAGAGCAGCGCGTACGCGAAGATGAGCGGCATGACGCCCGAGGCGTTTATCCTTATCGGGATATACGTAGACTTTCCGCCATAAATCTTCCTGCCCTTTATCTGCTTGGCGTATTGGACGGGAATCTTCCTCTCGGCGAGATCCACCCACACGATGAGCGCGAATATGATGGTCACTATCACTACAAAGAGTATGAGGTTGAACGCCGACTGCGACGCCTGCTCCGTCCCGCTGAACACGGTGAAAAGTTCCGCCCTTATCGCAGAGCCCGCCGAGGCTATGATACCCGTAAAGATGAGCAGCGATATGCCGTTGCCCACCCCGTAGTCGGTTATCCTCTCGCCGACCCACATGCACAGCGCCGTGCCCGCAGCAAATTGAAGCACTATGGCAACGTAGAGTACCCACGTCCAGCTCGGATTGTTGTCAACCAGCGCCGTGTCGATGAGGTTCCTATACGAGAGCAATATGCCTATTCCCTGCACAACGGCGAGCACTATTGCAAAAATCCTGGTGTACTGGGCGATTTTCTTCCTGCCCTCTTCGCCGCCTTCCTTTGAGAGCCTCTCAAGCGCCGGGAAGGCGACGGTCAGAAGCTGTATAATTATCGACGCGGTGATGTAAGGGCTTATGCCAAGCGCGAATATGGTTCCGTTGGAGAGCGAGCCTCCCACCACGGCGTCCATTATGCTCAAAAAGCTGCCGCCTAAGCTCTCGGTGATCACCTCGAGCTCATCGATGTTTATGCCCGCGATGGGGATAAACGCCCCCAGCCTGAACACGAGCAGCAGGGCAAGCGTGATCAGCAGCTTGACCCTAACTTCCTTTATCTTCCACGCGTTCTTCAAGGTCTCAAACATTATACCACCTCGGCCTTTCCGCCCGCCTTGATTATGGCTTCTTCAGCGGACTTTGAGAATTTGGCAGCCTTGACGGTGAGAGCTACCTTGAGCTCTCCGTCGCCCAGTACTTTTAATCCCTTGTTGTCAGCCTTATATTTTATGAGCCCCCTCTCGAGCAAGTCCTCGGCGGTGACCGTCGCCCCGTTCTCAAAGGCGTTGAGCCTGGAGATGTTGACGGTCAGGTATTCCTCCCTCCACTTGTTGGTAAAGCCTCTCTTGGGAACCCTGCGCACCAGCGGCATCTGGCCGCCCTCAAAGCCCGGTCGCACTCCGCCGCCGCTCCTCGAGTTCTGCCCCTTATGGCCGCGCGTAGAGGTCTTGCCCATGCCGCTGCCTATCCCTCTCCCAACACGCTTTTCCTTTTTGCGCGAATTCGGCGCCGGACTTAAATTGTGCAATTTCATCATAAGACCTCCTGCTCTCTTTAAGCTTCGCTTACCTTCACGAGATGCTTGACCTTTTCGATCATCCCGCGCGAGGCGGCATTGTCCTTTATTATGTTAAATGAATTTATCTTCCCAAGCCCCAGGGCCCTTACCGTCTTTATATGCTCGGGAAGGACGCCGATGGTGCTCTTTACGAGGGTGACCTTGATCATCTTTTCGGGCTTTTTCTTCGCCTTCTTTGAGGCGTTACCCTTTTTGGCTTTGCCTTCCGCCTTTACAACCTCTTCCATGTCAAAGCCTCCTTAGCCTGTAATCTCATCCATGCTCTTGCCCCTCAGCCTGGCGTATTCCTCAGCCGACTTGCAGGAATACAGGCCCTCGAGCGTGGCCCTGACGCAGTTGAAGGGATTGGAAGTTCCGTGGGATTTGGTCCTTATATTCTTTATCCCGGCAGCTTCCATCACCGCGCGCACAGGGCCGCCCGCGATAACGCCGGTGCCCTCGGGGGCGGGCATCATGATCACGCACCCCCTGCCGAACTTGCCTATGACCTCGTGGGGGATGGTGTCGCCCACCATGGAGACCGGCTTCATGTTCTTCTTTGCCCTCGCGGTGGCCTTCTCGATAGCCATGGGAACCTCGTTGGCTTTTCCGGTGCCCATGCCTACCCTGCCGTTGCCATCGCCTACCACGACGAGCGCCGAGAAGCGCATGTGCCTTCCGCCCTTGACGACCTTGGTGACGCGGTTGATCTTGACGAGTTTCTTTATCAGTTCGTCCTTTTCTTCATCACGCCTGCCGGGCCTGTTATCACGATATGCCATTTAAGAACTTCCTCCTTAAAACTTTAGTCCGGCTTCCCTCGCGCCGTCGGCGACGCTCTTTACCCTGCCGGTATAGATGTAACCGCCCCTGTCGAACACCACGTTTTCGATGCCCTTGGAAAGCGCCCTCTTTGCCGTCTCCTCTCCCACGACCTTCGCCGCATCGACCTTGTTCTTTCCCTTGACCTTTTCGCGGATGCCTTTTTCGACCGTGGAGCACGCCGCGAGCGTGTGACCTTGAGCGTCATCTATTATCTGGACGTAGGTGTGAAGGAGGCTCTTGCATACGCAAAGCCTGGGCTTTTCGGCAGTGCCGGATACCTTTTCCCTGACGCGCTTGTGCCGGATGAGCCTGTCAGCGTTTCTGTCTTTCTTTATAATCATATCAGTTCACTCCTTTATTTGCCCGCGGTCTTGCCTTCTTTCTTCTGTATTACCTCATCCTTGTAGCGGATGCCGTAGAAGTGGTAGGGATCGGGCTTCTTGAAGGCCCTGATGTTGGCCGCGACCTGGCCCACCAGCTCCTTGGATATTCCCTTTACGGTTATCTCCGTCTGGGTGGGGCAGTCAATGGTTATGCCCTCGGGCGGGGTATACTCTACGGGATGGGAATAGCCGATGTTTAAAACCAGCTTGTTGCCCTGCTTTTGGACCTTGTATCCCACTCCGTTTACGACGAGCTGTTTTGTAAATCCCTTGGTCACGCCCTCAACCATATTGTATATGAGCATCCTGTAGAGGCCGTGCATTGCCTTGTCTTCCTTGTCGTCGGAGCTCCTCTCAAGGATGAGCTTCCCGTCCTCCTGCCTCACCTTTATCCTGCCATTTACTTTCTGTGAAAGCTGCCCGAGGGGACCCTTTACCATGACATCATTTCCCGAAATGGTCAGGGCCACGCCGGCGGGAATGGTTATAGGCTTTTTTCCTATCCTGGACATAGTCTACCTCCTACCAGATGTAGGCGAGCACTTCGCCGCCAACGTTGTTCTTTCGGGCAGCCTTGTCGGTCATTATGCCCTTGGGCGTGGAAATGACAGCTATGCCAAGGCCTTTCAAAACCCTGGGCAAATCCTTTACCCCGGCGTAAACCCTGAGGCCGGGCTTGGATATCCTCTTTAGGCCGGTAATGACCCTCTCGTTTTTGGGGCCATACTTTAAGGCTATCCTTATGGTGCCCTGCACGTTGTCATCTATAAGCTCGACATCCTTTATAAAACCCTCCTCCAACAGGATTTTGGCTATCGCCTTTTTCTCGTTAGAAGCGAGGATGTCGACCGTATCCTTTCTGGCGGTGAGCGCGTTCCTTATCCTCGTGAGCATGTCAGCAATGGGATCCGTTACCATGATGCTCCCTCCTTTACCAGCTCGCTTTCTTGACGCCGGGAATCTGACCCTTGTACGCAAGATTGCGGAAACATATTCTGCAAACCCCGTATTTTCTCAGCACGGCGTGAGGCCTCCCGCATATGGAACACCTCGTGTAAAACCTCGTGGAAAACTTTGGGGGTCTTTTCTGCTTTGCAATGAGCGACTTCTTAGCCATTTAACTTATCCTCCTTCAGTTCGCCTTGAAAGGCATTCCCAAAGCCTTGAGCAGCTCGCGCGCCTCCTCGTCGGTCTTTGCAGTGGTTACTATGCACACGTCGAGGCCGCGTATCTTTTCTATCTTGTCATAGGAAATCTCGGGGAATACCAGCTGTTCCTTTATTCCCGTAGCGAAGTTGCCCCTGCCGTCAAAGGATTTTAGGGATACTCCCGAAAAGTCCCTCACGCGGGGAAGGGCTATGCTTATGAACTTGTCGAGGAAGTAATACATCCTGTCGCTTCTGAGCGTAACCTTGGCGCCTATGTTCATACCCTTCCTTACCTTGAAGTTGGATATGGATTTTTTGGCTTGGGTTACCAGGGGCTTCTGGCCAGCTATGACCTTCAGTTCCTCGGCGGCGAGCTGGAGGCTTTTGCTGTTGTCCTTGATGTCGCCCAAGCCCATGTTGAGGACTATCTTCTCAAGCCTTGGGACCTGATACCTGTTCTTGTACCCAAAGCGCTTCATCATGTAGGGGATTACATCCTTCTCGTACAGCTCTTTCAGTCTGGGCTTTGATTTTCTGGCACCATCGGTTGCCGCCGCTGCGGTAACCTGATTTTTTTTCTCCGCCACTTGTGTCTACCTCCGTTTTTGCGTCCTGGCTTTGGTCGGAGGCCTTTCCTCCGCTTTTGCCTCTATCTCCTGGCCCTCCGCGTTTTCAGCTTCAGACTTGGCTTCCTTTGCCTCGGCCTTGGCCTTTGGGCTCTTTCTCGCGGTTTTCTTTTCGGTCTCGGCTTTCTTTGCTGGCTTCTTCTCCTCGCCCTCTTCCTTTTTAGCGGGCTTTTCGGCCTTCTTCCTCTCCAATTTTCCTCCCTTGTCGAGGACGCCGCCGCAGGGCTGCCCGTCTATCTTTCTCCTGCAGACCCTGACCTTGTTACCCTGCTCATCGAAGGCATGGCCGACCCTCGTGGGCTTGCCGCACTTGGGGCATACCACCATCACGTTGGAAACGTGGATGGGGCCTTCCTTCTCGATTATGCCCGCCTCGCTCTTGGCGCCCTGGGGCTTTAGGTGATGCTTCTGCATCCTGAGGCCCTCCACGATGACCCTGTCGTTCTTGCGGTCAACGTAGATGACCTTTCCCGTCTTGCCCTTTATTCCTGCTTTTCCCTTTTTGCCGGCGATGACCATGACGGTGTCGCCCTTTTTAACGCTTAATTTTCCCATCGTGCCATCCTCCGCTTAAAGCACTTCGGGTGCAAGGGAAATAATCTTCATGAAATCCTTTTCCCTAAGCTCCCTCGCCACGGGGCCGAATATCCTGGTGCCCCTGGGCTGGTTCTGGTTATCTATTATGACGGCAGCGTTGTCGTCAAATACGATGTGGGAACCGTCTTTCCTGCGAAGACCCTTGTGCGTCCTGACGACCACCGCCCTTACGACATCGCCCTTCTTTACCGTTCCACCCGGCACAGCGGACTTTACGGTGGCGATGATGATATCGCCGATATTGCCTCCCCTGCGGAATGAGCCGCCGAGCACCCTAATGCACATTATCTCCTTTGCGCCGGTATTGTCGGCAACCTTAAGTCTTGTCTGCGGTTGAATCATGTTACCAAACTCCTTCCGTTACTTAGCCTTCTCGATTATCTCGACCACCCTGAAGTATTTGTCCTTGGAAAACCTCCTGGTCTCCATAATCAAGACCTTGTCGCCTACGCGGCACTCGTTGCCCTCGTCGTGGGCCTTGAACTTCCTGGTCCTGGTGATTATCTTCTTATATAAGGGGTGCTTGAACTTGGAATCGACGGCCACCACGACGGTCTTATCCATCTTGTCGCCGACCACTATTCCCACACGGGTCTTCCTTAAATTCCTCTTCTTGGTCGTTTCCATCTGCCTTCTCCTTACGCCTTGGCCTTTCTGTCAATATTTAATTCCCTCTCCCTGAGGATGGTCATAACCCGCGCGATATCCTTCTTGCAGGCGTTTAAAGCCATCGGATTGGCGAGCTGACCGGTGGCATGCTGAAAACGCAGGTTGAAAAACTCCTGCTTTAAATCCTTCAGCTTTACGCGCAATTCTTCCGTGGTCATTTCGTGAAACAATTTCGCTTTCATTCTGCCTTTTCACCCTCCTCTGCGGCCGGAGCGGCTTCCTTCTTTACGAACTTGGTCTTTATGGGAAGCTTGTAACTTGCCAGCCTCAAGGCCTCTTTGGCCTGATTCTCGGATATTCCGCCCATCTCAAAGAGCACCCTGCCGGGCTTGACCGTCGCAACCCAGTACTCTGGGGCGCCCTTGCCCGAGCCCATCCTGGTCTCGGCGGGCTTTTTGGTGACCGGCTTGTGAGGGAATATGTTTATCCAGACCTGTCCGCCCCTCTTTACATATCTCGTCATGGCGACGCGCGCCGCCTCTATCTGATTGGACTTGATCCAGCCGGGCTCCAGGGCCACGAGGCCATACTCGCCGTAGGCTATCTGGTTGCCCTTTGTCGCCTTTCCCTTCATCCTGCCGCGCTGAACGCGTCTTCTCTTAACTCTCTTTGGCATCAACATTATGCGTCTCCTCCTTCCCTGTGAAGGACTTGTTTGCCGAGCACTTCGCCGTGGTAGATCCAGCACTTTATGCCTATCACGCCGTAAGTGGTAAACGCCTCGGCAAAGCCATAATCAATGTCTGCCCTCAGCGTCTGAAGCGGAATGGAGCCCTCCTGGTAATGCTCGCTCCTCGCTATCTCCGCGCCGCCAAGGCGCCCGGATACCATTACTTTGACGCCCTTGACGCCCGACCTCGCCGCGCGGCCGAGAGCCTGCTTCATCGCCCTCCTGAATGACACCCTCTTCTCTATCTGGGCGGCGATGGACTCCGCCAGAAGCTGCGCGTTGGCGTCGGGTTTCCTTACTTCCCTTATATTGATTATGATGTTCTTGTCCCTGGCTATCTTTGCGATTTCCTTCTTCATCTGCTCGACGCCCGCGCCGCTCTTTCCTATGAGCACCGCTGGCCTTGAGGTGAAAATGTTTATTATCACCTTTTGCGCCACCCTGTCAATGGTTACGCGCGAGATGGCGGCCTGAAAATAGGTTTTCTTTATATATTCCCTGATTTCGTGGTCCTCTTTGAGGTATTTGGAAAAATCCTTTTTTTCGGCGAACCACTGGGTGTCCCAGCCCTTTATTATTCCTACCCTGAGTCCGTGCGGATTAACTTTCTGTCCCATTTATCTCCTCCTGGCTGATTAAGCGTCGAGCACAACCGTGATGTGGCTTGTGCGCTTTAAAATGCGATCTGCGCTCCCTCTTGCGCGGAGCATAATTCTCTTGAGGGTAGGACCTCCGTCACAGTAGGCCAGCGCCACCTTGAGGTCGCTCTTGCTCATGCCGAGGTTGTGCTCGGCATTGGCAGCGGCCGACTCCAAAACCTTTTTGACCACCGGCGCCGCCGCCCTGGGAGTGGCATCAAGTATGGCGATCGCCTCGGCGTAGCTCTTGCCCTTTATTATGCTGAGCACTTCCCTCACCTTGTAGGGCGACATCCTCACGTACTTTGCGACCGCCTTTGGGCGCTTATCCTTTCTCTCCTCGCGCTTTGCTGCCTTTTCCTTTATCCTCTTAGACATCTTGTGCCTCCTTACTTCTTGGCCGCAGTGGTCTTCTCGCCGGCGTGGCCCCTGAACGTCCTCGTGGGGGCGAGCTCTCCCAGCTTGTGGCCCACCATGTCCTCGGTGATATAGACGGGAACGTGCTTCCTGCCGTCATGCACGGCTATGGTATGGCCGACCATGTCGGGGAATATCGTCGAGGCGCGCGACCATGTCTTTATGACTTTCTTCTCCTTGGCTTCGTTCATCTTCCTTATTTTATTAAGCAGCCTTTCCTGAACGTAAGGCCCCTTTTTTATTGACCTGCTCATAATACCCTCCGACTAATTGATGCGCTTGATGATGAACCTGCTGGTTGGTTTCTTCTTTTTCCTGGTCTTGTATCCTAAAGTGGGCTTGCCCCAGGGGGTAACAGGCCCCGGCCTTCCCACGGGCGACTTGCCCTCGCCGCCACCGTGCGGATGGTCAACGGGATTCATGGCAGAACCCCTCACGGTGGGCCTTATGCCAAGGTAGCGGCTCTTTCCCGCCTTGCCTAAACTTACTATCTCGTGCTCGAGGTTGCCCACCTGCCCGATGGTGGCCTTGCACCTTATGGGAATATACCTCGTCTCGCCAGAAGGCATCCTGATTATGGCGTACGCGCCTTCTTTTGCCATGAGCTGGGCGGATATCCCTGCCGCCCTCGCTATCTGGCCGCCCCTTCCCGGGAAGAGCTCTATGTTGTGGATGACGGAGCCCAAGGGGATGGCGTACAGCGGCAGGCAGTTGCCGACCTTGATGTCGGAGCTCTCGCCGCTGATTACGGTGTCGCCCACGTTTAAACCTACGGGCGCGAGGATATACCTCTTCTCCCCGTCGGCATAGTTCAGCAGGGCGATGAAAGCCGACCTGTTGGGGTCGTATTCTATCGAAGCCACCTTGGCGGGGATGTTGTCCTTATCCCTCTTAAAGTCGATGACGCGGTACTTCCTCTTGTTGCCACCGCCTATGTGCCTTACCGTAATCTTGCCGTGCACGTTCCTGCCGCCAGTCTTTTTGACCTTGCCGAGCAGGGACCTTTGAGGCCCTTTGACGGTAAGCTCGACCTTGTAGTTTATGACCGTCATGCCGCGCAGTGCGGGCGATGTCGGGTTGTATCTCTTCAAAGCCATTTTCCCAAATCCTCCTATTTATCAGGACAAGCTCTCAAAGAAAGCAATGGGCTTGCTGTCCTCCCTGAGCTGGACGACAGCCTTTTTGTAGGAAGGGGTCAATCCCTCGCTCCTGCCCTGGCGTTTAAGCTTTCCGTCGTAGTTTGCGGTGCGGACGCTCTCGACCTTGACGTCGGGGAAAAGCTCCTCCACCGCCTTCTTTATCATCGATTTGTTGGCCTTCTTGTGCACGATAAAGGTATACCTCTTTTGCTGTATGCCATCATAGCTCTTTTCGGACAGAAGAGGCCTTATAATTATGTCGTGCGCAGTCATTGTGCGAATACCTCCGTAATTTTGCCTACACCCTCTCTGGTAACCAGCACCTTGTCGCTGTTTACGATCTGGTAGGTGTTGATGTTCTCGGCTTTCGCGAGAATAACGTTGGGAAGGTTGAAGCTCGCCCTCTTTACATCCTCGCACTCACCGGCAAGGACGAGGAGAACTTTATTGTCTATCTTGAGGTTGTCTAAAACCTTGGCCATCTCCTTGGTCTTGGGGGCGGGAAGCTTGAGCTCGTCGAGCACGATGAACTCGCCGTTTGCCAGTTTATGGGAAAGGGCGACCTTTATGGCCTGCCTCCTCGCCTTGACGTTCATCTTCTTGGAGAAATCGCGCGGCTTAGGGGCGAAGACCACGCCGCCTCCTGTCCACTGGGGAGCGCGGATGGAGCCATGCCTGGCTCTGCCTGTGCCCTTCTGCCTCCACGGCTTTCTGCCGCCGCCGCTCACCTCCGCCCTCGTGAGCGTGGACTTGGTGCCCTGCCTCTCGTTGGCGAGCATGGTCACAACCGCTTGGTGAATAAGGGCCTCGTTATATTCGCAGCCGAAGATCTCTTCGGGCAGTTCCATCTGACCTACTTCAGCGCCGGATGTGTTGTATACTTTAACGCTTGGCATATCCGTTCTCCTTTATCCTTGATTCTCAGCGCCTTTGACCGCCGACTTGATGAACACGATGCCGTCCTTGGGACCAGGCACGCCGCCCTTAACGAGCAACACGTTCCTGTCGGGGTAGACCTTTACGACCTTGAGGTTTAGGATAGTCACCTTCTCGACGCCCCAGTGGCCGGGCAGCTTCTTTCCGGGCATTACCCTGCTGGGCGTGCTGTTGGCGCCCATGGAGCCCGGATGCCTCGCGACGGGGCCAGCGCCGTGGGACATCATGAGCCTGCTCTGGTTCCACCTCTTGATTACGCCCGAGTAGCCGTGGCCCTTGGATATCCCCGAGACGTCCACGGCGTCGCCTTCGCTGAAGATGTCGCACTTTATCTGGGTGCCCACCTGGTAGCCTTCGGAGCCATCGAGCTTAAATTCCTTGAGCGTTCGGACAAAGTTCTCAGGCTTTGCTTTTTTCTGGTGGCCAATAAGAGGTTTATTCAGGCGGGAAAGCTTGACCTTGCCAAAGCCCAGCTGCACGGCGCTGTAGCCGTCCTTTTCCTTTGTCTTGACCTGCACGACGGGGCAGGGGCCCGCCTCTATGACGGTAACCGGAATCACAGTCCCATCCGGCGAAAATACCTGCGTCATCCCGAGTTTTCTTCCAATGATCGCTTTATTCATAGATAAAGTTCACCTCGTTATTTATTACAGCCATACTTTGCTCCTGCTGCTTACAGTTTTATCTTGATGTCAACGCCGGCAGGAAGGTCCAGCTTCATAAGGCTGTCCACCGTCTTGGCGTTGGGGCTGTAAATGTCTATCAGCCTCTTGTGCGTCTTGAGCTCAAACTGCTCGCGGGAATCCTTGTGTTTGTGGGGCGAGCGCAGTATGGTTATGACCTCGCGCTCGGTGGGGAGCGGTATGGGGCCGCAAACCTTGGTGCCGTGCTTTTTGACAGCGTCCACTATCCTCTGTGCCGACTGGTCGAGCAGGTTGTGGTCGTAAGCTCTCAGCTTAATCCTGATCTTCTGGCTTGGCATAAAAAGTCCTCCCTTTGTCTTTGTGCTGACCGGCGTACACTCGTCCGTGCGTGTCGAGCGACTTTCTTTAAAAAAGCTGTCCTCTCGCAGTCAGCCGCCGCATATCTTCCATGCAGCCTGGTCGGCAGAAACTATCCCTGAAAGCACGGGTAACCTCCTGCCTCATCCCGAAAATAGACAGCTTTAATATTCTATACTATTTTAAAAGGCGCGTCAAGCGTTTAAAATAAAGTTTTTGAGAAAAAATGGGGTTTTTAGGCGAAATCCTAAGAAAGTTTGGAAATTGCGTCGTCAAAACTTTCGGAAGGTTTGAAAAGGGCAAGCCAAGGAACGCCAAACGGTAGCACCATCCGTCCGAGACCGTAAAGAGCGGACCTACTGCCTGAGTATCATGTCCTTTATGTCCTTTACGGCTGTAGCTATATTGGTGTTGGTCTGGATTAGCTCGGTAATTTTGTCCCTCGCGTACATTATGGTTGTGTGATCCCTGCCGCCCAGCGCCGAGCCGATGGCGGCGAGCGGCACGTTGAGCATTTCGGTTATTATGTATATGCATACCTGGCGCGGCTCCACTATCTCCCTGTTCTTCTTCTTGCTTATCATGTCTGCCTTGGAGATGGAATAGTAGCTGCAGGCGGCGTCAATTATCTTGTCGATGGTGAGCACCTCTCTTTTGTTGTCCAAAAAATCCTTAAGCGCCTCCACCGCGATGTCGTGGGTGACTTTGGATGCCCCGATCAGCGAGGCGTAAAAGGTTATCCTCGAGAGCATGCCCTCCATCTCCCTTATGTTGCTGTCTATCCTCTCCGCGATGAGGTGGAACACCTTCTCGTCTACGTTGTAGTTTTCGTTCTCAGCCTTTTTCTTGAGTATGGCAAGCCTGGTCTCGAGCTCGGGGGGCTGGATATCCACGATAAGCCCCCACTGAAACCTCGAGCGCAGCCTCTCCTCAAGCTCCGACAAAAACTTGGGCGCCCTGTCCGACGAGATTATTATCTGCTTGCCGAGTTGATATAAGTCGTTGAAGGTATGGAAAAACTCCTCCTGCGTGCTCACCTTGTTTGCCATAAACTGAATATCGTCCACCATCAGCACGTCCAGGCTACGGTACTTGTTGCGAAACTGCTTTGTGGATTGCTCCTTTCCCACCCTTATCGCCTCGACGAGCTCGTTTACGAACCTCTCGCTGGTGAGGTAGTTCACCTTAAGGTAGGGCTTTTCCTTGAGAAGCTGGTTCCCTATCGCGTGCATAATGTGGGTCTTGCCGAGGCCGCTTCCCCCGTAGATGAAAAGCGGGTTGTAGCTCTTTCCGGGGCTGTCCGCCACCGCCTTTGCGGCGGCGTGCGCGAGCTGGTTTGATTTTCCCACGACGAAGTTGTCGAAGGTGTACTTGGGGTTGAATATGGGCGGCTCAAACTGAGGGTTGGGGGAAGGCCCGGCCGTCGCGGCGACGTCTGCCCCCGGCAGCACGCGCGTCTTTAAGTAATCCTTCAGCTCGCTTGCCGGTA
Organism: Clostridiales bacterium; assembly: GCA_012519285.1. Classification (GTDB taxonomy): domain Bacteria; phylum Bacillota; class Clostridia; order Christensenellales; family HGM11417; genus JAAYQN01. The sequence continues at coordinate 12,237 of JAAYQN010000034.1, forward strand.
TGATAAAGACGTCGGTTATGTTTCCGTTGACCTTGTTGGCGGCGTGCCTTATCAGGTCGAGGTAGTTGTTCTTTATCACATTCACCGCCATAGTGGTCGGGCTGACCATTATGAGCGTGTTTTTGAAGATGTCGACCGGCTCCAAGGATGATATCCAGACCTCATATGTAACAAAGGACGTGCCCGTCTCGATGATCTTTAAGGCTTCTTTCCAAAATTCTTTCAAATCGTCAGTCATTACCATCCCTCAAAAAGTGTTTTAATTCGCGGCAATATGTTATAATTAAATTGCTTTTTTCTCAAAAGGTGAAAAAAAGGGCTGTAACAGGGACAACGAATATTTTTTTTGAGCCTGTTACTTACCCCGCCTAAACCAATGTATTCCTATTATAGCACAAACCTTTAAAAAGGCAAAATGTACTGACGGAAAATATGACAATAAAAAATGTGCGCCTCAAAAACTTCAGAAACTATGCCGACCTCGACCTTGAGCTTTCCGAGGGCATAAACATCCTGACGGGAAAAAACGCTCATGGAAAGACTAATCTGCTCGAGGCCATTTACCTTTGCTGCGTGGGAAAGTCCATGCGGGGAAAAGACAGGGAGCTCATCCGCCACGGGCAGCAGGAGTGCTTTGTCGGCGTGCGCAGCCAAAAGCTTTACGGCTCTTTCGACGTCAAGATATTCATATCGAGGAAGGAAAACAAAAAGATTGTTTTGGGCGACATTCCCATACTGAGGATGGGCGAGCTGTTAGGAGGCATCAACGCCGTGTTTTTCTCTCCCGACGAGCTCAAGCTGGTAAAGGACGCCCCCTCCTGCCGGAGGAGATTTCTGGACATCGACATCTCGCAGCTGTCAAGGAAGTATTTTTACACCCTGCTCACCTTCAACAAGGTGCTTCAGCAGAGGAACAATATCTTAAAGAACAAGGACAAAAGCTTTTTCCCCATGCTGGAAGTGTATGACGAGCAGCTCGCGCAGGCGGGCTCATATATCATAGAGCAGAGGGTGAGCTTTCTCTCCTCAATCGGAGGAAGGGTGGCGGAAATCCACAGCTTCATCACCCAGGGGGAGGAGATGGAGATATTCTACCAGAGCTTCCTTGAGGCGGAAGGGGATGTCCGCTCGGCCTTTAAGCAAAGGCTTAAGGAGAGCCTTGGCAGGGACATGGAGCTTGGGTACACCACCATCGGTCCCCACCGCGACGACATAAGGATAATGTGCGACGGCAGAGACGTCAGAACGTACGGCTCGCAGGGCCAGCAAAGGACGTGCGCGCTCTCGCTAAAGCTCTCAGAGCTGGAGTACTTTAAGGAAATTACCGGTGAATACCCCGTTCTGCTGCTCGACGACGTGTTCTCAGAGCTCGACGAGGGCAGGAAAAAGAGGCTGGTAGAATTCTGCGGCTTCGTGCAGACTATTATAACTACCACGGAAAAAGTGCCCGCGGGAAATTATGCAGTATATGAAGTTGAAAACGGAAAGATTTATAAGAGATAGGCGAGTGGAAAAATATCACAAATTGTTTTTGGTAAAAGCATTGCAAAAGGAGCCATTTGAGGCTCCCTTTTTCACAATAATATTATTATTATACAGAAGATATCATTATAAAAAATATCTTTCCATCAAAATAAAAAAATCTTTCCACCAAAGCCCGCGCTTAAATCTTCTCGCTCTCCACTATCACTTTCAGCTTTGCGGTGATTTCCGGATAGAGCTTGACGTCTACAGTATAAATCCCCGCGTTTTTTATGGGTTCTTTGAGCATTATCTTTTTTTTGTCAACTGTGTAGCCCATCTCGGCGAGCTTCTCTGAAACCTGTGTGCTGGTGACGCTCCCGAAAATCTTGCCGCTTTTGCCGCACTTTACCTTAAGGTTGACGGTGAGGTCATCAAGCCTCTGCTTGGCGGCAAGCGCCTCCTTCCTCTCCATCTTCCTGTGGTATTCGGCGGCCTGTTTCTTGAGCATGGCGCTGTTTACGGCGTCGGCGGTGGCTTCCACCGCAAGGCCCTTGGGTATAAGGTAATTGCGCGCGTAGCCGTCATTGACGTTTACTATCTCGCCCTTTTTGCCTTGCCCCTTGACATCCTGCTTTAAGATTACCTTCATGATTTTGCCCTTGAATATCTTAAGTTTAATAATATTTTATATTGATTTGGGCGCGGTGTCAAGATTATCTTGCCGACAAGATGTTTTCGATAAAGCCTTCCTTTATGTCAAACCTGTAATATGCCACCTTGGCGTAACAGGGCGACACCTTTTCCCTCACCCCGACGTAGGGAGCATACCTTTCATCGTAGATGTTCTGGAGCACGTCATCGAACTCGCCGAAGAAGTTCTCAAGCTGCACTGCCTCTATCCCCTCGTAATTTTCCTTGGCAAGCAGCGATATTGCGGTGTCGAAGTCCCCCGCCATAACGCATTCTAGGAAGTACCACGGCAGCAGCCTATCCTTTTTCACCAGCTTTTTCTGGGGAGCGATTTTCCTCTCGGCAAGAGTTAACTTTTTTCCGTCAAAGCGATATTTTGCCTCTTCTCTGTGCCTCAACATGTTGACGTGCTCCTTTACAAGCGAAAGAAACCCCCCTTCTATGGCCACCTGGTCCGCGCGCTCTTCGAGCAGCACTTTGTAATCCTCGTCGTAGCCGATAAAGAGGCAATACTTTTTCCCCTTGAGGTCGCCGTACAGCGCGAGAAGGGAATTGCCGCCGATGTTTTCCACGGCAATCCTCGCGTTTTCGAGCTCCGCGTCAATTTTCCTTTTGAAAAGGTACTCGTTGCTCTCCACCTCTATGTAATATATGCCGTCGTACAGCAGCGTGGCGGTGTGGTAGAGGCTGCCCTGCCTGAAACTTACTTGGCTTTTTGGCTCAAAGAAGCCGCTTAAGCAGTGATACCTCGAATGAAACTCCAAAAAGTACACATCCTCGCAAAGCTCGGTGACCTCAAGGGGATAGCAATCCCGCCCCTCGTCGCCGGGGCAGAAGTTCACCGCCGCAGGAAGTATGTTGTATTTTGGGCTGGAAAGGTACGCGGCCTCTATCAGGCATTCCTTTTTGGGAAGCTCAAGCCTCAGGCCTTCCTCTCCGCAAATGCCCGCTACCTGGCCGTCAACCCTTATAACGGCATTTCTTTGCGTCTTTAACAGCAGTAAGATGACCCTCTCTCCTTAAACCTTTATACAATACAATTATATTTCAACATTTTGACTGGCAGAACTTGGACATTTTGCGGCAGGCTTTTTACGCTGAAAAAGGCCTTCGGCTGAAAGAGCCAAAGGCCTTTTGATCTATATCAAACGGGGTCTTCAAGCCTCTATGATGCCCTGGACTATGGCGCTAAGGTCGGGCTTGGTGACCCTAAGGCTCGTAAACGTTCCGTCAAACGCCACGCCTTTTACAACCATCCTGTACTCGCAGCAGCCCGAGTTCTTGTCGCACGGATAGGGCTTGTCGCAGAACGTCACTGTGAAGGGCTCGCTTGAAGTCACCGTAAAGCCGAGTGCCGCGTCGGTGATGGCTATGCTGTTGACGTATTCCCAGGTCTGGAGTACTTCTTTTTCGCCGTCGCACACCTTTATTAGGCTGAAGAGCAGGTTAGCCGTGATGGCCAGCGGAACTTCGGTATCCGTCGCATCAAACGAGACAAGGCTGGAAAACTCAAGCTTTACGAGGGGCTTGCAAAGCTTCTTGGTGTCGATGAATAGCCTGTCGAGCACGAAGAACTGGTCAGACACCACGTTGCCGTTCTCATCAATCTGGAAAGTGGCGTCCTGAGGCTTGCTCCCGCACTCTAAAAAGAGCACTTTCTTAAGTGACTTATGGATAGCGCAGTCCTCTCTTCTATCCCAATTGCTGAATCTTTCCATAACAATTTCTCCTTTATTTTTCGGTGAGAGTATATCTCCTCACTCTCATATTATGAATTTTTAAGAGTAGAGGTGAAAAACCTTGCAGGGGTTTTGAATCCGCCAAAAAAAATATTTTTTTGGCAATATCAGAAAAAATTTTCAGGGAAACAGGTCATTGCCGTTTTTGCTGAAAAACTTGCAAAGCGCAAAAAAAGCCCGCTAAGCGGGCAATTGATGACGAAAGCTTTTTAAGAGCGATGGTTTTGCGCTCAGGGTTGCCTGTTATAAATTTTGGGATTTAAAACGCACACGTCGGGCATATTCCTGTACTTTTGCGCGTAGTCGAGGCCGTAGCCTATCACGAATTTGTTGGGAATCTTGAAGCCCACGTAGTCAGCCTCGATGTCTACCTGAAGGCGGTCGGGTTTGTCCAAAAGCGCGCATATCTTGAGTGAGGCGGGGGCCCTGCGCTCAAGCATGTTCTTAATGTAGGAGAGCGTCAGCCCCGTGTCAATTATGTCCTCGACGAGTATGACGTGCCTGTTTTCCAGGCTCTTATCGGTGTCTTTGACCACCTTGACCTCGCCCGAGGACCTTATGGAATTGCCGTAGGACGATATGGCCATGAACTCTATCTCCAGCGGGATGTCCATCGCCCTTATCAGGTCAGAAAAGAATACGACCGAGCCCTTGAGCACGCATATCATCAAGGGATTTTTGTCCCTGTACTGCCTGGACAGCTCGGCGCCAAGCTCCCTCACCCTATCGGCGATCATTTCCTTCGTAATCAAAATGGATTCGGCATCGTTATAAAGGCTCATTGGTTTTCCTCCGTATCTTGATTTTAAATATCCTCTTTGTGGTATCGTCCACCTTGATCTCGTCGCTTATGTCGAAGGGAAAAACGGCAAGCACCCTGCCTCCCGCTGCGAGAATGGGCAGGCTGTCCCTTCTGCGTTTAGGCACCTTGATGTCGGTAAGGTAGTCAGAAAGGCTCTTTGTCCCTCCTTTGTATCTCTTGAAGAGGTCCCCTTCCCTGCGCGGACGGATGACGGCGCCCTGGGGTACCTTTCCTGCATCGCAGACGAGGATGCTCCGTGCCTTAAGCCCGCCTATGTCCTGCCCTTCATATGTCTGCTCTTCTGCCTCGATTATATATTGAGGGGTTTCCATAATTCCCGATTTAAAGGGGATGAAGAAGCTTTCGACATTTCCTTGGCCCCTTTCAAAGAACAGGCTGTCGTATTCCCTGTGCACGGTTATCCCCGAGCCTATGTCGATGCGGCTGCCGCTGCCGCCGCTGGCAAGTTCCACCACGTCCTCTATGTTGGCGCTCTCAATGTCTTTCGCCTCGCCGAGAAGGCGGCAGCATAAGAAGGCGGCGTGCCTTATCAGCACCTCGTCGCAGGGCAGAGTTATCCTGCAGCCCTCCTCCTCTCTCTCTATATGCCTTTGGCTGAGGGCGTCGAGGTATTCCTTTTCCTGCCTGATTATCTTTGACAGGCGTTCGACGTTGTCGTAAAAGCCCGGAAACCTCTGCTCGAGCAGGGGAAACACCCTGTTTCGCAGAAAGTTCCTGCTGTATCCCTCATCAAAATTGGTGCTGTCGATGCGGTACTCTATGCCGTTTTCGGCGACGTAGCGCGTTATCTCCTCTTTTGAGGTAAAGAGCAGCGGTCTGGCAATCCCCCTGCCGTTGTCGACGTCCATGCCTTTAAGGCCTCCCATCCCGCTGCCCCTTAATATGTTGAGCATTATGGTCTCGACGTTGTCCATCTTGTTGTGGGCGGTGAAGGCCTTTGCGCACCTGCCGCTTTCTATGAGCTCGTAGAAGAAAGAGTACCTTATCTCCCTCGCCGCCTGCTCGAGGCCTATGCGCCTTTCTTTCGCGAAAACAGGGGCGTCTGCCTTTTTAAACAAAAACTCCACCTTTTCACTCTCGCAAAAGCGCCTGACGAAGTCGCTGTCTTCCTCCGATTCCTTCCCCCTTATGCCGTGGTCGACGTTGACACATACCACCTCAAAGCCCATGGGCTCTCTCAGGGAGAGCAGAAAGTGCAGCAGCGCCATGGAATCGCTTCCGCCGGATACCGCGCAGCCTATGACATCCCCCTTGTGGATCAGGCCATACTTTTTTATAGTATCCAATGCCGAATACATAGATATATTATATTACATCAAGCGGATTTTTTCAAAAACTTATTATATTTTTTTGAAAAGATAATTTTCCAATACGCCGTTTCCGCAAAAAAAGCCCTTTTTATGCAAAATTTAACCACCGCTTTCGACAAATACTGAATATATTTTCGCGGCGCGTCCTTTATAATCTTTTTCCCAGCGCGTTTGGAGGTGCTGCTATGATTAGGTCGGAGAGTTTCAGGGCGACTTCCTTTTCGGGAGCAAAGGCCCTGTTGTCGATTGTCGCGCTCTTTTTGGCGCTGTACATATTCTCGAGCTCGGCAAAGTTTGGTCTCGCGTGCGGTTTCGGGCTGTATGGCGCCCTGCTGTACTATCAAAAGCGCCCCTTTAAAACCCTGGTATGCTACCTTACCGCGGCGGTAGCGGTGGAGAGGAGCCTGTACATGGTGTACTCGTCGGCAGTCCCCGCGGCGCTGCTTTATCTGGGGGCGATTATATTAAGGCGCGCCAAAGGGGGCCTGTCGCCGCTGAAGCTCTTTTTGCTCTCGCTTGGGGTAAAGTGCGCCACGTTCCTAAACGGCGGAAGCGCCGGGGAGATGGCGGGATACGCGGTTGAGGTGTTTTTGTCTTCCGTCTTTATGGTAATCTGCGTAAACGCGCTCAAGGCGCCCCTCTTTCGCGGGCTTAAGAACAAGCTCTCGACGGACGAGACGGTATGCGTCGCGGCGATGGCGCTGGCCCTGTATGCCGGACTCTACAATATAGATATCTTTGGATTTAAGATTTACCCCGTCGTCGCGGCCTTTTCCCTGCTCGCTTCCCTCATGGTGTATCCCCTGTCCTTTGCACTCTCCTACGGCCTAATCATCGGCATGGCCGTCTGCCTTCTCTCCGGCAACGCCGCATACCTCGGCGCCTTTGCCGCATACGCGCTCGTCGCGAGCGTGTTCAAAGACACCTCCAAGTATCTTGCCGCGGTCTCCGCGGTGCTGGTGGACCTGCTCTTTGCCTATTACTTTAAGATATACGGCAGCGCGTATTCGTACCTCGACCTCGCTTCGCTCGCGGCGGGCTGCCTGCTTTTTTCGCTGGTGCCGAAAAGGTATTACGACAAGCTGGCCGCTGCCCTCGGGAGCAGGTCGGAAAAGCAGCTCTCAAGGCGTATAATAAACCGCTGCCGCGCCGAGCTCACCCAGAGGCTTGCCAGCGTCGGCGAGGTGTTTTACGAGATGGAAAAGGTGTTTGCGGGGATGGTGAAGGGCTACATGTCCCCCGAAGACGCAGTGAAGATGCTCTCCCGCGAGGCGATCGAGGAAGTGTGTTCTTCCTGCGCCGAGAAAAAGCGCTGCCATAAGGACTTTCAAAGGATTGAGGGTGGCTTTGAGGCCGCCATCAAGGCGGGCATCGACAAGGGCAAGGTGACGCTGCTGGAGATTCCCCCCCAGCTCGCCTCTGCTTGCTTAAAGCCCAACGCGCTGCTTTCGGTGTGCGGCAGGCTTTCCGGCACGTACAGGCAATATGCCATAGTGATAAGCAACCTCGACAGCAGCAGGGCGCTCATCGGCAGGCAGTTCAAGGGCGTGGGCGACATCCTGCAGCGGCTCGCGAGGCAGACCAGAAGCAGCGTGGGCTTTGACACAAAGCGGGAGAAGGTCATAATGGACGAGCTTGCCTACCACAACATCTCTTGCAGCGAGGCCATCGTATACAATGAAAACAACGGCGAAATGAACATAAGCCTGCTCGTGAAGAGCTCGGACGCCTATGAGAAAAACGTAAGCAAGATAATAAGCGGCCTCGTGGGCGTAAGGATGACGGTCTGCAAGAAGGAGGAGGGAAGGATGCCCGAGCTGAGCGTGCTACACCTGAAGCCCGCGCCCGCATACGACGTGGTGTTCGGCGCGGCGGGGTGCGCCAAGGAGGGCAGGAGCGTGAGCGGCGACACCCATTCGCTCACGAGAATATCGGACGAAAGGTTTTTGCTGGCGCTGTGCGACGGGATGGGCAGCGGCGAGGCGGCAGAGAGGACGAGCAGCATGGCGATATCGCTGGTGGAAAATTTCTACCGCGCGGGCTTTGACAGCGAAACCATACTCTCTGCGGTAAACAGGCTGCTCAACGTGGGCTCGGACGACAATTTCGCAGCCCTCGACATCTGCGCCATCGACCTTTCAAGGGGCGTGTGCGACTTCATAAAGCTCGGCTCGCCTCAGGGGTACATAAAGGGCGGGACGGGCACCGAGGTAATAGAGTCCAATGCCCCCCCGATAGGGATTTTGGAAGAGGTCACCCCCACCATAACCACGAAGAATGTCGGGGCGGGGGACATCATAGTGCTGGTGTCGGACGGCGTGGCCGGGGCGTTCGGCGACAGCGACAGCCTGAGGGAGTTCATCTTCTCGGAGACCACGAGAAATCCCCAGCAGCTCGCCGAGAGCATATTAAAGAGGGCACTCCACCTTTGCGGGGACTCGGCAAAGGATGATATGACGGTGCTCACGATGAGGGTTTATCAGCAGATTTAACCTTTTTGGCGCCAAAAAGGGGAAGGCGGCAAGGGGGAGTTCTCCTTGCAGCCCTACTTTGCAATTTTTTGCAAAGGTTTTAAACTCCATTACAGGCCTTTTGCAAATTCCTTGCAAAGGGCTTGCAACAATGCATGTTTTTCAAAATAATTTTTTGCAATTTTTCTGCTCTTTTTATAAGAAATTAAAACAATTATAGTTACTTTTTTGGGCGCCAAAAAAGTAACCAAAAAAGCGGCAAAGGGGAACGCATACCCCGCGAAGCGCTCCCCCCTTTGATTCCCCCCTTAGCACGCAACAATTTATTAGGAGTGTATATCTTTTAGATAGGCTTTTTCTAACTAATATAATATTTGTTGCCTGTTAAGATGATAAGTATTATAAAAGATTAATCTTTATTGTACATTGTCAATTGTCAATTGTATAATAAAAACGCAGGCTTTTGGTTTGCGCTTTTTACATTCTCTTCAGTTTTTGTACAAGGTGGAATATGCGGTCGAGGTCGTCGGGGGAGAAATAGTCTATGTAAATTCTGCCTTTTGAATTGGTGCCGACCGCCGAGACTTTGGTGCCGAATACCCTCTGCATGTCTGAGATGAGGTCCTTAAGCTCCATGCTGTGGGGGACCTCAGACTGCCTCTGCCTGGGGCGTGATGGGACGCGGCTTTCCCTTGCCAGCTTTTCCATTTCCCTCACCGAGAGGTTTTGCTCGGCGGCCTTCTGGGCGAAGCCCATCGCCTCAGGATGGTCAAGGCCTACCAGCGCCCTCGCGTGCCCTTCCGAGAGCCTTTTTCCCCTCACCATGTCGAGAATCGGCTGGGGGAGCGAAAGAAGCCTTAAAAGGTTTGCCACCCACGGGCGGGACTTGCCTAAGCGCTGCGCCACCTCTTCCTGCGTCATGCCGTACTCGTCTATAAGCTGGCGGAGCCCCTCGGCGGCGTCGACGGGATTTAAGTCTTCCCTCTGCAGGTTTTCTATCAGAGCGACCTCCCTTACCTGCCTGTCGGAGAGCTCCCTCACAATCGCCGGCACTTCCTCAAGGCCCGCCTCCAGCGCAGCCCTGAAGCGCCTCTCACCCGCCACTATCATATATTTCCCCCCCCTCGGGCACACCACGAGCGGGGAGATTATGCCGTGTTCCCTTATGGAATGGGCGAGCTCAGACAGGGCCTCGCGGTCAAAGGATTTTCTGGGCTGGCTGGGATTGGCGTAGATGTCCCTTACGGGAATTTTGAGGGGCGCCTGAGCGGGCGCTCTGCTGCCCACCTCTATGTCGCCGTATTCGGCTTCCGTGTTGGAAAAAAGCGCAGATAAACCTTTGCCCAATCCTCTGTTTACTGCCATATCGTACTCCTTCAATTTTTTATTTTAAAAAGCTCTTTTGCCCTGCCGGGCGGCGGCATATTTATGCCCAAATTACCTTATATTATATATGGGCATCTAAAGGCTACCTCGACAGAAACTCCCGCGCCAGCTCCTCGTACGCGAAGGCTCCGGCGCAGCGGGGGTCATGCATGTTGATGGGCACGCCGTGGCTGGGCGCCTCCGAGAGGCGGACGTTGCGGGGTATTTTTACCTCGTACATCCTGGCGTCAAAGAACCTCTTTATCTCGTCGGAAATCTGGCGGCTTATCAGAGAGCGGCTGTCGTACATGGTGAGCACCACGCCCTCGAGGGTAAGTTTGGGGTTTAAATGCTTTATCACGAGGCGAATGGTGTTCATCAGCTGGGAGAGCCCCTCAAGCGCGTAAAATTCCGCCTGAATGGGTATCAGCACGCTGTCGCTCGCCGCCAGCGCGTTTATGGTGAGGAGTCCCAGCGATGGCGGACAGTCAATGAGTATGTAATCGAAGCGGTCGGAAAGCTTTTTGAGCTCGCCCGCGAGCATCCTGTCCCTTTGAGGAAGGTTTACGAGCTCTATCTCCGTCCCGGCAAGGTCAATGCTGGAAGGGATTATGTAAAGGTTTTCCACCGCTGTGGGAAGGATGAGCTCGTCGAACGAGGCGTAGTCTTTCATCAAAAGATGATACGTCGACTTTTTGAGATTGGTCTTGTCTATGCCCACGCCCGTGGTGGCGTTGCCCTGTGGATCAATGTCGACCATCAGGGTACGCTTGCCCATCAAGGCAAGGTAGGAGGAGAGGTTGACGCACGTCGTGGTCTTTCCCACACCGCCCTTTTGATTGGAAACCGAAGTTATTTTTGCCATTATATATAAATCTCCACGCCTGTTTTCGTATATATTATAGCAACAATAAAGGCATTTGTCCACAATGAAAAAGATGAGATTGCAGGCGCACCCATATATTTGTTGATATATGTGATTGAATATGATAAAATTATAAAATGCATTGAATTCATCATTTGCTTGGTTTTTCTGCGACCCATGCCGCTTTTCCAAAGCACTCATACATTAATTTGTTAAGGAGAACAATTTGTGAGACCGAATTACAGGCGAATCTTCGCGATAGTGGGCTTTTTGGCCTTTGCCACCCTGATGTATTTCCTCATCATAAATTTCCTGACGCCCAAGCCTCAGGAGCTCGACTACTTCAAGTTCATCGAAAGGTACGACGAGGAGAGCAGGGCATCCCGCAGGGAAGTGGAGGTTTTAAGGCTTGAGGGAGATTCCGCCGTCATGTACAACAACAAGAACGTGGCGGTGTACAAGACAGACATAGTCAGCCGCGAGGACTTCAAGGCGGATATACAGTCAAGATACCAGGAGCTGAAAAATGACGGCATAGAGCCCATCCCCCTCGACATCGTGCCGGTGGCCAACAACAGCCTTATTCCCACCATCATATCGTTTATCACCACGGTGGTATTCATCGTGCTGCTCTTTATAATCCTGAGGCAGATGATGGGCCTCGGCAAGAGCGGCACCATGAACTTCGGAAAGTCCCGCGCGAGGACCAATGAGAACGTCAAGGTCAGGTTTACGGACGTCGCGGGCGCCGAGGAGGAAAAGGAAGAGCTAAAGGAGATAGTGGAGTATTTGAAAAACCCCAGGAAGTTCTCCGAGCTGGGTGCCAGGATTCCAAAGGGCGTGCTGCTCGTAGGCCCGCCCGGAACGGGAAAGACGCTCTTTGCCAAGGCCGTCGCGGGCGAGGCCAACGTGCCCTTCTTCTCGATATCGGGCTCCGACTTCGTCGAGATGTTCGTGGGCGTGGGAGCCGCGCGCGTGAGGGACATGTTCGAGGTGGCAAAGAAGAACATGCCCTGCATAGTGTTCATTGACGAGATAGACGCCGTGGGTAGGCAGCGCGGCGCAGGCCTCGGCGGGGGCCACGACGAGCGCGAGCAGACGCTCAACCAGCTGCTCGTGGAGATGGACGGCTTCGGCACCAACGAAGGCATAATAGTCATGGCGGCGACCAACAGGGCGGACATCCTCGACCCCGCGCTGCTGCGGCCCGGCCGCTTCGACAGACAGATATACGTCCACATTCCCGACGTGCGCGGCCGAGAGGCAATACTCAAGGTTCACGCGCGCAATAAGCCCCTCGACCCGCAGATCGATTTTCGCAAGATTGCCAGGATGACCAGCGGCTTTTCAGGAGCGGACCTTGAAAACCTGTTAAATGAGTCTGCCATCCTCGCGGCGAGGGCGGGCAGAAAGGTAATAACCATGGACGACATCTACGAGGGCATAAACAAGGTGCTCATGGGCCCGCAGAAGAGGAGCCGCCTGATGACCGACGCCGACAAGAGGATAACCGCGTACCACGAGGCGGGCCATGCCATAGTGGCAAAGACCCTGCCCCTGCTCGACCCCGTGCAGGAGGTTTCCATTATCCCCAGGGGAAGGGCGGCGGGCTACACCATGACGCGTCCCGACACCGACGACAATTTCGCCAGCAAGAACAAGCTGCTCAATATAATCGCCATGAAGCTGGGCGGAAGGGCGGCGGAAGAGATCATCATCCAGGACATAACCACCGGTGCCATCTCCGACCTTCAGGATTCCACCAACCTCGCGCGAAAGATGGTTATGGAATTCGGGATGAGCAAGCTCGGCCCCGTCTACTTCGGCTCCGACAGGGATATCTTCCTAGGCAGGGACTTTACCGCCCATGTCAAATACAGCGAAGAGGTTAGCGCCAAGATTGACGCCGAGGTGTCCGAGATAATGGACAGCTGCTACCAGGTAGCCCTCGACGTGCTCAACGAAAAGAAGGCAATCCTCGACAACATGGCAAGGGTCCTCATCGAGCGCGAGACCATCTACTCAGAGGACGTCGACCTCCTCATGGAAGGAAAATCAGTCGCCGAGGCACTTGAGGCTTATGACAACAGGTACGGCAAGCCTAAAAAGATTTTGAGCTGAGAGAATGTAAACAGACAAGGCGCAGCTTTCTCTCGGCAAGCCGTTTTCGCAATTTCAATTTAAACGTAATAACAGATGAGGCAAAAGAGAATAGTCGCAATACACGACATATCATGCGTCGGCAGATGCTCTCTCACCGTGGCTCTGCCGGTCATTTCGGCGGCGGGGGTAGAAGTAAGCGTCATACCCACCGCCGTCTTGTCAACTCACACGGGCGGCTTTTACGGCTATACATACAGGGACCTTTCCGACGACATATTGCCGATAGCAGGCCACTGGCAGTCGCTGGGCCTGCAGTTCGACGCCTTCTACACTGGATTTTTGGGCTCTTACAGGCAGCTCGACATAATAGCCGAGCTGTTTGAAAGGTTTAAGAGAACTGACAACCTAATGGTGGTCGATCCCGTAATGGCGGATCACGGGCAACTCTACAAGGTGTACGACAGCAGTTTTCCGATAGGCATGAGGAAGCTGTGCAAAAAGGCAGACATTTTAGTACCCAACATAACAGAGGCCTGCCTTCTCACCGATACCCCTTACAGGGAAGGGCCATACGGCGAGCAGTTCATCGAGGAGCTGCTCAATAAGCTTCTCGAGCTGGGGCCGGGGTGGGCAGTGCTCACGGGGGTATGCTTTGAGGAAGGCCACCTCGGGGTTGCCACCTGTTCGGGGAAAGCCCCTCGCTATTATTTTAGGGACAAGATAGAAGGGATATACCACGGCACGGGGGACGTGTTCGCCAGCACGCTGCTCGCCGCGCTCATGAACGGCGTCGGCATGGAAACCTCTGCCCGCGTTGCCGTCGACTTTACCGTGGAGTGCATCGGAAGGACCAAGAGTGGGGCCACAGACCCGCGCTACGGCGTAAACTTCGAGGCGGGGCTGAAGGGCCTTGCCGAGAGGATTTACCGCGAGAAGGATAAGGCAAAGAACCGATAAGAAGATCTAAAAGGCTGACTGACTGATATGCACCCCAAAAGTTTTTTGGAGGTGCATATTATTATCCTAAAATTAAGAATGAGCCCGGCACAATACCGAACTCATTACAATCTTTAAACTATTATTGTCCAAACTTTGGGGTTCACATCAGACCTGGCAGCCTTTTATGTATCTGAAAAATCGACGGCGCTTTTAGGCGCTTTTCTCTTCCCTTTTGTTTAACAGCTCCTGGACGAGCTTTGCTATCTCGTTTATCAAAAGGGGAGCAAGGCTCAAGGCTACTGCTATCAGCCAGTGCGCCGCGCTTATCTGCTCCACGCCAAACAGAGCGCGCATGGGGGTGAGCGTGGCTATCAGCATGAGCAGGGCAGAGATTAGGACGGCGCCGTTTAAGTACTTGTTTGAAAACAGCCCCAGCTTGAACACCGAGCCCTTTGAGCGCATGTTGTAGGAGTGCACGAGCTGCGACAGCGCCAGCACTATGAAGGCGAGCGACATCCCGTAGGAATGGCCCGACAGCAGCAGGCCGAAGAGGTATGCCGACAGCGTGAGCACGCCTATCAGCATGCCGAGGCAGGCTACGTAGAGCCTATAGCCCCCGCTGAATATGCCCTCCTCTTTAGAGCGCGGCTTTTGGTCCATTACGTTGCTCTCGATGGGCTCGACCCCGAGGGCAAGCGCGGGAAGGCTGTCTGTGATAAGGTTTATCCAGAGCAGCATGAGCGGCGTCAACGGCGCCTTGAAGCCCAGCAGTATGGCGAAGAAGATGGCCACCACCTCGCCGAAGTTGCAAGAGAGCAGGAACATAACAGCCTTTTTTATGTTAGCGTATATTCCCCTCCCTTCCTTTACGGCGGCGACTATGGTGGCGAAGTTGTCGTCCGTGAGCGTCATCGCCGCGGCGCCCTTGGCGACGTCGGTTCCCGTTATGCCCATTGCGCAGCCTATGTCGGCAGCCTTTAGCGCCGGGGCGTCGTTGACACCGTCGCCCGTCATCGCCACGACGTGGCCCTTTTTCTGCCACATCTGGACAATCCTTATTTTGTCCTGAGGGGAAACCCTTGCGTAGACGGAAAACCTCTCTATGTTTTCCTCGAGCTCTCGGTCGCTCATCGCGGCAAGCTGTTTGCCCTCTATGGCCTGACTCTCGCCGGTGAGGATATTGAGCTGCTTTGCTATGGCGACCGCCGTCTCTATGTGGTCGCCCGTTATCATTATGACCTTTATGCCTGCCTTCTGGCAAACCCTCACCGCTTCCTCTGCTTCCTTTCTCGGCGGGTCAATCATGCCCACGAGGCCGGCAAATTCAAGGTCGCTCTCGATTTCCTCGGAGGTGAGCCGCCCGGGGATTTCGTCTATCTGCTTGTATGCCACGCCGAGCACGCGCAGAGCTTCCTTTGCCATTTGAGAGTTTGCCTTGAGGGCGCTTTCGGCGTCAACGCTGCTGCAGCGGGAGATCACTATGTCGGGCGCGCCCTTTACCAGCACGTAGAGCTTTCCGTCAATCTCGTTTATGGTACTCATCAGCTTCCTGTCGGAATCGAAGGGGATTTCACCCTTGCGCAGGTACATTTCGTCAGCCTGCTTTTTGGGCACGCCGCAATACTTTAAGAGGGCGGCGGAAATTGCCGTCTCGGTGGGGTCGCCCACCAGCATCAGCTTGCCGTCCTCATAATAGGCGTCGCCGTCAGAGCACAGCGAGCCGTACAGGAGCACCTTTTCCGCCCTCTCGCCGCTCTCCTTCCCGAGCTCGACTATCCTCTCGCCGTCGTAAATTTTAAGCAGCGTCATCCTGTTCTGCGTAAGCGTGCCCGTCTTGTCGGAGCATATCACCGAGGCGCTGCCAAGCGTTTCGACCGCCGGCAGCCTCCTTATTATGGCATTCTTTTTGACCATCCTTTGCACGCCGATTGCCAGCACCACGGTTACGATTGCGGGAAGCCCCTCGGGTATGGCAGAGACCGCCAGCGACACGCTGGTCATGAACATGTCCATCACCCTTTCGGAGAGGGGCAGGCTCTTGTCGCCGAGCGTCAGACCCAGCACAAAGATTACCGCGCAGATGCCGAGCACCAGCACGCCCAAAGCTTTTCCTAGCTTTTCCAGCTTGAGCTGAAGCGGCGTCCGCGTGTCCTCGGTGACAGAGAGCAGTTTTGCGATTTTTCCCATTTCGGTGCTCATCCCCGTAGAAGTCACCACCACCACGCCCCTGCCGTAGGTCACAGAGCAGCCGGAAAAGACCATGTTTCTGCGGTCCCCGAGGCCTGCGTCAGGCGATACTGCGGCGTCGGCATCCTTTTCCACGGGGACGGACTCCCCCGTTAGCGAGGCCTCCTCGCATTTTAATGAGGCGCTCTCGATGAGCCTTGCGTCGGCAGGGATGAAGTCTCCCGCCTCGAGCAGGATGATGTCGCCGGGCACGAGGTCGGCTGCGTCGATTGTCTGCACCTGCCCGTCCCTCTTGACCTTTGCGTGAGGCGCGGAGAGCGTCTTGAGAGCCTCGAGCGCCGTCTCCGCCTTGCTCTCCTGGATGACCCCGAGCGCGGCGTTGAGTATGACGATGGCTATTATCACTAAAGGCTCCAGCCAATCGTGCTCCCCGCTTATCATGGTGGTGGCGGCTGAAACCGCCGCCGCTATCAGCAGGATTATCACCATGAAATCCTTAAACTGCCCCAGGAACTTTTCAAAAAGCGATTTTCCCGCCTTTTCCACTGTCTTGTTGTGCCCGTACTTCAAGAGCCTTGCCGAGCTTTCCGCTGAGGAGAGCCCTTTTTCGGCGTCGGAGCCGAGCTCTTTTAATACCCCTTCCTTGGATAAGGTGTGCCAGTTCAAAAGCGATTTCCTCCGTTAAAGAGAATCAATACTTGAAAAAGCCGCAAAAATTCCGCCAAACGCCGCGGGCGCTTGGCGAAACTGCATGGCTTATACGCGCCTTTTACCTGTTTCTGCGAGCGGCTATCCTCGCAAACAGCCTCAAGAATTCGAGGTACATCCAGATGAGGGTAATGAGCATCCCGAACGCCGCCGTCCACTCGTATGCCTTGGCGAGGTTGTTCTCCACCACCTCGTCAATTGTCTTAAGGTTGTAGAGAATCATGAGGGAAGCTACCACCACCATGATGATGGAGATGATGAGCGAGAGCGTGGTGTCGCCGTAGAAGAGGAACCCCACCTGCGGGAAGAAAATACTTAACAAAAAGAGCAGAAGCTGCGTGATGATTATCCCAAGCAGCGCCGAGAGCATAAACTTTTTAAAGAAGGAGCCCACCCTGATAACGCCTGTATAGTACAGCACCATCATTATAAGGAGCGAGCCCACGGTGCTGATGAGGGCGGCGAAGACGACGTTGCTGTACAACTCGTATATGAAGGACACAAAACCTATGGTTATCCCTTGGAGCACGGCGTACAGCGAGCCCGCTACAGGTACCGCCGACGGCCTGAAAGAGGCTATCAACGAGCAGATGAACGCCGCAAACGGCGCCCCGATGAGGATAATCAGAAATAGGGGGGAATCAGTGAGCATCCTCTCAGCTATCAGTATAAACGAGGCCGCCGCTGAAACGAAGGTTAAGAGCACAAAATACAGGCACTTTAGCGCTATGCCTGAGTACGTCGCCGTCTCGCCCACGGCGCCGGTGTAGTTTGCGAGCTTTCTTATGGCGGTGTTGTTGTACCGGTAGACCATTTTTCAAACCTCCATTTATCTTTAATTCATTATAACATATTTTGCGAAAAAAATGTAAAGCAATCGACCATTTGAGCACTTTTAATCTCTGATAATTACTTTACTTACTCTGATAATGTTTCACTTATATAATATTTTACGTATTTAAGCGGGTATAATATGAGGGAGGCATCCCTGTTTGCTTATTTTCGGGACATAAAGTATAATATCTATGACACAAAAGGAGATTGCCGATGCGTTACCCTTTGGTTGCAACCGATTTCGACGACACGCTGCTGCGCAGCGACCTTACCTTGAGCGAGTACACCAAAAGCGTTATAAAGAGGTATCAGGCAGCGGGCGGGACCTTCATGATATCGACGGGGAGGATGTACAGCTCCATCCTCAGGCAGGCAAAAAGAGCCGGGCTTGACAGCGGCCTGGTCATAGCCTATCAGGGGGCAATGATATGCGACATGACGAGCGGAAAGGTGCTGCACCACGTGGCGCTACCGCCAGAGGCTGCCGTCCCTATTCTCAAGGAGCTTGAAAGGGAAGGGCTGGTCTTGCAGGTATACATAGACGACGTTCTATATGTCGAGAGAATGACCGACGCCACGAGAAACTACGAGAGGGTTTGCGAGGTCGAGGCGACAATGCTGGATAAAAAGCTCTCCGCCTATGTGAAAGAGAGGGGGCAGCCCGTCACCAAGATTCTCGCCGTCGCTCACCCGCAGAAAGTGCTGCAGCTTTACTGCGACTTTCCCAAGGTTTTCGGGGAAGAGCTGACTTACAGCATCTCAAAGCCATACTTTTTCGAGGTGGCGGCGCGCGGCGCCGACAAGGGCATCGCGGTGGAGTTCGCGTGCAGGAGAATGGGCATCACAAAGTCACAGGTGATAACCTTCGGCGACGGCATAAACGACGTAAGCATGCTCGAGTTTGCCGACCTGTCGTTTGCCGTTTCAAACGCCTCCGAGCCCGCAAAGAGGGCGGCAAAGCATATCTGCCCTTCCAACGACGAGGACGGCGTGGCAAAGATGATAGAAAAATATTGCCTTAGCGAAATATAAGGGGGCTTTTTTATGTATAGCGACGAGATGGTAGAGGTTACGGTAACCGTAGAGGACTTCGCCAAGCAGCTTGACCTGCTCGTCATCGAGAGGGGGAGGGGCACCATCACCCTCAACACCGTAAACGTCTCCAGGCCGGGGCTGCAGCTTGCGGGCTTCTTCGACTACTTCGGCGCCAACCGCATACAGGTGCTTGGCAACGCCGAGATGCAATTTTTGAGGAAGATGACCTACGAGGACAGGGTGTACACGCTTACCCAGTTCTTTAAATACCCCATCCCCTGCATAATACTCGCAAGGGATCTTACCCCCATGCCCGAATTCATCGAGATAGCGCGGCAAGGCGGCGTGCCGGTAATGGTCGCCCATACCACCACGACCGCCATAATAAACCATCTCGTCATGTACCTCAACAGGCTGGTGGCGCCCTCGGTCTCCATGCACGCCGGGCTCATCGATGTGTACGGCGTGGGCATGCTTCTCACGGGAAAGAGCGGCATAGGAAAGAGCGAGACCGCCCTCGAGCTCGTAAAGAGGGGTCATCGCCTTATCGCCGACGATTCCGTCATCATAAGCAGGATAGAGAACACGCTGATTGGCACCGCCCCGCCCGCCATAAGGTATTTCATGGAAATAAGGGGCATGGGCATAATTGACGTAAAGAGCATGTACGGAATAGGCGCGGTGATGCAGGAAAAAAACATCGAGCTCGTGGTGGAGCTCGAGATATGGGACGAGAACAAGAGGTACGACAGGCTGGGCAACCAAAAGCTCTTCGAGAGCATACTCGGGATAACCCTGCCAAAGTTCATAATCCCGGTAAGGCCGGGCAGGAACCTCGCCATCATCCTCGAGGTCGCCGCCAGGAACCACCGCCAAAAAGAAATGGGATACGACGCGGTTCAGGAGCTTTTAAAGAGGACAAATCTGGAGCATAAGGATATTTAGAAAAAATCTTTGTGAAATCTTTAACAAGACAAACCTTGAGAATCCTTGAAAAATTTTTGCTTGATTTTTTCTCATTGTAACATTGTACATGGTCAATTTACTGCCATATTTGAACGTAAAACGGGGCAAAAATGCCCCGTTTTTTTCATGTTAAGCCATGGTTTTATCAACGAGAGGTGGAGTTGCCGGAGGTTTGGGAGCCGGTTTGGCTTTGTCCCCTTGAGCCTCGGCATCCTCTTCCGCACCTAAAGCCGCAGCAGCATAGGCACCTCTGCCTGGCGTCAAAATCGTAATCGAAGCTCATGTTAATGTCTCCCCGAGGCAAGACGCCTCTTATTATCATATTATTTGCCCAGGGCGGTTTTTGTTACCCCTTGTTCTCCATCAGAGGGGGTAAGGCCTATCACTTTGCTGACGGGAAGGGAGAAGCAAATGCCCCTCGCCTCGCTGCCAAGGCCGACCTCTTTGGTTATGCTCTCCATTATGGCATGATTCTTCTCGTGCGGCGCAACTATCAGCACGATGTCTTTTTCGGGCTGAATGGTTATCGCCAGGAACCTCTGCACTTCCTCGGAGGCAAGCCCTCTCGCGTGAATGCACCAGCGCCCACGGGGAAAGGTCTTCGACCACAAAGCGCCCTATGAGGTATCCCGTTGACATAAAGCCCACGTTGGCGTCGTCAAAAAGAGCACCAGCCCCGCGTATGTATAGAGCGTCCCCACCAGTATTTTCAGGAGCGCTCTCCTGTTTAGCTTAAGCTTTGCCGCCTGAAATACGGCAAACAGCAGCGCTATTATGGGAAGCACCGAAAGCGTGGATTCCTTAAGTTTTACAAGTAGCTTTCTCAACTCTTAACCTCGCCCTTTAATACCAGTGTATATTACACAAATAGCCGTCGAGCTGAAATCCTTAGCCCCGCGGCCATAACGTTCTTT
Organism: Clostridiales bacterium; assembly: GCA_012519285.1. Lineage (GTDB taxonomy): Bacteria > Bacillota > Clostridia > Christensenellales > HGM11417 > JAAYQN01. The sequence goes on from JAAYQN010000034.1 coordinate 32,650, forward strand.
ACAAAAAAAATTATCGGCGGCATGCCCTTAAAGCGGCTAAAACCTTTTATCTACTGCCCAAGGCGCTGCCTGGCAAGCGCGCACGCGCCCAAAAAGCCCGCGTCGTTTTTTAACTCGGCAATCTTCAGCTCCACGCGGGGCCCCAGCACCGTGCCGAACAGCCCGCTCTCAAAGGGTTCCTTGAGAAGGTCGATGAGCAACTGGCCCTGCTTGCTTATGCCCCCGCCGAGTATTATCGCCTGCGGGCGGAATATGTTTGCGAGATTGGACAGCCCTTCAGCAAGGTAACCTATGTACTTATCCACAACCTTTTTTGCGGTCTCGTCGCTGTAATAGCAGTCAAAAGCGGTTTTTCCACTGACGTTATCCACATTTCCACCGCAGATTGTCCACAGCTGTGAATTTCTGTCCCTTAACATGGCCTTTTTTGTCTGCTTGATCAGCGCGGTGGCGGAGCTGTACGCCTCGAAGCAGCCCTTCCTTCCGCAGGTGCACCTGCAGCCTCCCGCCTTTATCACCATGTGGCCGAGCTCGGCGCCGGCGCCCATGTTGCCCTCGAATATCTTGCCGCCTATTATCACGCCGCCGCCCACGCCCGTCCCGAGCGTGATGAGCAAGCTGTCGGGAAATGCCCTCGCCGCGCCGAAGGCAGCCTCGCCGAGCGCCGCGACGTTGGCATCGTTGCTGATGAATATGGGCACAGGGCCGCCAAGGCGGACCTGCAGGCTCTTGACAAAGTCCACCTTGACCCAGCGCAGGTTGTTGCTGTAAAGCACCATTCCCCTCAAGCTGTCAATCATGCCGGGAAGGCCCGCCCCAATCGCCGCGATGTCTGAAAGCCTGAGGCCGCTTTGGAAAAGCATCCTTTTTATTATCTCGGCGATGTTGTCAATGACCTTTTCGGCGCCCTGCTCTTTTCCCGTCTTTATCTCGTCTTTTACGAGCACCTCGTCGCCATCTACAATTCCGCCCTTTATGTTTGTCCCGCCGAGGTCAACCCCTATAAATTTCATGGCCCAAAACGCTCCCAATAAACATATAATATAAAAGATTAAGCGCTCATTCCTTTACGCCGCCTGTGCCGCCCCGGTCAAAAGAGTCCTCGGCGCCCGTCCTGGAATTGCCGAGGTACTCGCCGAAGCCCAAAAATCCCTTAGGCTTTGAGGCGGCGGAGCGGCCGGGCTTTGCCTTTCTCGTATTATCTTTCCCTCTCCTTTGAGGAGGCCTCTTTTTCTGCGGCCTTTGCACCTTTGGCTTTACCACGACGAACCTGTTGGGCTCCGTGCCCTCGCTCTCGGTGGTCACGTCGGGGTTGTCTGACAACGCGGTGTGAATGACCCTCCTCTCGAAGGGGTTCATGGGCTCAAGGGCTATCTTCCTACCCTTTGCCACCGCCTTGTCGGCAAGGCGCCTGGCTAGCTTCTCGAGGGTTTCCACCCTCTTTTGGCGGTAGTCGCCGCAATCTATTATAATCTTCTTGTAAGCTTCGCCTTCCTTGTTGGCTATCATCGACGCTAGGTATTGCACGGCGTCGAGGCAGTCCCCCCTGCGGCCTATTATCTTGCCGCTGTCCTCTCCGCAAAGGCGGATTTCGGCTTTCTCGTTGTCCTCGGCAAACTCGGCCTCAACTTTAAGGCCCATCCTAAAGAGCAATTGTCTGACAAACTCCAGCGCCCTTTCCCCTTCGGTAGGTCGGACGGTGAGCTGCACCTTGGCCTTTTTGAACAGCCCGCCCACCTCGATTATCTCTATGTCCACCTCGTCGTGGCGCATGCCGAGCTCGGCGAGTCCCTTCTCTATCGCCTCCTCTACCGAGGAGGCCTTTACTTCGATACTCTTCATACTTATTGTCTCCTGTATTTGACGGCAGCCAGCCTCTGCTCCTTGAGCTGCTTCATCTTCTTTTCGACGATATATTTTATCAAAAGGGTGGTCAAAAGGCTCAAAATGGAGTTGGTGACGATGTAGAGCGTGAACACCGTGGAATACGAGAATGCGAAGAAGCCCAGCATTATGGGGAAGAATATCATCATGAACTTCATCGTGGATTCCATGTTCATGCTGGAGTCAGCGGAGGGCTGCCCCTGGGTCTTTTGCGTGATATATTGCGAAAGGAAGGATATCCCCACTGCCATAACTATGAGGATATAGTATCCGTTGCCCTGGCCCTTGCTCTCCCTTATCGGGCCCATTATGCGCTCGTAGTCATCCTTTCCGGTATTGTAGTCGGTGGCGGGTATCTGAATGGCCCCCACGCCGTAGTTTGACTTGCGCTCGGTATGGGTAAACTCCTCGTAGGTGGGGATGGGGTTTATGCCCGCTATGAAGTTGAAAAAGCCCTCGGCGTAGGCGATGTCGGGCCTCCATGGGTTCTTGACCCAAAACCATGAGGGATTGAGCTCGTTATACCTCTCAATTAGCCTCTTTTCTATCTCCTCTTCGTCTACCTCGTCCGTTACCATCTGATTGTATTCGATGACTAACTCGTTATAGGTGTGCGCGTTCCTGTATGTGGCGTACTGGTTGAGCCCGCTGAACACGAAGAAGAAAAGCACCAGCGTTACGATGGTGGGAAGGCAGGCGCCGCCCGCGGAATATCCCTCTTTCTTGAGCAGGGCGTACATTCTCTGGTTATAAAGCTGCTTGTCCCCCTTGCACTGCTTTTCGAGCTTTTCGAGTTGCTCCTTCAAATCAACCATTATCATGGAATTTTTCTTCATCTTGTAGCGGCTCACGAAATCGAGGGGCAGGGTGACGAGCTTGAGCAGTATGGTGAATATTACCATCGTCCAGCCGGCGTTGCCGATTAGGCCGTTTATGAAGTTGAGTATGGCTCCCAGCCACCCCCAATAGGGAAGACCATCAAGAGGCTGGGGAGCGAACGCGAAAGCGTAGCCTACAAAACCCATTTTATATCTCCTTTGAAGTTGTCTGGCACGGGGTCGAAACCGCCTTTGCTGAAATGGTTGCACCTTAAGATGCGCCACGCGGCGAACAGGCTCCCTTTCAGCGCGCCGTGCTTTTGAACGCATTCTGAGGCGTACGCCGAACAGGACGGATAAAACCTGCAATCCGACAGCAGCAAGGGCGAAATAAATTTCTTATACAGCTTTATTAAAAACAAGAGAACGAGCTTCATTCGGCTTTTGGCATTGCGCTAAGTTTTATCAAATGTTTTCCCTTTTTTCGCAAAATTATGCGCAGATTTTCATTGGTGAAAGGTTATTTAAAAAAAAGGTTTGCCTTTTTCAGGAGATAGGAGACGGAATCGGCTATCGCCTTGTAGTCGTCCTCGACGATTCCCTTCCTGGCTATGAATACATAATAGTAGTCCTGCCTAAGCTGCGGTATTAGCTTTGAAAACGCTTCCCTCAGCCTCCTCTTTACTTTGTTGCGGACGACGCTCTTGCCGATCTTTTTGGAAACCGAAAAACCCGCCTTCAGTCTGTCGGAGCCCGTCCTCACGTACACCAGCACGAGGCTCTTGCAGGCCGCCGATTTCCCGTTCCTGTATGTGTGGGCGAACTCCCTCGAGCTTTTTAGGCGATAGACCGCTTTCACTAACCTCTCCATGTTGTTAAAAAATACAAAAAGCCGTATGGCAAATACATACAGCTATTAAGAGACGCTATAAGGAGAAAGCCAAGCCGCCCGTCAAGCCGTAAGCCTCTTCCTTCCCTTATTGCGCCTTCTCGCGAGTACTTTTCTCCCGCTCTTGGTCTTCATCCTCTTGCGGAAGCCGTGCTCCTTTGCCCTCTGCCTCTTTTTGGGCTGATAAGTCCTCTTCATGGCAAATTCCTCTCTATACAGTATAAAAAAAGACTGTTTTCACGTGGTTATTATTATACTTTAATTTAAAACGCGTGTCAAACAATTATCGCAAAGGATGGCCTTTTGCGCCAAAAGGGCGAACTTTTTAAGAAAAAGCTCACTTTCCCAGGCAAAACCTGCTGAAGATGTCGTCTATCACGCTCTCGATGGAGCTTTCCCCCGTCACCTCGCCGAGCGCCTCGAACGCCTGCCTCAAGCTTTGCGCTATCATATCCAGAAAGAGCTCGCTTCCTCCCGAAAGCACCTCCTCTGTCAGCGCCATTGCCCTCTTTACGGCGTCGTAGTGCCTGTAATTGGTAAGTATCAGTCCCCCGGTGTACACCTTGCCGATGGTCCTCCCGTAGATGAGCCTTTTAAGCCTGTCGACGTTCTCGCCCGTGAGCGAGGATACGGCTATGTCGAAGCCGCTTGAAGAGGGGTCAAGATCCGCCTTGCTCTTTACCTTTATGTGCCTTTTGCTTTCTATGAGGCGCAGGATATCTTCGTCCTCATCGGAGAGCTGCCCGCTCTCGGCGATAAATACCGCGATGTCGCTCTCTTGAATGTACTTCTTTGAGAGCTCGACGCCCTTGCTCTCTATGAGCCCGGCGCTCTCCCTGATGCCCGCGGTGTCGTAAACCCTAAACAGCGCCCCCTCGTAGACGTATTCCCCCTCGAGGGCATCGCGCGTGGTGCCCGCGATGTGGGTGACGATGGCCCTCTCGTAGCCAAGCAGGGCATTGAAGAGGCTGGACTTTCCCACGTTGGGCTTTCCGCAAAGCGCCACCTTCACGCCCTCCCTTATGGCGCTGCCCCTGCCGTACCCCGCGGCAAGCTTCGACAGCTCGGCGTAAATGCCTTTGAGAGAGGTCAAAATTTCCTCCCGCCCTTTTTCCTCGATGCCCTCGTCGGCGTAATCAATGGACACCTCTATATGGGAGAGCAGCTGCCTGAACTCCCCCTGCAGTTTCTCAATTTTCCTCGACAGCTCGCCCATCATCAGCGAGGAAGCCGCCGAAAGCTGCGCCTCGGTCCTGGAGTTTATAAGGTCTATCATGCCCTCAGCCTGGGCAAGGGTGAGCTTGCCGTTGACAAATGCCCTCTTTGAGAACTCGCCGCACTGGGCAAGCCTGGCGCCGCCGTCAATCAGCGCCCTGAGCACGCCTTGGAGCAAAGCGGCGCCGCCGTGGCAATGGAATTCTACCACGTCCTCGCCCGTAAAGGAATTGGGCGCGGAAAAGCGCACGCACAGGCAGCTGTCGCTAAAGCTGCCGAGGTCAAGCGTCCCGTAATACATCCTGTACGGGGTAAACCCGCTGGGCTTTTTGCCGCCCCTTGCGGTGAAGAATTTGTCCGAAATCTCACAGCTTTTGGGCCCGCTCATCCTCACTATGCCCACTCCCCCTATGCCTATGGGGGTGGCTATGGCGCAGATGGTGTCATTCATGTCTTCTTGCCCCTGCTTGTAATGTACATTAAGAGGACGGCGATGTCCGCGGGAGACACGCCCGAGACGCGCGAGGCCTGCCCGACGGTGCGTGGGTCTACCTGGGCAAGCTTTTGCCTCGCCTCGATGCGGAGCCCTTCCATCTTCATATAGTCGAGGCCAGGCGGTATCTCCCTGTTTTCGTACCTTTCCATCCTCTCGATCTGCTGGTCTTCCTTTTGCAGGTAACCCTCATACTTTATCTCGTTCTGAACGTAGTCGAGTATAAACCTGTCAATGCCCTCAAAGAGGCCGAAATGCCTCTGTATGTCGGAGATCTCTACCTGTGGCCTCTTTAGAAGCTGGGAGAGCTTTATGCCGCCCAAAACCGGAGGCTCCCCCTTTTCCTCGAGAAGCTCCTTTAGCGGCTGCCCCGAGAGCGCGCTCTCGCAAAGCTTAAACGTCTTTTCGGTATCCTCCATTCTCCTGCAAAAGGCCTCCCATCTCCTGTCGTCGACAAGCCCCACCTGCCTGCCCCTGGGGGTGAGCCTCACGTCGGCGTTGTCCTGGCGCAGGCGAATGCGGTGCTCGGCTCTTGAGGTCATCATCCTGTAGGGCTCGTCGGCGCCCTTGGTCACAAGGTCGTCAATCAGAACGCCAATATATGCCTCGTGGCGGCCGAGGATAAAGGGTGAGCGGCCTTCAAGGTAGAGCGCCGCGTTTATCCCCGCAACTATCCCCTGCGCAGCGGCTTCCTCGTAGCCCGAGGTGCCGTTGATCTGGCCCGCCAGGTACAGGCCCTCGACTTCCTTATAGCGGAGGGTGGGCTCAAGCTGGAGGCTGTCTATGCAGTCGTACTCGATGGCGTAGGCGTAGCGGGTGAGCCTGACGTTCTCCAAGCCGATAATGCTTCTGTACATCTCGAGCTGCACGTCCACGGGGAGGGAAGTGCTCGCGCCCTGAAGGTACACCTCGTTGGTCATGGCTCCCTCGGGCTCGATGAACACCTGGTGCCTCTCCTTGTCGGCAAAGCGCACCACCTTGTCCTCGATGCTGGGGCAGTACCGCGCTCCCCTTCCCTTGATGGCGCCGCAATACATTGGCGCCCTGTGGAGGTTGGCGCGGATTATGTCGTGGGTCTTCTGGGTGGTGTAAGTCAGGTAGCAGGGCACCTGCTCGCGGTCCTGAGGCTTATTAAGGAAGGAAAAGGAGTAGATGTCGCTGTCCCCTTCCTGTTTTTCCATGACGGAAAAGTCGATGGTGCGCCTGTCGGCTCGGGCGGGTGTGCCGGTCTTGAACCTCCTGAGCTTGAAGCCCAAGTTATTGAGGCTCTCCGAGAGATAATTTGCCCTCGCAAAGCCAGAAGGGCCTGATTTTGCCCTGTACTCGCCCACGGTTATGTCGGAATTGAGACAGACTCCGCACGCAATTATGACTGCCTTACACGGCAGCGTCTCGCCGTAGACGTTCCTTATCCCCAAGACCTTGCCGCCCTTTACAAGTATTTCGGTGACTTCCATAGTGGCAAGCTCGAGGTTGGGGGTGTTCTCAAGCCTCCTCTTCATGCAGAGGTGGTACATATACTTGTCCGTCTGAGCCCTCAGGCTCTGCACTGCCGCGCCCTTTCCCTTGTTGAGCATCCTGAGCTGAAGCATGGTCTCGTCAGCGACCAGCCCCATCTCCCCGCCCAGCGCGTCCACTTCGCGCACGAGCTGGCCCTTTGCCGTGCCCCCTATGGAAGGGTTGCAGGCGAGCAGGGCTATGTTGTCGAGGCTGATGGAAGCAAGCAGCGTCTTATGCCCTTTTCTGGCGCAGGCGAGCGCCGCCTCGCATCCTGCGTGCCCTCCGCCTATCACTATTACTTCGTATTCCCTCATATAGATAAATATCAATATTTATGCGAAAGTTATTTGCTTTGTTCTTCCCAAACATCCGTATTTTGCGTATTTCTTTAAACAAAAGATTTATGCTTTTTTCTTACATGCCTTTGGGAATTCGCCGAATGTATGTTTCAGGCATTGTTTTTTATTGCCTGCCGAACGTTTGTTTTGTTTCATTTTCGCACCGACATTATTTGGTTTTCATTTTCTTTTCTTATCAACAAACCTTCTGCCGTACGGCTTGTTTTCCTATGCTTTAGACCTTCACAGGGGATTCTTTTTCTCTTTTCCTTGACCTCGGGGATATTTCTTGTCCGTGGGCATTACCTTCCTTATCAGGATGAGCGTTCTCTTATGGTCAGTGCCTTGAAGGAAGAATCTGTCAACCTTATCAATCTGTCCGCCGAGTATGCGTATGGCATTTTTTGCCGCCTCAAGCTCCCGTTCGGCGTCGCCCTTGTAAGCCAGAAAAAGGCCGCCCACCTTTACCAGCGGCAGGCAGTATTCGCACAGGGCGCTCATTCCCGCCACCGCCCTGGCGCAAACGACGTCGAAGCTCTCCCTCAGGCTGCCTCTCGCGGCGTCCTCAGCGCGCGCCTGAAGACACTGGCACTCCTCAAGGCCGAGCCGCTTTACCGCCTCCCGCAAAAAGTCCACCTTTTTGCCCACGCTGTCGACCATAGTTAGCTTTATGTCGCCCCTCAATATCCTGAGAGGGATGGAGGGAAAACCCGCGCCCGAGCCCACGTCGCACACCATAGCGCCCTCTTCGATATATTTTGCCCCGTAGGCGCTGTCAATAAAGTGCTTGAGCACCACATCCTCAGGAGAGGTTAGGGCGGTGAGGTTGATACGGCTGTTCCATTCTGCGAGCAGCGCGTAGAACCTCGCGAACTTCTCCGCCTGGCCTTCCTCTATATTAAAGCCCGCTTCCTTAAAGCGCTCCAGGATATACTCCCTCATATCCCAATAAATTATATCAAAATCTGATGCCAAAGTAAAACCCGCCCATTGCCTCTTCAATATTATTGCCCTTTTGGGAAATTTGTTTCACGTGAAACATAGTCAAACTTAATCCACTAATCAAACCTTCTTCCCCGCTCAGCCCCATAAAGTGCTAAAAAGCATTGCCAAATGGGTTTTTCAGCGTCGGCGACTTTAAGTTTTTCTCTTTTTCAAAATCCTTTGTTACTCAAAACAAAAAGCCATAATTCTCACTCAAAGCCATTTTCCCCTTCCCGTTAAAATTGCTCCCTTGCCTGTTTAAAACCATGTCCCCTTTTAACTTGAGATAAAGAAATTTTCCCGCGCTTTTTGCGTTTTTCCAAAATCACAGAGAGTTGCCTATTTATCAAAGTCTTTTTTGTTTCACGTGAAACATTCCAAAAAAGAAAAAAGGAAAGCCGCTTTTGGCTTTCCTTAGGTTGCTCATCGATAGAAAGCGCTGCGCTAAGGCTCCGTCGAAGGTTCGGGGGAAGGTTCGAGAGTAGGTTCCGGAGTAGGTTCCGGAGTAGGTTCCGGAGTAGGTTCCGGAGTAGGTTCTGCCGAAGGCTCGGGCGTCGGCTGCTCCGAAGGATTTACAGAAGGCGACGGGCTCGGAAGGATGCCACCGATCCCAAGGTCCTGCAATATCTTGTCGATGTTGATGTTGTCGGTGATGAGCTTGGGCACGGGGTTGTTGTCGTAAATCATCTTGCCTATCTTGGACTGTTCGATCGCCGTCCTTACCTGGCTCTTTATGTCCTGGTTGCCGCTGTTAGGCTCCACTCCGCCGAGGATGAAGAAAGCAATGGTGAACACGACAATGACGGCGAGCGCTCCTTCCGCGAGGCCGACGATTCCGCCAAGCAGCCTGTTGATGCTCCGCAGTGACCTCGAGGTGTGAAGCACAGCCTTGAAGATGGCCTCGATTATGGCCACCGCAATCCTTATCGCTATGAAAGTTGCCAGCACCGCAATTACGAGCATTATGGCCTGCGTGATGACGGGCGACAGCACGTCGACGAGCGATTTTTCGGTGAGCATGGCGAAGTTGGCGTCGGTCGAAAGCCCGTTAATTATGGCGCTTGCCAGCGAATCGCTAATGGAGTCGGTAAAGGATTGGGGTAGCCCCAGCTTTGAGATGGCCTCCATCAAGAGCGGCTTAAGGTTTTCTTTATCGCCGATGGGGACGGTGAACACGTTGTTCTCCAAACCCTCCGGGTTCAAGAGATTTGTCAGGTATCCCGAAACGTAATTCTGAATTGAATTGCCCATGTCAAAGACGGGATAGAGGGCTTCGGCAACCTTTTGCGCGAGAAGTATGGCGGCGGCGAGGGATACCAGCCCGCCGATCAAGCTCAGCACGGAATCGATAAAGCCCCTTTTCAACCCAATAAAGAAGAATATTACAACAAAGGCAATAATGCCAATATCAACGTATGTAAACTGTTCCATTTCCCCTCCTATGAAATTAAAGATGTAAATTGTAAAGTCATTATACAACATTTAGCTCTCCTCGTCAATGTTAACACAAAAAAATGTATAAGAATTTTTTTGCCGTCAATAATCATAATGATTTCAAAAAAGTAGGTTTTTAAACCTGTTTACATGAAAAAGATCTCTTCGCTTTTGCCCGGATACAGATACATTGTGACGGCGGAAGTGCTAAAGCTGATATGGGGCGAGAAGCGGCCGCCCGTTTTCCTCTGCATAGGCAGCAGCCAGCTCTGCGGCGACAGGCTGGGGCCCGCGATCGGGCAGCTCCTCGTAAGAAAACATGATTCGCGCGCCTTCGTGTACGGCACGCTGGAAAGGCCGGTAACGAGAAAAAACGTACTCGAGGCGCACGACTTTATCAGGAAAAATCACGAAGGCAAGCTGTTCGCCATAGACGCAGCGCTGGGAATGGATGAGGAAAAGGGAATGATAAACATTTACAGGGGAGGCTTAAAACCCGCGGCGTCGGCGGGGTGCGACCTTCCCATGATAGGCGACTTCTGCCTGACGGTAAACGTAAACTCCTTGAGCATCGAGGGCGTGGTGGCACTAGCCTCGGTGCGTGAGCGAAAGATAAACGAGCTTGGGGTGAACATCGCGCAGGCGATAAGCGACGCGCTTACAATTCACTGGAGCTTTTTGCACACAAAAAAAGCAGGGGAGTTTCCTTACCCCCCTTTTTCTCAAAGCGTAGCCTTGAAGCTTGTATAATTTTTAAAATTTTTTATTTTTTTCCACCAAAAAACAAATTTCAAAAAAAATATTGACTATCCTTTATTGCTGCGCTGATACCCGTAACATTGTTTTTTATTAAAACAACATTGCAATTACTTTCTGATAAAGCCTTATCTTGCTCCTTACAAATCATTTCAATCGGATTTCCTCCGCTTAATAAGCCAAACATATGTTTGTTGAAATTATGCGGGACGGAATTTTTATGGCATTAAACTATACCGGCTACCGTCTCGTCAATAAACTTATTCAGTGCGTCAAATACCTGTTTGCAGTCTTCTCCCGAGGCGTGTAGGTAGAGCTTTATTAAAGGTTCCGTGCCGCTGGGGCGGACGGCGAGTGAGTGTCCGCCATCAAATTCCAAAATCGCCATATCGTAGCCCTGCTCACTGAGAAAGTCCCTCGTAAAGAGCAGCTTAAGCCCGCCGCAGTCATAGCTCTTTACCGAGCGGAATGCGGCCATGACCTTTTTTATCTTCTCCCTGCCGCGCGGGCCGTCCGCCTTAATCCTCCTCTGCCTGCTCTTTACCATGCCAAACTTTGCGTAAAGCTCTTCCAGCTTGTCGAAGAAAGTTTTCCCTTCTTCTTTCAGCTGCGCGGCGAGCTGGCAAAGCAGCACGGCGGCGGCGACGCCGTCTTTATCGAATATGTAAGTGCCGACGCATATGCCGTTGCTCTCTTCATAACCCGCGATAAACTTATGCCCTTCCCCTCTCTCCTCGAGGACGGAGGCAATCCTGCAGATGTGTTTAAAGCCCGTAAAGGTCTCTTCCACCCTTACTCCGTAATGCGCCGCTATCTTGTCTATAAGGCGCATGGTAACGGCGGTCCTCACTATTACGCCGCCGTCTGTCTTTCCCTTTTTCGCCCTTTGCTCGAGCAGAAAGCTGCACAAGAGCACACCTATCTCGTCGCCGGAAAGCAGTTTAAAGCCACCGCCACTCCTGCACATCGCGCCTATCCTGTCGCCGTCAGGGTCGTTTGCAATTATTATGTCGCAGCCTTCCTCCTCGGCACGCGTTATCGCCAAACCATAGGCTTCTTCCATCTCGGGGTTTGGATAGGGGCAGGTGGAAAACCTTCCGTCCGGCAGGGCCTGCTCATTGACCATCACCACCTCGGCGCCGAGGCGAGAGAGCAGCCTCGCCATATAATCCGCTCCCGCGCCGTTTAGGGGAGTGTAGCAAACTTTCACTCCTTTGCAATCCTTAAAGCCCTGCCCCAGCACACTCTCAAGGTAGCTGTCTATTACCTTCTGCCCTATATACTCGATGTTTCCAGCCTTAAGCCCTTCATCAAAATCCGCCCGCTCTATGCCGAAGTAAGTCAAATTCCCCATTATCTCCCACACCGCCTCGGCGTAATCGTCGCCTATCTGGCAGCCTCTATGGTCGTAAACCTTAAAGCCGTTGTACTGTCGGGGGTTATGGCTCGCAGTTATCATTACTCCCGCAGAGCATTTAAGCTTCCTCACCGAAAATGCCAAAAGCGGCGTTATCCCCACGCCTTTTGTAATATAAACCTTCAGCCCGTTTGCGCAAAACACTTCCGCGGCCGTTTTGGCAAAGGCCTCCGATTTTATCCTGCTGTCGTAGGAGACCGCCACGCTCCCCCCGCCGAGCTTGCCGAGATAAAGCGCCACCGCCTTTGCCGCCCTTGCTACCACGTAAGCGTTCATGCGGTTTGTGCCTATGCCCATAACGCCCCGGATTCCCGCCGTGCCGAAACGCAGATGGCCCGAAAAGCTGTCCTCTTCCACCTCGCCATCCGAAAAGTCGAGGCGTCTTTTCCATTCAATGTAATCCCTGTTTTCCATTTTCCAAAAACAGCTTCAGGTCGCCGTTGAACCTCCCGTAAAATTTGTATGGTATATTGTGCGCGGCGTCCTCGTAAATCAGGAGATGGGAGTTTTTGAGAAGGCGTGCGAGCCTTTTTGCCGAGCGCAAAAAAGAAGGGCTCTCTTTTCCTCCCGCCACGATGAGCGCCCTCGCCTGCGGTCTTTCGATATTCTTTAGGTCGGAGCTTTTGAGCAGCCTTTTTAATATCTGTGATGAAAGCTTCCTCACCTTCTGCCCGCTCTGCTCCCTCTTGAATTTCTCAAAATCCTCCCCCCTCACCCCGATCATGCAAGCGATAAGGCGGCAGGTAAGGCCGAGCTTTGACAAAAAGCCAATGAGCCGCATGGAGATAAGAAGTTTAGCGCGGTCAAACCTCGTCGGATCTATCAGGGGGCTGACTATCACCACGCTCTCGAGCATCTCCGGATGCCTCTCTGCCACCATGAGGGCGAGCTGCGAGCCCAAGGAAAAGCCGACGAGGTGCACCTTGCCTTTTCCCAGGATATGTACCAGTCCGGCAACTTCCTCCGCCGCCGCCTCGCAATCAAAATCCCTGCCATTGTCCGAAGCATGGCCGGGCAGCGTGTAGAATACCAGATGGAAGCTGTCGCAGAGCGCCCTCTGTCTCATGAAGGATTTGTATGCCATCGCCCCGTGAAGAAAAATCACCGTGGGGTTTTTGAGATCACCGTATTCCTCATAAATCATTGTATCACCGGCTTTAAAGCTCGCGCTTTTTACCTCTTCGGCCTCTTTGCAGTGCCGACAACCTCTTTTCCCACTAAAGGCATGTAAACATCTCTCCTTATGGGCTTTATCTTTACTATGCGGCCGTTCTTGTAGTAAAGCAGCTCGCCCATGCTCTCTATCTTTGGCTTTGAGGGGATGATCACCCTTCTCTCTCCCTCGTAGATGTCCCTGTACTTGCCCTCAAAGTCCACCACCACCTTTTCCCTGGGTTTTTCGTAAACCTTTAGGACTGTGCTCCTCCTCTTTATGGTGTAAACGAGCTTTTCGCCGTATATGCGCACGTATGCCCTGTTGCCTTCCGTCCACGCCTTTATGAAGATGAAGTTGCCGCTGTCGTTTAAAAACTTTAGGTCTGCGGTGCTGATGTTGACCATGGCGTCAAAGGAGGGAGGGACATAGGAAATCGCGAGGGTGTGGCGGTGCTGCTCGGTTATCTTTATGTCGGCGAGCAGCAGGGCGTTGTAGAGCGTGGTGGAGCTTTGGCAAACCCCGCCGCCAAAGCCTTTCACGAATTCGCCGCCCACGATAATCTTTGACACCTTGTAGCCCCTCTCCTGCGTCCTCGGGCCCACCACGGCGTTGAAGGAAACCTCTTCCCCCGGCCACACGATGAGGCCGTTGAACTGCCTGAGCGAGAGCGCTATGTTGTGCTTCCTCTCGGGCGGAGAGCTCGAAAAATCGGTGGAAAACTCCGACCTTACGGCGGTGGCTCTTTTTAGCTTTTTTGCGGTTATCTCGGGATCGATGAGCTTGGGGACAATCTCTACCTCTGCGCTCACACCCTTTGACAGGCTTTTCTTTATCTGGGAATAGAGCTTTTCTATGTCAACCCTTCTGCCCTTTTTGTCCTCTTTTATGGCGAACTTGCCCTTGCGGTCGGGGAAAAACTTCACCTTGGCGTTGACGGGTTCGCACTCGATCTGCGCGGCGATCTGCCTCAGCTTGCCGTATGCGTCCGCGAGGTCGTAGCAGCAACTGAAGGGCCTCTCCCTCATTATCCTGCCGCGGAAATCCTTCTCAAAACCTTCTATCCCCTCGTCGAACCCGTCCGAGTATACGATGTCAGGATACCTAAACTCCCACTTTCTGTCGCCGTAGCGCAGCGTGAGCTTTATGCCGTAAATGTCGCTGTATCCCGGACTGGCGGAAGCGCTCCGGGCGCTGAGAAAAAGGGCAAGGGAGCCTATCAGGGAAAAGCATAGTATTGCCATGACCTTTACAGCCGTCGTCTTTCGCAAGGCGGTTTTCTCCTTTAGCGCAGCAGGTTTTTCAGCTCATCAATCCCTTAAAGTCTTGCTCGGAAAGCTCAAAAGCCTTTATGGGGCGTTCCCTGGCCTCTCCGTGGTAGTCTGAGCCGCACGTGGCAATAAGCCCCTCAGCTTTAGCAAGCTTTAGCAAAAACTGCGTTTCGCCAATAGTATGCGTAGAGTACTGAGCTTCAATACCGTTGAGGCCGCAGCTTTTAAGCTCCCTGACGAGGCAGGCAAGCCCTTGCGGCTCCAGCCCTGTGAGAAAAGGATGGGCGAGCACCGCCTTTCCGCCCCCCGCCTTTATTATCTCTATCCCTTCCCTCGGCGAAATCCTGTGTGATGGCACGTAGGCGGGCTTGCCGTAACCGAGCAGCTTGTCAAAGGCCTCGGCAACCGAGCCGCATATCCCCCTCTCGGTAAGGGCACGGGCGATGTGCACCCTCCCCGCCGACTCGCTTTTGCCCGCCTTTTTAGCCACCTCTTCCTCGGGCATATCTATTTTAAATTCTTTAAGTTTTTCTAAGATCTCGAGCAGCCTCTTGCGCCTTAGTTGCCTTAAACCTTCCAGGGCTTGAAAAAATTTTTGGTTATTTATGTCTACATTGTAGCCCAATATGTGAATTTCCGCCAAGGAAAAGGTGGAAAGCTCAATTCCAGAAATGGCGACGATCCCCTCTTTTTTCGACGCGCCGATAAACTCGCTGATTCCCGCCACGCTGTCGTGGTCGGCAAGGGAGGCGACCTCTATCCCTTTTTCCTTTAGCTCCCTTACAAGCTCCGCGGGGGAATGTTCCCCGTCCGAGTAATAGCTGTGAACGTGCAGGTCCGCCCTCATCCATCCCTCCTAAAGCCTGCCCTTTGATGCGGCATCGATGTACTTTTTGGCCCTCTCGAGCAGGAGCTCCCTTTTGTTAAAACTCGGCTTGTATACGCAGTCCTCAAGCAGCTTGTCCAAGACCTTTGATATTTGAGTCGGCAGACAGCCCAGCCCCAGCATATTCCTGCCGTCCACCTCAAGCTCCCTCAGCGAAAAGGGCGCTTTCTCCCGCCTCATCTTTTCCAGAATGGCCTGCCACCTTTTCACGGTGGGGTTTAACCCGCTCTCCTTGCCGCAGCCCAGAAAATCTGCCTGCTTGAGCAGCATGAGCTTGCAGATGAGGGGGAAATTTCTGACAATGAACATCCTTACCTTGTTCTCCGAGGTCTGGTTTTTGAGGTCATACATATGGTACCTTACCAGGAAAACCATTTCGTCGACGAGCTTTTTCGGACACTTTAATCCCTGTCGGCCCAGGATGCGCTCCGCCATCTCCGCCCCCACAATCTCGTGGCCGTAGGCGTTGCCCTGAGCCCTGTGGCAGATGCCTTTGCCTATGTCGTGTAGCGCGGCAGCGAGGCGAACTGAAGGGTGGGAGAACTTCACCGTCTGAGCGATGTGCTCGAACACGTCGTACCTGTGAAAGTCCGAGCGCTGGGGCACGCCGTAGCAAAGCTCTATTCCGGGAAGTATGAGGGGCAAAAGCCCCAGGTCCTTTAACAGATGAAGCCCCCTGTAATGGGGAAAACCGGGATTAGAGTATCTGGTGTCGGACAGGAGTATCCTGTAAAACTCATCGAATATCCTCTCGGGCACTATGTCTTTTAGCTGGTTGGCGTACTTTGCCGCGGCGGCGTAAGTGTCCTCATCAATATCAAAGCCCAGCTCGCACGCAAAGCGCACCATGCGCAAGAGGCGCAGCGCGTCGGAGCGAAAGATGAGTTCGGGGTCGTGCGCCCTGACAAGCCGCTTTTTCAGGTCCTCAAGCCCGCCTAAGGGGTCTAGTGTCTTTTCTCCCAGAATATCGTAATAGATGGCGTTTACCGTAAAATCCCGCCTCTTTGCGTCTTCCTCAAGGCTTGAGCAGAGCTCCACCTTCTCCGGTTTGTGGCTCCCCCCTTCCCCGTAGTAATCTCTGCGAAAGGCGGTGTACTCGTAATTCTCGCTTCCCGCCCTTATCTTGAGGGTGCCGAGCTGGTTATAAGATGCCACCACCTCAAAGGGAGTCCCCTCTATCAGCCCCGCCACCTCCCAGGGAGCAAGGGCGGAGCATATGTCAATGTCCCCCTTATCGAGGCCGAGCAAAGAGTTTCGGACGTAGCCGCCGGTAAGGTAGAGGGGCTGCGAAAGCATTTTTGCGAGCTTAATCAAATTTTGAGGCGTTTCTATTTGGGACATCTTTATACTTTACTTTTTGTGGATTTTGTTATAATATTAAACAGAAAGATATTAACCTTAACTTATTATAGTAAATTTCGCAGGGAAATACAACATATGTATCATTATATGTATCATTTTATCTTGAATCCGGTTGCGGGAAAAGGCAAGACTTTGTCGGCGATAGAAAAAATAAGGAAGTTTCTGAACGAAAGAAGAGTATCATACCACGTCCATTATACGCAGTACCCGAGGCACGCCACGGAGATCACCAGGGAGCTGACGATAGAGGGCAGCAAGAACATCATAGCGATGGGCGGCGACGGCACAGTAAACGAGGTCTTAAACGGCTTTGCCGACTTTGAGAGCTGCAACATGGGGATTATCCCGTGCGGGTCGGGCAACGATTTTGCAAAATTCATCAACCTGCCGTTTGAGCCCGTAAAAGCCATGAGCCTGATACTTGAAGGCTCTCCAAAATTCACGGACTACATCCAGGTAAACGGCGGCAAGAGGGTGATGAACGTGACGGGGATGGGCTTAGATGTGGCGGTGCTGGAGCGCTGCAACAGGATGAAGCTCTTCAAGGGTAAGCTACAGTACCTGATATCCCTGATAATAACCCTTCTCAAGTTCAAATGGTACCGGTTTAAGCTGAGTTTTGACGGCGGCGAGGAGCAGGAAAGGACGGCGATGATAGTTGCGGTGTGCAACGGCAAGTATTTCGGAGGCGGCATGCCGATTTCCCCTTTATCGAGCATAGAGGACAACTACCTCAACGTGATAATAGTCAACAAGATGAAAAAGAGCAGGATACCGATGGCGCTGCTCGGTATGCTGAGGGGAAAGCTTTTGAAGTACGATTTCGTGGAAAACATCCTCTGCAAGCGGGTCTGGCTAAAGTCTCTTGACGAGGAGGACGCCGTCAACATGGATGGCGAGCTGATAAGGAGCGTCAATTTAGACTGCCTGCTCATGCAGAACCAGCTTAAGGTGTTCAGGTAACTGGTCAAAATATGCCAAACTTAAGGGGTAAAGGAAACTGAAAGAACTTATTATACTAACCGTTGCACTTGTAGTTGCAATTTGCAAAAAATGCCAAAAGGGGCGGGTTTTCAAAAAAGCCGGCATAAAACAATTGACAAAAGCGGCAAAATAATATAAAATATCATAGCTTAATATCGTCGCGGGGTAGAGCAGTCAGGTAGCTCGTCGGGCTCATAACCCGGAGGTCGTGAGGTTCAAATCCCACCCCCGCAACCAGTCGAAATGACGCAGCTAACCCCGTTTAGCTGCTTTAAATTTGGCGGCGTAGCTTAGTTGGTTAGAGCGGCCGGTTCATACCCGGCAGGTCGTTGGTTCGACTCCGACCGCCGCTACCAAGAAATTGATGGCCTCATCGTCTAGTAGGTTAGGACACCGCCCTTTCACGGCGACAGTAGGGGTTCGAATCCCCTTGAGGTCACCAAAAAAATCGAACATCCGCGAACATCCGTAAACAAAACGGATGTTTTTTGTTTCTCCTCACGATATTATTTGTTATTCTGGAAAGTCTAATAAAAAATCTATTATGTTTTTATGAATAATGCCATTTCTACTCATGTCAAACTTGTCCATAGATACTACATACTTAGGATAGTTGTCCTTTATGTTATCATATACGGAAAATTCTCTTTCCTTCGTCTTTTCACTTGCCAATAAATAGCACACTTGTACATACAGCAATTTGCCATTTTTTTCGCATACAAAGTCAATCTCTTTTTCACCGACCTTACCTACACTTACTTTA
>JAAYQN010000035.1 GCA_012519285.1 Clostridiales bacterium
GAACACCGTGGCGGTGGTGACCGACGGCACCGCCGTTTTGGGCATCGGCGATATAGGGCCGGAGGCCGGCATGCCCGTAATGGAAGGAAAATGCGTGCTGTTTAAGACATTCGGCGGCGTGGACGCCGTTCCCATTTGCCTTAAGACAAAGGACGTCGGCGAAATCGTGAGGACGGTCGAGCTTCTCTCGCCCGGTTTCGGCGGAATTAACCTTGAAGACATTTCCGCCCCGAGGTGCTTTGAAATAGAGAAAAGGCTCAAAGAGGTGCTCGGCATTCCCGTCTTTCACGACGACCAGCACGGCACCGCGATAGTGGTGCTCGCCGCCTTGCTTAACGCGCTCAAGCTCGTCAAAAAGCAAATGGATAGCGTAAGGGTTGTAATAAACGGCGCGGGCAGCGCGGGGATAGCCATCGCAAAGCTGCTGCTTTCTTTCGGCGTAAAGGATATAATAATATGCGACAGGGAGGGCATAATCTCGGAGGGACAGGACTGCTGCAACGAGGCAAGGGCGGAAATAGCAAAGCTCACCAACAGGAAACAGCTGAAGGGCACCCTCGCCGATGCGCTCAAGGGGGCCGATGTATTTATAGGGGTCTCAGCGGCAAACCTCGTCACCCCCGAGATGGTTAGGAGCATGGCAAAGGACGCCATAGTCTTTCCCATGGCAAACCCCGTTCCCGAAATTATGCCCGACCTGGCGATAGAAGCGGGCGCAAGGGTGGTGGGCACGGGCAGGAGCGATTTTGCCAACCAGATAAACAACGTGCTGGCTTTCCCCGGCGTGTTCAGGGGAGCGCTCGACGTGCGCGCCAGCGACATAACCGAGGAGATGAAGATAGCCGCCGCATACGGCATAGCCTCGCTGGTGTCGGGCGAAGAGCTTTGCGAAAGCTATATAATCCCCAGGGCGTTCGACAGAAGAGTGGGCGAGGCGGTAGCGAGCGCTGTGGCCGACGCGGCGAGAAAGTGCGGCGTCGCGAGGATTTGAGGCAGCGCCAGATGTGAGAAAAAATGGGTTTTTGCAAGACGTCTTCTTTAACCAAAGGCGTCTTTTTTACTTCCAAAAAATTTTATTGATACCGCAGCTATAATGTGGTAGAATATAGTGGTCAGCCGATTTCGGCAATCTGAAATTTTGGGGCAGCCAATGAAGAGAGATAGAGAAAACTACGCATCGAGGCCCACGTGGTTTAAGCGTTTGAAGCAGGTGCTCAAGCTTTTTATTCCCAGGGCCAAATTTGTCTACCTCGGGGAGAAGATAAGCACGCCCGCCATCATCCTGAGCAACCACGTGGGGGCATCAGCGCCACTGGCCTGGGAGCTGTACTTTTCCCAGCGCTTCAGGTTCTGGGGGGCGCACGAGATGACCTGCGGACTTAAATCGGTTTACAAATACCTCTCGGAAGTGTACTTTCCGCAGAAAAAGCACTGGAACAAAACCCTCGCAAAGCTCTTTTGCCTGATTGCGGCGCCTCTTGCCAACCTCTTTTACAAGGGGCTGCAGCTCATCCCCACTTACAGGGACGCGCGCTTTCGGCAGACCATCGAGAAGAGCTTGAATTCGGTAAAGAGCGGAAACAACCTGATAATATTTCCCGAGGAT
The DNA here is from genome assembly GCA_012519285.1 of Clostridiales bacterium. Classification (GTDB taxonomy): domain Bacteria; phylum Bacillota; class Clostridia; order Christensenellales; family HGM11417; genus JAAYQN01. The sequence continues at coordinate 1,607 of JAAYQN010000035.1, forward strand.
TCCCGGGACGGCTACCACGACAATCTCAAGTCCTTTTACGCGGGCTTTACGGTGATAGGAGACGCGTGTTTAAAAGAGGGAATTGACCTGCCCGTGTACGTGTCATATTACAGGAAGAAGGAAAAGACCTTCCTCATCGACAAGCCCATTTTGTTCTCAAAACTCAGGCAGCTGTATGCGGACAGGCAAAAGCTCGCCGACCTGATGTGCGAGCGCATAAACCGCCTGCTGCGCCTCTTTCACAAGGATAAGGCGAGCTCTGACGCGAGGGCATTTTAAAGGCTATAAAAATTGATTGGCTTGATTGGTTTATCAGGAGATAAAATGGATATATTCGGCCTTGAAACAAAACCCGCGGAGCCTATCTGCGAGGAGCTGGAGAGGCAACTTGAAAACCTGTTGGCTTTAAGGAAAAAGTTAAGGCGAAAGGCGGTTATCAGGATATCCCTCATCATCTATGCCGCATACATATCTCTTTTCGCCGCGGCTGCGATAGTGCTCGTAAAAAACGGCGCCAAGGCGGGTTTTTTGGGCGGAATCGGCGGCGGCCTTGCCGTTCTGGTGCAGGCGGCGATAGATGCCTTGGCGGACAGGGCTCCATCAATGAAAAAGCTCAACGAGGAAATAGAGGCCGTAAACAGGCAGCTCTATCCCGAAGCCTTCCAAGGCTTAAAGGCGCAAAAGATGGCCTTCAGCCCCGCCACAAAGAGGGCATGGACCGTCGGCCTCATCATAGGGATAGTGTGGCTTGCGGTGGCATTTCTTGCCGGCATACCGCTTTGCATTGCCTACGGGAGCGCGGGCACGATATTCATCCTTGGGGGGCTGGCGCTGGCATGTTATGGTTTCTCTGTCGCCTTCACCAAGAGCTTTAAACCCGGCGTCAAGGCGGTGCTCCTGCCGGGAGCACTGCTGGTGCTGCCTATCGCCATCTCGCATTTTTTCTTCAATAGCTCCGATGACATAGCCTTTCCCGCGGGCCTGGTGGCAGGAATCGTTCTCTTTACCGTTGCCCTGCTCGCCCTCACCCATACCCAGAGGAAGGCGAGAATTTTCCTGAGGCTCAACCATAAGAAATATTGGGCGGTGCCTTCGCAGAGAGAAGGCATAGCGGCAGAGGTTTACAACAAAAAGGGCGACAGGGCACTGATTTCGGTCTACGTCGACAGCCGCCACGCAGTGCTCGTGGAAAAGAAAATAGAGGGCGGCTTCCAGCCTGTAGGGCAAAATCAGCAGTTTTTCCTGTACATATCCGCCCTGTACCATGCGGCGAGGGAGCTTTTGAGGCTGTATGAGGTGGACGATGGACGGCCGGAGGACGGCTTTGCCCACCGCTACGACGCCATAAAAGAGGTGGCAGAATCTGTCTCGAGGTTCAGCTTTTTGGAGGGAAAGGTCGAGGC